>NZ_JBVJGW010000004.1:0-506381 GCF_055587105.1 Streptomyces sp. NPDC048461 | reverse complement strand
TCAAGGAACGGACGCTTCCTTTGTACTCACCCTCTCGGGCTTTCCTCCGGGCTTTCGTTCTGTTCTTGCGTTTCCGACTCTATCAGACTCTTTCGGGCCTGACTCCCAGTCAGCGGGTTTTGCCTTCCGGGCTGTTGGGCCCTTCCGACTCCCGAACTCTAGTGGATTTCCCCGGCGATTCATAATCGGCCTTCGGAAATGAATTCGGGCATGCCGAATGCGTTCCCAGTGGGAGATCTTGCTGAGTTGGGGTGCCGCAACGAGGCGGCGGGATTCGTTGACACCAGAACCTGTTGGCTCTGGGACAACTCGAAGAACCTTACGGACTTGTGTCGGGCGTGTCAAACCTTCAGGTCAGCTCGGGGACTGGAGGTCTTCCACGCGGTCCAGGAGCCGGGTGAGCATGTCGCCCAGCACGCCGCGCTCCGCCGTGGAGAGGTCCTGGAGAAGGTCCTCCTCGAAGACCGTGGCCGCGCGCATCGCGTCCAGCCA
This sequence comes from Streptomyces sp. NPDC048461, assembly GCF_055587105.1. Taxonomy (NCBI): domain Bacteria; kingdom Bacillati; phylum Actinomycetota; class Actinomycetes; order Kitasatosporales; family Streptomycetaceae; genus Streptomyces; species Streptomyces sp. NPDC048461. The sequence continues at coordinate 505,889 of NZ_JBVJGW010000004.1, read as the reverse complement.
CTTGCTGCGGCCCTCGTCCGTCAGTTCCACGATCACGCGGACCCGGTTGGACTCGTCCCGCTCGCGCGTGACCAGGCCCTCCGAGGTCATGCGGTCGATCCGGTGTGTCATCGCCGCCGGCGTCAGGCCCAGCTGCTTCGCGAGCTCGCTCGGGCCCATCCGGTACGGGGAGCCGGAGATGACGAGGGCCTTCAGGACCTCCCACTCCGCGTTGCTGATGCCCAGCGCCGCCGTCTGGCGTCCGTACGCGACGTTCATCCGGCGGTTCAGGCGGCTCAGGGCGGACACGACCTTCTCGACCTGGGGGTCGAGGTCCTGGAATTCGCGCTGGTAGACGGCGATCTGCTCGTCGAGGCTCGGCTCGTGGACGGGCGTAGTGCCGTCGGGGGTGTCACCCATGCGTCGAAGTATGGCACGGGCTCGTTGGCATCTAACTCCTTCGATGTGTAGAGTTAAGGATTGAAGTTTAGGTATCAAGTCTTCAGTCTTCATCTTTCAAAGGCAGGTGAGAAGTGACCAAGGTGATGGGCGCTGCGATGCGGCGGATCCAGGCCGGGAACGCGCTGACCGCGTTCGGCATCGGCTTCACGGTTCCGTTCCTCTACATCTATGTGGCGCAGGTGCGAGGTCTGGGCTCCATGGCCGCCACGAGCGCGTTCGTGGCGTTCGCGCTGGGGGCTCTCGTCGCGCTGCCCCTCACCGGGCGGGTCATCGACCGCCGCGGCCCCGTTCCCGTGGTCATCGGGGCGGCCGTCGTCGCCTCGGCCGGCGCGCTGGCGCTCGGGCTCTCCGCGGGTGTCGTCCCGATCCTGCTGTCCGCCCTGGCGCTCGGCGCCGGGCAGGCCGTCATGCAGCCGGCGCTCGCCACGATGATCGTGTGGTGCTCGACGCCGTCCACCCGTACGCGGGCCTTCGCGCTGCAGTTCTTCATGCAGAACCTCGGTCTGGGCATCGGCGGGCTCATCGGCGGCCAGATCGTCGACGAGAGCCGGCCCGGCAGCTTCACGCTGCTGTTCAGCATCGAGGCCGTGATGTTCCTGGTGCTGGCGGGGGTCATCCTCACCGTGCGCATGCCGCAGGTGCCGAGCATCAAGGACGCCGTGCCGAGGGACCCGTCCCAGGCGGGCGGGAGTGCGTGGAAGCGCCTGCTCGGGCACAAGGCCATGGTCAAGCTGCTGGTGCTGGGCTTCGTGATCTTCTTCGCCTGCTACGGCCAGTTCGAGTCGGGTCTCGCCGCGTTCGGCACCGAGGCCGCCGGGATCTCCCCCTCTACGCTCGGCTTCGCGCTCGCCGCCAACACCGGTGCCATCGTCGTCGCGCAGTTCGTCGTGCTGCGGCTCGTCGAGAAGCGCCGCCGGTCCCGGGTCATCGCGCTGGTCGGGCTGATCTGGACCGTGGCGTGGGTCATCGCCGGGTTCTCCGGGCTGGGCCACGGGAGCGCCGTGATGGCCGCCGCCGCGTTCGTCACCACGTACGCGCTCTTCGGCATCGGCGAGGCCATGCTCTCGCCGACCCTGGCGCCGCTGGTGGCCGACCTGGCGCCGGAGGGTTCCGTGGGCCAGTACAACTCCGCCTTCGCGCTGGTCAAGCAGATGGCGCTGGCGCTCGGGCCGCTGGGGGTGCCGCTGGGCGCCGGAATCCCGATGCTCTACATCGGGATCTTCGTGGCCGTCTCGCTGGGCATCGCCTGGCTGGCGCTGCGGCTCGGGAAGCAGCTGAGCCCGGTGCAGGACAACCCGTCGCTGGCGAGCAGGATCGTGGCGCAGGGGAACACCGCGCCCGCCGCGGCGCAGGCCGCCGAGCCGGCGCACGCGTAGCCGTACGGAGAGAACGAGGAAGGCCCCGGTCCGGTGGACCGGGGCCTTCCTCGTGTCTACGGCTGCTTGTCCGGCAGCGCGAACTCGCACCAGACGGCCTTGCCGCCGCCCGGGGTGCGGCGGCACCCCCACGACGAGGCGATCGTCGCCACGATGGAGATGCCGCGGCCGGTCTCGTCGGCCGGTTCGGCGCGGCGGCGGCGCGGGAGGTGGTCGTCGCCGTCGGTGACCTCGACGATCAGGCGGCGGTCGGTGCGGCGCAGGCGCAGGTGCATCGGCGGGGTGCCGTGCTGGAGGGAGTTCGCGACGAGCTCGCTCGCGGCGAGGACGCCGAGGTCGCACAGCTCGACCGGGAAGCGCCAGGAGGCGAGGACGCCCTGGGCGAAGGCGCGGGCGCGCGGGGCGGCTTCGATGCCGCCGAGGAGTTCCAGGGCGGCGTTGTGGAAGAGCTCGGCGTCGGCTCCGGTGCGGGCGGGCTGCTGGAGGACCATGACGGCCACGTCGTCGTCGTGGTCGGCGTCGACCCCGAGGGCGCGCATCAGGCGGTCGCAGATGACGGCCGGGCTGCCCTGGGCGCCGGACAGGGCGCGTTCCAGGGCGGCGACGCCCTCGTCGATGTCCTCGCCGCGGCGCTCGACGAGTCCGTCGGTGTAGAGGACGGCGGTGGATCCGGGGCCCAGGGGGATGGTGCCGGAGGTGTGGAGCCAGCCGCCGGTCCCCAGCGGGGGGCCGGTGGGGTCGGCGGCGCGGCGGACGGTGCCGTCCTCGTCGCGGACCAGGATCGGGAGGTGGCCGGCGGAGGCGTACGCGAGCAGGCCCTCGCTCGGGTCGTGGACGGCGTAGACGCAGGTGGCGATCTGGCTGGCGTCGATCTCGGCGGCGAGGCCGTCGAGGAGCTGGAGCACCTCGTGCGGGGGCAGGTCGAGGCGGGCGTAGGCGCGGACGGCGGTGCGGAGCTGGCCCATGACGGCGGCGGCGCGGACCCCGCGGCCCATGACGTCGCCGATGACGAGGGCGGTGCGGCCGGCGCCGAGGGTGATGACGTCGTACCAGTCGCCGCCGACGGCCGCCTCGGTGCCGCCGGGCTGGTAGGTGGCGGCGACGCGGAGGTCGTCGGGCTGTTCGAGCTCCTGGGGGAGGAGGGAGCGCTGGAGGGTGACGGCGGCCTCGCGCTGGCGGCGTTCGCTGGCGCGGAGGCGTTCGACGGCTTCGGCGTGGTCGGTGACGTCGGCGAGGTGGACGAGGACGCCGGTGGGGTGGGTGTCCTGGTCGTCGGCGGGGCCGGCCTTGGGGAAGTCGACGGGGGTGCAGGTGACGGTGTACGAGCTGGTGCCGCCGGGGGCGGTGCGGTTCTTGGCGGTACGGGGCCTGCCGCTGCGCTGGACCTGGTCGAGGAGCGGGAGGAGACCGAGCGCGCCCAGCTCGGGGAGCGCCTCGTGTGCGGGGACGCCGGTGGGGCGGGGGCCGAAGCCGGCGGTGTACGCGTCGTTGACGTAGGCGACGCGGTGCTCGGGACCGTGGACCAGGGCGACCAGGGCCGGGAGGCGGCCGAGGACCTCGCGCACGGACAGCTCGTCGGGGGAGGGCACGGCGACGGGGGCGCTCGTACGGAACGGGGTGGCGGTGGCCGGGGCGGTGCCCGCACCGGAACCTCCGGCACCCGCGCCTGACGTGCCCGAACCGCCCGTGCCCGTGCCCGTGCCGGAGACGGTGGGGTCCGCGGGGCAGCCGTCGGCGGCGGGCGCGGGCCGCTCGGTTCCGGGGTCGGCTCGGCCGCCGCGGGCTGCCGGGACGGCGCCTTCACCCCGCTTGGCCTGGGCTGCGGCGTGTTCGGTCCGGGCGGCGGCGCGGCGCTGCGTTCCGGGAAACCGGGCGCTCCAGCGCGTGAAGTTCACTGCGTTCAAGCCTCGTGGTGTCGCAAGTGGTCGCTGTGTCGCTCGTGGTCGGTCGCTGACTGGACGATGTCACTCTGTGCAGGTGTGAGCGCACCTATGGTCACACGTCCAGTGTGGCCGACCGCACTGACAACGTCAGCCCTGGCTGTCCTGCGGGGGGTTGGGGGCGGGGTCGGGGGGCGGGGCCTTGGGACCGCCCCCCGCGGCGAGTTCGAACTCTGCCCTGGGGTGTTCGAGGGAACCGAGGGAGACGATCTCACGCTTGAAGAGGCCGGAGAGGGTCCATTCGGCGAGGACGCGCATCTTCCGGTTGAAGGTGGGGACCCGGCTGAGGTGGTAGGCGCGGTGCATGAACCAGGCGGGGTAGCCCTTGATCTTGCGGCCGTAGATGTGCGCGACGCCCTTGTGCAGGCCGAGCGAGGCGACCGAGCCGGCGTACTTGTGGGCGTACTCGGTGAGGACCTCGCCGTGCAGGGCGGCGACGAGGTTGTCGGCGAGGGCCTTGGCCTGGCGGACCGCGTGCTGCGCGTTGGGGGCGCACTCGCGGCCCTTCTCCGCGGCGGTGATGTCGGGGACGGCGGCGGCGTCACCCGCGGCCCAGGCATGCTCGACCCCCTCGACGGTGAGGAAGGCGGTGCAGGCGAGGCGGCCGCGCTCGTTCCTGGGCAGGTCGGACGCGGCGAGGACCGGGTGCGGTTTGACGCCGGCGGTCCACACGACGGTGCGGGTGGGGAAGCGGGCGCCGTCGCTGAGGACGGCGACGCGGTTCTCGCAGGATTCGAGCCGGGTCTCCAGGCGCAGGTCGATGTTGCGGCGGCGCAGTTCGCGGACGGTGTAGACGCCCATCTCGGGGCCGACTTCGGGGAGGATCCGGTCGCTGGCCTCGACCAGCACCCACTTCATGTCCTCGGCCTTGATGTTGTGGTAGTACCGCGCCGCGTAGCGGGCCATGTCCTCCAGTTCGCCGAGGGCTTCGACCCCCGCGTAGCCGCCGCCGACGAAGACGAAGGTGAGGGCGGCGTCGCGGAGGGCGGGGTCGCGCGTCGAGGAGGCGATGTCCATCTGTTCGATGACGTGGTTGCGCAGGCCGATGGCCTCTTCGACGGTCTTGAACCCGATGCCGTACTCGGCGAGTCCCGGGACGGGGAGGGTGCGGGAGACGGAGCCGGGGGCGAGGACGAGTTCGTCGTACTCGATCTCCACGGCGCCGGTCCCCTCCTCGTCGGTGGCGAGGGTGGTGACGGTCGCGGTGCGCTTGGCGTGGTCGATGCTCCGGGCCTCGCCGATGACGATGCGGCACTTGCCGAGGACGCGGCGCAGGGGGACCACGACGTGGCGGGGGGAGATCGAGCCCGCGGCGGCTTCCGGGAGGAAGGGCTGGTAGGTCATGTACGGCTCGGGGGTGACCACCGTGATCTCGGCTTCGCCCGCTCTCAGCCTTCGCTGGAGCCGGAGCGCCGTGTACATGCCGACGTAGCCGCCGCCGACGATCAGGATGCGCGTACGGGGCGGAGTACCGGGGGCCGTGCCCCGTGAGTTAGCAGCCTTCACCACCCCATGACGCATCGTGGCCGGGAGTTTGTCCACAGCCCCGACAGATTGTGTGACCGGAGTGAGTACGGGGACGGGGTGGTCGGGGGCGTCAAGTGGGGGTACAGGTGCGCAGGTCAGAAGGTGCGGAATGACTCATTCCGGGGGTACGGAACGGAAAAGTGGGGGTGAATGCTCCGATCGGGCGGTGGTCCGTCCGGGGCTGCCCCTTCTGAATTGACTCTGGCTCAACTATGTTCGTATCTCGTCGAGGAGTAGGACCGGGCCCAACTGACCGTGGCCCCCTCGACGCGAAGGCGGGGAGTGTCTCCGGGGGGAGACAAATGATTACCGGGGGATACATATGAACATTTCCGATTTCCATGGTTCTGCGACCGCGCTCTCGGTCGAGAGCAGCGGTCGTGCTGTCGCGAACGGCGCCACCACGCACGGCGTGGGCCGCTCCACGCCGCTGCGCGTCGACGCGCAGCGCAACCTGGAGCACGTCCTGCGCGCCGCCCGCGAGGTGTTCGGCGAGCTGGGCTACGGCGCTCCGATGGAGGACGTGGCGCGGCGCGCGCGGGTCGGTGTCGGCACGGTGTACCGGCGCTTCCCGAGCAAGGACGTCCTGGTCCGCCGGATAGCCGAGGAGGAGACCGCCCGGCTGACCGAGCAGGCCAAGACCGCGCTGGGCCAGGAGGAGGAGCCGTGGCAGGCGCTGTCGCGCTTCCTGCGCACCTCCGTGGCCTCGGGCGCCGGGCGGCTGCTGCCGCCGCAGGTGCTGCGCGTCCGCCCGGCGGGCGAGGACGCCGCCGAGGAGGCGGAGGCCGCGCGGGTTCCGCACCAGCGACAGGCCGGGACGGCCCCGGCCGCGCCGGACCTGCGGGTCGTGGGCGCGCGCACGGCCGCCGAGGACGAGCCGTCGGACGACGCGGGCGCGGGCGCGCTGCTGGAGGTCGTCGGCCGGCTGGTGGACCGGGCCAGGGCGGCCGGTGAGCTGCGGGGCGACGTGACGGTGGCCGACGTGCTGCTGGTGATAGCGACGGCGGCGCCCGCGCTGCCCGACCCGGCGCAGCAGGCGGCGGCGTCCACGCGCCTGCTCGACATCCTGCTCGAAGGGCTCCGGTCCCGGACCGTGTGAGTGCCGGGTGGCGCGCGTGCCGGGTGGCGCGCGTGCTTGGCGGTGCGAACGCCGGGTGAGTGCCGGACCGTGCGCTTGCCCGATCGGGTGAGTGCCGGCCGGGTGAGCGGTGTCCGCCCGGTCGTCCGGAGGGGCTGACGTCCCGGCCCCCGGGCGGCCGTGCGGGAGACCGGTCGCTCGAACGGGCCGGGAACGGTACGGCGGTTCGCCGAAGTGTGCCCGGACGAGTGGATGGTACGGAGAGCGCCTCGTCGCGCGTCCGCCGTGTGCCACGCTGGATCGGTGTACCGGTTGAGTGTGTCGTGCGGGGGCTTCCTCGATGGGCGTTGACGGACGGGAAGAGCCACTCGGTGGCGCCGGCGGAGCCGGTGGCGAGGCCGAGGCGGGCAGCCTGCCCGAAGGGCAGGTCCCGGCCCAGCGCGAACCGGGCGGGCGGCACGCCGCCTCCCCCGGGTCCGGCGCAGCCGGGGGCGCGTGGATGCCCGTCGGTGACGTGGCCCCGTCCGACGCGGACCTGATCGCCCGGATGCGCGGGGGCGACGACGGTGCCTACGAGGAGCTCTTCCGCCGCCACGCCGACTCCGTACGGCGCTATGCGCGCAGCTGCTGCCGGGACGCGCACACCGCCGACGACCTCACGGCCGAGGTGTTCGCGCGGACCCTCCAGGCGGTGCGGGGCGGGGCCGGGCCGGACCAGTCGGTGCGGGCGTACCTGCTGACCACCGTCCGCAGGGTCGCGGCGGCCTGGGCGAAGACCGCCCGGCGCGAGCAGCTCGTCGAGGACTTCGCCGTCTTCGCCGAGCAGGCGGCCACGGGGTCGGAGGGCGGCGGCGCCCTCGGCGGGCTGGCCGGGGACGACACGCTCGAACTGGGCGCGGACGTACGGGCGATGCGCGAGGCCGAGCAGTCGCTGGCCATGCAGGCGTTCCGGAGCCTGCCCGAGCGGTGGCAGGCCGTGCTGTGGCACACCACCGTGGAGGAGGCGTCGCCGAGCGCGGTCGCGCCGCTGTTCGGGCTGAGCGCCAACGCGACCGCGGTGCTGGCCAGTCGGGCCCGTGAGGGGCTCAAGCAGGCGTACCTCCAGGCCCACGTGAGCGCGGCGCTGAGCGAGGGCGGCGACTGCGCGCGGTACGCGGACCGGCTCGGCGCCTACGCGCGCGGCGGGCTGCGGATGCGGGCGGAGCGGGGGCTGCGCAAGCACCTGGAGGAGTGCGCGAAGTGCCGGGTGGCGGCCGGGGAGCTCCAGGACGTCAACGCGGGCATTCCGGCGCTGCTTCCGGTCGCGGTCATCGGCTGGTTCGCCGCCGGGTACGCGGCCAAGGCCGCCGGGGTCGTGGCCGGAGGCGCTGTCGCCGCCGGCGGGGCCGGTGCGGCTGCGGCCGCTGCCGGCGGGTCGGGAGCCGCCGGGTCCGCCGCTGCCGGCGGGGCGGCGGCGGGCGGCACGGCCGGTGGGGCCGCGGGCGCGGGTGCGGGGGCCGCCGGAGGCGCGGGGTCGGGAGCCGGGGCCGGGGGCGCCGCGGTGTCCGAGGGGCTCGGGATGCCGGCCAAGGCCGCCATCGCCGCCGGGATCGCGGTCGCGGCGGCCGCCGGGGTGGTGTTCGCGCTGGCCGGGGACGATGCCGAGCCCCGGGCCCGGGCGCAGCCCGCGCCCAGCGCCGCCGCGCCGGTCGTGCCGGACTCCCCCGCGCCCGCCCCGCCGGAGCCGGAGCCGGAGCCGCCCGTGGCGCGGGCCCCGGCCGCGCGGGTCTCCGTACCGGCGGCTCGGAAGTCATCGCCGGCGCCGTCGAAGCCGGCCGCGTCGAGGTCCCCTGCGCCTTCGCCCGCCGTGTCGCGGACCGCGCCGGCTCCCTCCCCCTCACCGAGCCGGGTGCGGCCCTCGCCGTCCCCCGCCCGGCCGTCGCCGCCCGCGCCGAAGCCCGCGCAGGGCTTCCGGCTGGCCACGCTGGGGCACTCCGCGTACGGGGACCACAGCGGTCCGGAGGTGCAGACCTGGCGCAGCAGCTGGGTGTGGCAGCGCTGGGGGCTGGAGGTGGGCGGCCGGCGGTTCGGGCAGGGCATCACCGTGAACTCCCGCTCGTCGGTGGAGATCACCCTGCACCGGCAGTGCAGCGCGTTCTCGGCGCGGGCCGGAGTGGACAGCCTGTCGGTGTTCACCGACGCCACGGTGCGGTTCTCCGTGTACGCGGACGGGCAGCGGCTGTGGCAGTCCGGCGCCGTGGGGTACCGGGACCCGGCCGTGGCGGTGCAGGTACCGCTGACCGGCCGCACGTCGCTGCGGCTGGTGGTGGAACGGGCCGGCGGGGGCAGCCTGCCGGCCCTGGCGAGCTGGGCGGACGCCGTGATCAGCTGCCGCTGAGCGCCGCGGCGAGGGCGGCCGGGGCGAGGGCGGCTCCGGCCGCCTCCTCCCGGGCGTGGCGGTCGGCGCCGAGGGCGGCGCGGGCCCGCTCCCGCAGTCCGTCGACGAGGGCCGCCTCGGGGACCGAGCGGGGACGGCCCGCGCGCCAGGCGGTGGCCGCGGCCAGGGCCCGTACGGCGTCGGCGGGCCGGTCGGCGTCGGCCAGCAGCCGGGCGGCGGTCTCGGCGAGGCCGGCCAGGACGCGTTCCGCGCAGTTCCCCGCGACGGCCCCTGCGAGGACGGGCCCGATCAGGGCCACGGCGGCCGGTGCCCCGCGTTCGCGGGCGGCGAGGAGGGCCCCCGTGCTGCCGAGGGCCGCCGCGAACTGGGCGGGCACAGTGACCTGCCTGCTCTTCTCCAGGGCGGTCGCGTACGCGGTGCGGGCGGCCTGGTGGTCTTCCTCGTACAGGGCGATGAGCGCGGCGAGCAGCCGGTTGAAGGCGCTGACGTTGACCACCTCGTAGCGGTCCGCGTAGGCGTCGGACTCCGCGAGCAGCCGGCGGGCCCCCTCGACGTCGCCGGTGCTGAAGGCGGCCTCCGCGATCCGGACGAGGGCGTACGGCACCTCGATGTGCGCCCCGACCTCGCGGGCCAGGTGGAGGCATTCCTCGTACTCGGCGCGGGCCGCGTCGTACCGGCCGCGGGAGAACGCGACCTCACCGGCCGCGCTCGCGACCTGGGACCGGGCCCAGCGGTCGCCGACGCGCAGCGCGATGTCGTGCAGTTCGGCGAGGTCCGCGTCGAGGGTGGGCAGGCCTCCGGTGACGTCGATGGCGAGGTGCGTACGGAGCATGAGGGTGACGGCGAGCTCCCATTCGCTGCCGTGGCGGCGGCAGTTCGCGACCGTCGTGTCGACGTCCGCGGGCAGGTCGACCTCCTCGCCGGCGAGGTAGCCGGTCATGGGCCAGAGCATGCCGGGGAAGCGTCCGGCCTCCGGGGAGCCGGTGCGGAAGGCCTTCCGGATCCGGGCGACGAGGGCCGTGGTGCGCGGGGTGCGGAAGTCCTCCGCCGGGCGGCCCTCGGCCATGAGGAAGAGGTGCAGGATGTTCAGGCGCATGCAGCGCCAGTGCGCCGGGGATCCCTCGGGGGCGTCGTCGGTGGTGATGCGCAGGATGCGGTCGGTCCAGACGCCGCCCTCGAAGCGGTAGTTGCGCAGCCACCAGAACCAGCCGAGGGCGAAGACGAAGCGCTGGGCGGTCTCGGCGTCGGCGCTGTCGACGGCGTGGTGGAGCGCGGCGCGGAGGTTGTCGAGCTCGGTCTCGATCCGCCGGATCCAGGGGAGCTGCGCGGCGGAGCGCAGGTGGGGTTCCGCTTCCTCGGCGAGCGCGAGGAAGTAGGCGGTGTGGCGGCTGACGGTGGCGGCGCGCTCGGGGTGGGTGCTCGCGGGGATCGTGCTCGCAGGGGCCGGGCTCTCGGGGGCGGGGGCGGGGGCGGCGGGTTCCGGGCCGCGGGCGAGGCGTTCGGACGCGTACTCGTGGATGGTTTCGAGCATGCGGTAGCGCATCGGGCCGCCGTGGGGCGCCGGGGCGGGCTCGGCCAGGACGAGGGACTTGTCGACGAGGGAGCCGAGGACGTCGGCGACGTCGTACGAGGGGTCGGCGCAGACGGCTTCGGCGGCGGTGAGGTCGCAGCCGCCGGCGAACACCGCCAGCCGGCGCAGCACGGTACGTTCGGGCCCGTCGAGGAGGTCCCAGGACCAGTCCACGACGGCCCGCAGCGTCTGCTGGCGGGGCAGGACCGTACGGGCGCCACTGGTCAGCAGCCGGAAGCGGTCGTCCAGCCGGTCGGCGATCTGCCGCGGCGTGAGCAGCCGCAGCCGCGCCGCCGCCAGCTCGATCGCCAGCGGCAGACCGTCCAGGCGTGCGCAGATCTCGGCGCCGGCGGCCGGGTCCTCGTCGGGGCGGAAGCCGGGTCGGGCCGAGGCGCCGCGGTCGGCGAAGAGGCGGAGGGCGTGGTCGGGGGACAGCGGTTCGAGCGGGCGCACGCGCTCGCCGGGTACGCCGAGGGGCTCGCGGCTGGTGGCCAGGACCTGCACGCCGGGGCAGTGGGTGAGGAGCCGTTCGGCGAGGGCGGCGGCCGCGTCGATGACGTGCTCGCAGTTGTCGAGGACGAGGAGCAGGGCGCGGTGCGCGCAGTGGTCGAGGAGCTGGGCGGTGGGGTCGTCGGCGGGGGCGGTCCCGCGGGCGACGAGGGAGTTCTCGCGTACGCCGAGGGCGCTGAGCACGGCGCCGGGAACGGCGGCGGGGTCGTCGAGGCGGGCGAGTTCGACGATCCAGCCCGCCTTGGGGTGGTCGGCGGCCGCGTGCTCGGCGAGGCGGGTCTTCCCGGAGCCGCCGGGGCCGGTGAGGGTGACGAGGCGGTGGAGGCCCAGGTCGGTGCGGAGGGCGGCCAGTTCGGGCGCGCGGCCGACGAAGGAGGTGAGGCGGGGGCGGAGGTTGCCGCGCGGGGGTTCCGGGGGCGCGGGAGGGGGCGGCGGGCGGAGGAGCTCCGCGTGCAGGGCGGTGAGTTCGGCGCCGGGCGTGGCGCCGAGGCCTTCGGCAAGGGCGCGGCGGGTGCGCTCGTACGCCGCGAGGGCGTCGGCGGGGCGGCCGGCCGCGCGCAGGGCGCGGAGCTGCTGGGCGCGGAGCCGTTCGTCGTACGGGTGGACGCGGATCAGCGCCTCGATCTCCGGCAGGAGCGCGGCGGGACCGGCGGGGCCGGCTTCGACTCGGGCACTGCGCAGGCGGGCTTCGATCCGGTCGCGGACGGCGGTGGCGCGGCGGGCCTCCGGGGCGGCGGCGTGGGCGGAGCGGACGGGCTCGGGCAGGTCGGCGAGGGCGGGGCCGCGCCAGAGGTCGAGGGCGCAGCGGAGGGTGCGGGCGGCGGCGTCGGGATCGGTGGCCAGCTCCTGGGCGCCGCGGGCCGCCAGGCGGGCGAACCGGTGCAGGTCGACGTCGTCGCGGGCGGCGGCGAGGCGGTAGCCGCCGGCGGGGTCGGAGTGGACGGCGTCCCGGCCGCCGAGGGCGCGGCGGAGCCGGGCGACGAGGGCCTGCAGGGCGGCGGGGGCGTCCTGGGGCGGCGCGTCGCCCCAGACCTCGTCGACGAGGGCGGCCACCGGGGCCGGGGCGCCGGACCCGGCGCGCAGGGCCAGGGCGGTGAGGAGCGCGCGCAGACGGGCGCCGCCGATGGGAAGGGGGGCGCCGGTCTCGTCGTACGCCTGGGTCGCGCCAAGGATGAGGTACCGCACCGGGCAATTCTGCCGGGTGCCGCGCGGGCGGCCCGGCGGGGGCGGCCGGCTCCGGCCGGGGCGGGGGCGCCGGGGCCGGAACCGCGGGGGGGGGTGCCCGGTACCGGCTCGTCCCTGCCAGGGCCGGTGGCGGGGTGCGCCGACGGGAGCACGCGGGCGGTCCCGGTCGGCGGGGGGGGGGCGCCTGGGCCGGGTCTGCGCCGGGCAGTTGGAGGCGAAGCCCGGCGGGGGCCGCCAGGGGCCCCTCGGGAATCCCGCGGAGGCCGCGCTTCGGCGCGCAGGCCTCAGGAGAGGGCCGGGCGGTGTACGGGGACGCCTTCCGGTACCGCGCGGCGCCGGGCCGCCGTGGTGCCCGTCCAGCAGGTGCCGCGGCGGGCGAGGAGGCGGCCGAGCCACAGTTCCATCGAGACGAGTTCCGCGAGGCCGTCGAGCGGGACCGGCCGGCCGTCCGCCGCGTCGAGCAGGGCCTGCTGGACGACCCGGGCGTCGATCAGCCCGGCGTCGGCGAGCAGCGGCGCGGCGAACAGGGCTAGCAGTTCCTCCAGGGCGGCCCGCAGCCCCAGCCGGGTCGCCGTCTCGTTCGGGGTGTGCGCGGTGACGCCCCAGCCGGGCGGGAGTTCGCGGACGCCGGTCGAGGACAGCACGGTGCGCAGGATCGCGGCCCGGGCCCCGGGCTGGACCCGGAGGGATTCCGGGAGGGCGCGGGAGGCCCGGACGACCTGGTTGTCGAGGAACGGGGCGTGCAGGCGCTGGCTGCGGACCTCCACGGCCTGCTCGAACACCCGGTGGTCGGCGGCGTGCCGGGCGAGCACCGAGCGGGCGCGCGCCTCGCCCGGGCGCAGGGACAGGGGCGGGCGTCCGGCCGCGGCGGTGAGACGGATCGATACTTCCGCGAGCGCCTCCCCCGTCAGCCAGCCCGCCGCCGGGCCGGGCCGGGACCAGGTCAGGGCGGCCAGCGAGGCGTCCACCGGGCCGGAGGGGCGTACGGCGACCCCGCCCTCGCGGAGCCGGGCGGCCGCGGCCTCCATGCCCGCCCGGTAGGTCGTACGGGCGAGTCGGCGGGCGGCGGAGTACACGGTGAGCGGGACCAGCAGGGACTCGCCCGACGCGGAGGCGGAGCGGGCCAGGGCGGCCACCGGGCGCAGCAGGTGCCGGCGCCGGCGGTCCATCAGGAGGTCGGCGAGGCGGGCCGGGTGCGCGTCGAGGACCTGGCGGGCGCCGTGGCCGGTGAAGTGGTCGGCGGAGCCGGCGGCCAGCCGGCGGCGCTCGCGGGCGGCGAACACCAGCGAGGGGCCGGGTTCGTCGGTCAGCGGCCCGTCGAGGTCGGCGTACGGGAGGGCTTCCTCGGCGGCGGCCACCACGACGTGGTGCAGGCGCGGGTCCGCGGCGATCGCGTGGGCCCGCTGCATCTCGGGTTCGCGGCCCTGCGGGGTGGCCAGGTCGTTGAACGTCACCGCGAGCAGGCGCGCTCCGGCGGGGCTCAGCAGGGTGCCCGGTGCTCCGGGCAGGCCGGCGGCGAGCAGGGCGAGGGTGGCGGAGGCGCTGCCGCCGGAGAGGTCGGCGCCGACGCCGGGGGCCGGCGCGCCGCGGGCCGCGCGCCGGTCGGCGGGGCCCATTCCCGGTACGGGGCCGGGATCGTACGGCGGCATCGCGTCGGGGGCATGGCGCGGCGCCGTGAGCCGGGCGCGCACGGCGTCCACCAGAGCTTCGCGTACGCCCTCCACGGCGCGCTCGGGGTCGGCCTCGGGCGCGGCCACCGCGAGGGAGGCGACCGGCTCGTAGCCGGTGATCTCGCGGGAGCCCTCGCGGAGGATGAGCGCGTGCCCGGGCGGGATGCGCCGGACTCCGGCGTACGGTGTGCCGTCGCCCAGTGCCTCGGGGCTTTCGGGGCAGGCCAGCAGGGCGGCGAGGTGGCCGATGTCGAGCTGCGCCTCGATGAGGTCGGCGAGGGGGAGGGCGGCGGTGGCGTACGCCGTTCCGCTCGCCCAGGGCGTGTAGAACACGGGCCGGGCGCCCGCGAGGTCGCCGACGACGGTGATCCGGCGGCCGGCCTGCACGACGGCGGTGTAGCTGCCGGACCACTGGGTGAGGTGGCGCAGGGCGCCGCCGCGGGCGGCGTACAGGGCGCGGCGCAGTTCGGCGTCGGTGGCGCCGCAGACGCCGAGGACGGCGAGGCGGGTGAAGGGGTCGGCGGGGTCGGCGGTGAGCATCCGGATCTCGTCGGGGCGCCAGTCGCCGACGGCCCACAGGGGGTCGGGGTCGCCCCACAGGAGCTGGGCGCCGACGGGGTGGACGGTGCGCTCGGCGTCCGCGCCGGGGTCGCCGGGGTGCGCGGCGTCCGCGATGCCGCCGTGCAGGGGGGCTCCGTCGGGGTGACCGGCGTCGGCGTGGCCGGGGGAGCCGTAACCGTTCGAGCCGTAGCCGTTGGAGTCGTATCCGCCCTGGCCGGAGCCGTTCCGGGAGGCGTGGCCGGGGGCTCGGGCGGAGCCGTGCCCGGAGACGCGGCCGGCCGTGCCGAAGCTCGCGGCGATACTGCTCCAACCCACCAACCAGCGCACCGCCGCCTCCCCAGCCCGTGGGCACATGACCGGGGCACAGGCAGCACGGACGGCGCTGAGGGCGCGGCCGACGGGGCCCCGGGTGGCTCGGGTCCATGCTGCCACGGGACAGGCGTGCGAGAGGGGTTAAAGGGGGCGCACATGCAAACGAACACGCGCCGACCATGCGGTATTTGGCGTTCCGTTCCCACCGCCCCATAGGTCGCTTTCGGCCATTCTTCGGCCGTCCCGAGTGCCGAGGTGTGGCCTCGGCGGCCGCCGTGCGGGCGCGGTGCGGGAGGCGGAAACCGCCCCCCGGACCGTTCCGCCACCCGCGGGGATTGAGGTGGCGGCATCCCCCGGCCCGCCCGATCCGCGCAGTGGGCCGACCCACGCACCGCACATCGAATCGCCGCTTCCCGGGGCCGGACAGAGCGCACGGGCGGGCGCACGGCCACACGGCCGGAGCACGCCGGGACGCGTGCGCCCCGGGGGCGGCCCGGGGCCCGACTGTGCAAACGGACAACAATCCCGCCATACGGACGGAGGGGCCTTAACGCTTGGGAGGCGGGGAACTACGCTGGGTTTACGAAATGCCGGGCGCCTATGCCCCGGCGGCGTCTGCGTTCCGCGTGTGACGAGGGGTGGCGCATGTCCAGGGAGCTCCGCGAGCCCAATGAGAAGCTCGGCGCCGTCCTCGCCCTCGCGGGCATCAGCAACGCGGGACTGGCCCGGCGGGTGAACGACCTCGGCGCACAGCGCGGTCTGACGCTTCGGTACGACAAGACGTCGGTGGCCCGGTGGGTGTCGAAGGGGATGGTGCCGCAGGGCGCCGCCCCCCATCTGATCGCCGCGGCGATCGGCGCGAAGCTGGGGCGGCCGGTGCCGCTGCACGAGATCGGCCTGGCGGACGCGGACCCCGCGCCCGAGGTGGGCCTGGCCTTCCCGCGCGACGTGGGCGCGGCCGTCCGCTCGGCCACCGATCTCTACCGGCTCGACCTCGCCGGGCGGCGCGGCGGTGGCGGGATCTGGCAGTCGCTCGCGGGCTCCTTCTCGGTCGCGGCGTACGCGACGCCCGCCTCGCGGTGGCTGATATCCCCCGCGGACGGCTCCGTCGCCCGGGAGCCGGCGGCCCGGGGCGGCTCCCCGGCGACCGGGGCGACCGCGGCCGGGACCCCGGCTCCGGCGGGCGCTTCCGCGGCCCCGCCGGCCGCCTCGGTGCCCGTACAGCCGTCGGGCGGGCAGCTCCCCACGGGCACGCCGGGCCCCGCACCGCAGCCGCCCGCACAGCAGCAGCAGCAGCAGGCACACGCTCAGCAGTCACCACAGCAGGCACAGGCACAGGCGCAGCCGTCACCGCAGCAGGCACAGGCGCCGTCCGCCGACCCGGCCCCGCAGCGCGTCGGCCACAGTGACGTGGCGAAGCTGCGCGAGGCCGCCGAGGACGCGCGCCGCTGGGACTCCAAGTACGGGGGCGGCGACTGGCGTTCCTCGATGGTCCCCGAGTGCCTGCGGGTCGACGCGGCGCCGCTGCTGCTCGGCTCGTACACCGACGAGGTGGGGCGCGCCCTGTTCGGCGCCACCGCCGAACTGACCCGCCTGGCCGGGTGGATGGCCTTCGACACCGGCCAGCAGGAGGCCGCGCAGCGCTACTACATCCAGGCGCTGCGGCTCGCCCGCGCCGCCGGCGACGTCCCGCTCGGCGGATACGTCCTGGCCTCGATGTCCCTCCAGGCCACCTACCGGGACTTCCCCGACGAGGGCGTGGACCTCGCGCAGGCCGCGGTCGAACGCAACCGCGGCCTCGCCACCGCCCGCACCATGAGCTTCTTCCGTCTCGTCGAGGCCCGCGCGCACGCCAAGGCGGGCGACTCGGCCGCCGCCGGAGCGGCGCTGCGGGCGGCCGAGGGCTGGCTGGAGCGCGCCCGCGCCGGCGACCCGGACCCGACCTGGCTCGGTTTCTACTCCTATGACCGGTTCGCGGCCGATGCGGCGGAATGCTACCGGGACCTCAAACTCCCCCGCCAGGTCCGGCGCTTCACCGAGCAGGCCTTGTCCAAGCCCACCGAGGAGTACGTGCGCTCGCACGGGCTCCGGCTGGTCGTGAGCGCGGTTGCCGAGCTGGAATCGGGGAATCTGGACGCAGCGTGCGCTGCGGGAACCCGGGCGGTCGAAGTGGCGGGCCGGATCTCCTCCGCGCGGACGACCGAGTACGTACGGGACCTGCTCCACCGACTGGAACCGTACGGGGACGAGCCGCGCGTCGCGGAGCTGCGCGAGCGGGCCCGCCCGCTGCTGGTGGCCCCCGCGTAGTCGTGTTGTCGGTGGCGGGGTGCAGTATGCAGGGGTGGGAGGTGTCAGCGTGGGCGGCGGCGTGGACTGCGATGTGCTGGTGATCGGCGGCGGGATCGTCGGCCTGTCGACGGCGCACGCCTTGGCGCGCCTGGCTCCGGGGACCCGCGTGGTCGTCCTGGAGAAGGAGGCCGGCCCGGCGCGGCACCAGACGGGCCGCAACAGCGGGGTGATCCACAGCGGGATCTACTACCGCCCGGGGTCGCTGAAGGCGCGCTTCGCCGTGCGCGGCGCCGCCGAGATGGTCAAGTTCTGCGCGGAGCACGGCATCGCGCACGAGGTGACCGGCAAGCTGATCGTCGCCACCGAGCGCGAGGAACTGCCGCGGCTGCACGCCCTCGTCCAGCGCGGCCGGGAGAACGGCATCCCGGTGCGCGAGCTCGGCCCGGCGCAGATCTCCGCGTACGAGCCCGAGGTCCGGGGCCTGGCCGCAATTCACGTCGGCAGCACCGGCATCGTGGACTACGGCCGGGTCGCGGCGCAGCTGGCGGAGTCCTCGGGCGCGGAGATCGTCTACGGCGGCGCGGTGGACCTGATCTCCCGCCGGCCCTCGGCGGTCGCGGTGCGCACCACGTCCGGGCTGGTGGTCCGGGCCCGGGTTCTGGTGAACTGCGCGGGTCTGCAGTGCGACCGGATCGCCCGGCTGGCCGGGGACGACCCGGGCATGCGGATCATCCCCTTCCGCGGTGAGTACTACGACCTCGACCGGCCCGACCTGGTCCGCGGCCTGGTCTACCCGGTGCCGGACCCGGCGTTCCCCTTCCTCGGCGTCCACCTCACCCGGGGCATCGGCGGCGGTGTCCACGTGGGCCCCAACGCCGTACCGGCCCTGGCCCGCGAGGGCTACGACTGGGGTACGGTCCGGCCGCTGGACGTGGCCTCGGAACTGGCCTGGCCGGGCTCCTGGCGGATGGCCGCGCGGCACTGGCGGTACGGGGCCGGCGAGGTCCACCGCTCGCTGTCGAAGCGGGCCTTCACCCAGGCCGTGCGCCGGCTGCTGCCGGCCGTCGGCCCCGAGGACCTGCGCCCCGCCGGCGCCGGGGTCCGTGCGCAGGCGGTGCTGCGCGACGGCACCCTGGTGGACGACTTCCTCATCCGGGAGGCGCCGCGCACGGTGCACGTCCTGAACGCGCCGTCGCCGGCCGCGACGGCCTCGCTCCCGATCGGCCGCGAGATCGCCACCCGCGCCCTGCGCACCCTCGGCTCGGCCTGACCGGTCCCTCCGGCGCCCGGGCCACGGACGGGCCGCCCGAGCGGCCGGGGGCGGGGTGCCGTCGTAGAATCAGCGCATTGTGCCTGAGTCCCTGAACCCCCAGTCGCCCCGCCTCCCGGACACCGCGCCGGAGGCGGGTTCGTACGTGCCGCCCAAGTGGCGCACCGAGCCCCGCTTCCCCGACGGCCCCTCGCCGGACCCGGCCGGCTCGCACCACGAGCGGCGCATCCGGAGCTTCCAGCCCCGCCGCAGCCGGGTCACCACCGGCCAGGGCGAAGCCCTCAAGCGCCTGTGGGGCACCTGGGGCTTCGACATCGACGGCCACGACGTCCTGGACCTGAAGGCCCTCTTCGACGGCCTCCCCGTCGTCCTGGAGATCGGCTTCGGCATGGGCGAGGCCACGGCGCAGATGGCCGCCGCCGACCCCGGCACGGGCATCCTCGCCGCCGACGTCCACACCCCCGGCCAGGGCAACCTGCTGGCCCTCGCCGAGCGCGGCGGGATGACCAACGTCCGCGTGGCCAACGGCGACGCCATCATCCTGCTCCGCGAGATGCTGCCGCCCGACTCGCTGGCCGGCATCCGCGTGTACTTCCCCGACCCGTGGCCCAAGGCCCGCCACCACAAACGCCGGCTGATCCAGCCCGAGTTCCTCACGCTGGCCGCGACCCGGCTGGCCCCCGGGGCCGTGCTGCACTGCGCCACCGACTGGGAGCCGTACGCCGAGCAGATGCTCGAAGTCCTCAGCGCCCACCCGGATTTCGAGAACACCCAGGAGGACGGCGGCTACGCGCCCCGCCCCGACTTCCGCCCGCTCACCCGGTTCGAGGGCCAGGGCCTCGACAAGGGCCACCTCGTACACGACTTGTTGTTCCGTCGCACGGAGAACTGACAACGTCACCGCCCGTGTCGGACCCGCTCGGTAGGGTCATGGCGTGTTCCGAGCGCTCCCCCGTGTGCTCGCACGTCCGTCGGGCGCGGTCCGCACGAGCGTGCTCGTCGTCCTGCTCGCCGCCACCGGGATCTCGATCCTCGAACTCGTGCGGGAGCAGACCGGTACGCCCGGGTTCCTCGTCGGCCTCGGTCTGGCGCTGGTCCCGGTGCCGCTGCTCGTGGCGGCCTTCCGGTGGCTGGGCCGGGCGGCGCCCGCTCCCTGGCCCCAGCTGCTGTTCTGCGCCGGCTGGGGCGCCTGCACCGCGGCACTGATCGCCATACTGGCCAACAGCTTCGCCGCCCAGTGGATAGCCGCGGCCACCGCCGACCCCTCCGACGCCGACCAGCTCGGCTCGGTCGCGATCGCCCCGGTCGTGGAGGAGAGCGCCAAGGCGGCCGCCCTGCTGCTGGTGTTCGTGTTCCGCAGGCGGCACTTCAGCGGTCCCGCCGACGGGTTCGTGGCGGCCGGGTTCACGGCCACCGGCTTCGCCTTCACCGAGAACATCCTCTACCTCGGCAACGCCTTCGACGAGGACCTCGCCCACGGCACCCCCCTGCTCGACTCGGTGACCGCGGCGACCTTCTTCGTCCGCATGGTGCTGTCGCCCTTCGCGCACCCGCTGTTCACCGTGCTCACCGGCCTCGGTTTCGGCGCCGCCGCCCTCGCTCCGCGCCGCGCGGCCCGGGTGGGCCTGCCGCTGCTCGGACTGGCGGCCGCCATGGGGTTGCACGCGCTGTGGAACGCCTCCTCGCACTTCGGTGAGTACGGCTTCTACGTGGTCTACGGGTGCGTGATGGCCCCGTCGTTCGGGCTGCTGGTGTGGCTGGCCGTACGGATACGGCGGCGCCGGCTGCGCGCCGTCGCCGGGGAGCTCGCCGTGTACGCGGCCGCGGGCTGGCTCGCTCCCGCCGAGGTTCCGGCCCTGGCCTCCGTGCCCGCCCGCTCGCTGGCCCGCTCCCTGGCCCGGCGCAGCGGGGGCCGGGCCGCCGGACGGGCGGTCGCCCGGTACGGGGCGGACGCAGCCGCCCTGGCACTGCTGCGGAACGGGGCCCGGCGGGGCGGCCCGCCGGGGGAGGCCGACTTCGCCGGACGGGAGCGCGAGCTGCTGCACCGGCTGTGGGAGCACCGGGCGACGGCGGGGCCCGCGCTGGCCCGGGCAGCGGTCATGGAGGAGCTGCTGCCGCCCTCGTACGACGCCGCGGACCGGGCGGTCCCGGCGGGCGCGCCCGCGGGGGTGGGCGTACCGGGTCCCCGGCCGCCCGCCGCGCAGGGACGCGCGGGCGCCGTACCGGAGGGGTCGCGCTTCCGGGGGCCGGGCTAGGGCGTCCGTTTCAGATCCTGCCGAGACGGCCTAGACCTTCAGGCCCTTGGAGTTGAGCCACGCCATCGGGTCCATCGTCGAGCCGCCCTTGCGCACTTCCAGGTGGAGGTGGGGCCCGGTGACGTTGCCGGTGGCGCCGACGCGGCCGATGGTCTCGCCGGCGCCGACGGAGCCCGAGGTCACCGACATCGAGGACAGGTGGCAGTACCAGACCTCCGTGCCGTCCTCCAGCTCCAGCACGATCCGGTAGCCGTACGCGCCCGACCAGCCGGCCGAGACGATCTTCCCGGCGGCCACGGCCTTGGCCGGGGTGCCGGTCGGGGCGGCGAAGTCGAGGCCGGTGTGGTGCCCGGAGGACCACATCGAGCCGGCGGCGCCGTACCGCGAGGTGAGGGTGTACGCGGACGTCGGCAGGGAGTAGCCGCCGGACGGCGCGGCGACGCGCTCCTGTTCGGCCTTGGCCTGCGCGGCGGCGCGGGCCTCCGCCGCCTCCCGGGCGGTCTTCGCCTCGGCCTCCGCGGCCGCCTTCTCCGCCGCCGCGTTCTCCGCGGTCTTGCGGGCCTCCTCGCGCTTGTCCTTCGCCTCCTGGCCGGCGGCCTCCTGCGCGATCCGCTCGGCCTCGGCCCGGGCCTGCGCCTCGGCGGCGTCCTGCTGGGACTCGGCCTGCTGGAGGATGCGGTTGCGCAGCACCTCTCCGGCGTCGGCGCCCCGGTCCGCCTGGCGGGGGATGATCCCGCTCCGGGAGGCGGCCGCGGCGGCCTCCGCGGAACCGGCGTCCGCCCGGCGGGCGTTGTCGCCCGAGGATCCGCCGTCCATCACGTCGGGCAGCGAGGGAAGGGAGGGCAGGGATATCGCGACCTGGGGCCGGTCCTGCGCCGTGGCGATGCCGCCCGCGCCGACCGCCGCGATGACGCCGACGCCCAGCACGGTGGAGCTGCGGGCGAGTCCGCCGCGCTGCCTGGCCACCCGGTGCTTGCCCCGTACCGGACGGACCGAGTCCTCCGTGGGGTTCCACTCGCCCCAGGCGCCCGCGGTGGGCTGCTCCAGGGTCTCGGTGCCTTCGGGAGCGGGCAGGTTGGATGCCACCGGGGCACACTCCTCATGGCGAACACACGCACGGCGCCGTCTCTTGCGACGGCCGGGACGACCGCGCTGCGTTATCGAACGGTAATAGACGCAGGGGAGTGATTCCAAGCTGTTGCGATTGATCGTTCTCACCAATCAGCCACGCACCGAACGGCTTTGGCCAGCACCTTTCGCCACAGAATCGGATCAACAACCGCAAAGTTCCGCCGATTCCACCACCTCTCCAGCCACAGGCGCGACATGACGGTTCGTCAGCCGCTGTGCGGAGAGCACCCCTTCGACCACGTACCGTTACGGACCTTCGTCCCGCGGCACCACCGGCACGGTCCGCCGGCGCTCCGGCTGCCCCTGCGCCGGCCGTCCCACCGCGAGCAGCGCCATGTCGTCCGTCGCGCCGCCGCCCGTGTGCCGCCGCACGTCGCTGCCGAGGGCGCTGAGGAGCGCGTCCGGCCCGGGGAAGACCCGTCCGCGCAGCCGCTCCGCCGGGTCGTAGAAGACCCCCGCGCCGTCCCTGGCCTCGGTCAGCCCGTCCGTGAACAGCAGCAGGGTGGTCCCCGCCGGGAAGTCCCATTCCTCCGCCCGGTCCGGCCACCCCCCGAGCTCGCCCAGGCCGAGCGGCAGGGCCGGATCCGCCGGGGCCAGGACGGCCAGTCTCCCGTCCGCGTGCAGCAGCAGCGGCTCCGGGTGGCCCCGGTTCACCAGCCGCAGCACCTCCGCCCCCGGGGGGATCTCGCCGAGCACGCACGTGGTGAACCCCTCCACCGCGTCCAGACTGTCCCGCCGGGTGCCCTCCCGGGCCAGCGCGCGCTCCAGGCGCCGCGCCACGCCCTCCAGCGTCGGCTCGCTCTCCGCCGCCTCCCGGAAGGCCCCCAGCACCACGGCGACTGCCTCCACCGCCCCCAGCCCCTTGCCGCGCACGTCCCCCACCGCCAGGCGCACGCCGTACGGGGTGTCCTGGACGGCGTACAGGTCCCCTCCGATGAAGGCGTCGGCCTGCGCGGCCTCGTACGAGGCGGAGACGTGCAGCCCGCCGATCCGCTCGGCCGGGGTCGGCAGCACCGCCCGCTGCGCGGCCTCGGCGATGCCGCGCGCCGAGGCGAGCGCGGCCCCGCTGCGCCGCACCACCTGGTTGATCAGGAGCGCCAGTCCGGCCACGGTCACCACGGTGGCCAGCTCGGTCATCGCCTCGACCTTCCACGTGGTGCCGTTGTGGAGGTGCAGCAGGACCACGGCGAGCGAAGCCAGCACCCCGGTCAGCGCCGTGGCCAGGAGGCTGAACAACGGCGCCGCGATCAGCGGCGCCGCCGTGAAGAAGGGGGACCCGGTGAAGCTGGGAGGGGTCATCACGTCGAAGAAGAACCCGAGGGAGATCAGCGCGGCCGGCAGCAGCCGGACCACCCGGCGGGCCGTGCCGTTCCCGGCACCGCCCGCGCGCTCACCGCCGTCCCGCTGGCCCAGCCCCGCCACGCCGCTCTCCTGCCGCCCGGTCCTCGCACGGGTGCGGGCCGCCGCCGCCTCCCCCTCAAGGCTGTCGCCCCGGACACCCCCGGGGCGACCCGGCGGCGGCCGATCGGGTGACGGCGGCCCGACGGCCCCCGGGGCGGGAACACGACGAAGGCCCGGCTCCCCAAGGGGAACCGGGCCTTCGTACGGAGTAGCGGGGGCAGGATTTGAACCTACGACCTCTGGGTTATGAGCCCAGCGAGCTACCGAGCTGCTCCACCCCGCGTCGGTAAACACAACTCTACGCCATCGGGACGGAGGCACCGGCCAATTAACCTCGCGCCAGCCCCCAAGAGCGACATCACCGCAGGTCAGAGCCTTGCAACTGGCCCGAAGGCCGGCAATTCCGGGGAAATCCGCAGGCCTTTCCGCACCCCCGGGCCTCCCCCAACAGCGGTGAAAAGCAGGGCTGTCGGGAACTTCCCCGCGGCATCACCGAGTTGCGGGCCCGCGGACAGCGCTGTGGCCCGCCCGGATCCCGGGCGGGCCACAGAACGAGCACGTCAGAACGCCCCGGCTGACGCCGCGACGAGTAGGCCATGTCGGACTCGAACCGACAACCAACGGATTAAAAGTCCGCTGCTCTGCCAATTGAGCTAATGGCCCTCCACGCGCTCACCCCAGAGCATAGCCGGAGAGCGCCGGTCAGCCGATCGGGTATCCCGTGCCCGGCCTGTCGGGCGCCCGCCCGCCACGGCCCGGGCGCCGCTCCGGACGGACGCGACAGGGCCCCCACGACAATGTCGTGGGGGCCCTGTCAGGCGCTCAGTTCAGCCGGTTCGGCCGAGCCGGGCCGGGATCAGCCGTTGCGCTTCCAGCGCGGCTTGTCGTCGCGGCGGCCACCGAAGGAACCGGTGGAGCCGGTCGAACCGGAGCCGGACGGACGGTTGTCGTCGCGGCGGCCGTACGGACGGTCGCCGGCGCCGCCGGAGCGGAAGCCACCGGAGGACGGACGGTCGTCACGGCGGAAGCTGCCGCCGGTCGGGCGGTCGTCGCGGCGGAAGGTGCCGTTGCCGGTCGGGCGGTCGCCGCCGGAGCGGAAGCCACCGGAGGGACGGTCGCCCCCACGGTCATCGCGGTTGAAGCCACCCGAGGGGCGGTCGTCACGGCGGAAGCCGCCGGACGGACGGTCGCCACCACGGTCGTCACGGTTGAAGCCACCCGAGGGGCGGTCGTCGCGACGGAAACCACCGGACGGACGGTCGCCACCGGAACGGAAGCCACCGGACGGACGGTCGCCACCACGGTCATCGCGGTTGAAGCCACCCGAGGGGCGGTCGTCGCGACGGAAACCACCGGACGGACGGTCGCCACCGGAGCGGAAGCCACCGGACGGACGGTCGTCACGGCGGAAGCCGCCGGACGGACGGTCGCCACCACGGTCGTCACGGTTGAAGCCACCGGACGGACGGCCACCGCGGTTGTCGCGGTCACCACCGCGGAAGCCGCCTCGGTCACCACCACGGTCGCCACCGCGGTAGCCGCCGCGGTCACCACCGCGGTTGTCACGGCGCTCGAAGTTGCCGCGGTCGTCACGCTGGGCGCGCTGCTCCTCGCGGCGCTCCTGCGCGGCCAGTTCGGCGGCAGCGGCAGCGGCGGCAGCCGCGACCTCGGCCTCGGCGGCCTCGGCCACCTCGGCGACGGCGGCCTCAGGGTCCTCGCCGCGCTCGCGGGCGGAGCGGGCGACCAGGCGGTCGGCCTCCTCGCGCAGCTCGCCGGCACGGCGGGTCAGGCGCTCGAGCTGCTTGGTGAGCTCGGCGACCTCGCGCTCGGCCTGCTTGGCGGCGTTGTTCGCGGAGTCGGCCTGGACCTCGGTGAGCGAACGCGCACCGGTGATCTCGGCGACCTCCGGGTCGAAGGCGCCGACGCCCTGGACGATGTGGCGCGTGGCGTCGACGCCAGCGTCCTCCATCAGGCGGAAGATCTGGCGGCGCTGGTGCGGAAGCGCCAGCGACACGACGACACCGGACTTGCCGGCGCGGGCGGTACGGCCCGAGCGGTGCAGGTAGTCCTTGTGGTCGCCGGCCGGGTCCACGTTCAGGACGAGGTCGATGCCGTCGACGTGGATGCCGCGGGCGGCGACGTCGGTGGCGACGAGCGCGTTGACGTAGCCGTCCTTGAAGTCGGCGAGGACGCGGGTACGGGCACCCTGCGTCATGCCGCCGTGCAGCGCGTCGGCCTTCACGCCGGACTCGACGAGCTGCTCGGCGATGCGGTCGGCGCCCAGCTGGGTGCGGACGAAGATGATCGTGCGGCCCTTGCGGGCGGCGATGGCGGCCGTGACCGGCGCCTTGTCCTTCGGCTTCACGACGAGGACGTGGTGCGTCATGGTCGTGACGTTGCCCTGGGCGCTGTCGACCTCGTGCGTGACCGGGTTGGTCAGGTAGCGCTTGACCAGGGTGCCGATCTCGTTCTCCATGGTGGCGGAGAAGAGCATGCGCTGGCCGCCGCCGGGGATCTGGTCGAGCAGCTCGGTGACCTCGGGCAGGAAGCCCAGGTCGGCCATCTGGTCGGCCTCGTCGAGGACCGCGACCTGGACGTTCGCCAGGGAGCAGGCACCGCGGTTGATGATGTCGCGCAGCCGGCCCGGGGTGGCGACGAGGACGTCGACACCGCGCTCCAGGGCGAAGATCTGGTTGCTCATCGACGTACCGCCGCAGACGACCTTCATCTTCAGGCCGAGCACGTCGCCGTAGGGCTGGAGGGCGTCCGCCACCTGCATGGCCAGCTCACGCGTCGGCGTGAGGATGATCGCGCGGGGCTTCTTCTTCTCGGTGTGGCCACCGGCCAGCGAGGCCAGGGTAGGCAGACCGAAGGAGAGGGTCTTGCCGGAGCCGGTGCGGCCGCGGCCGAGGATGTCCTTGCCGGCCAGGGCGTCCGGGATGGTCGCGGCCTGGATCGGGAAGGGGGCGGTGACGCCGTTCTGCGCGAGCTTGCGCACGATGCCGTCCGGCAGACCGAGGTCGCTGAAGGTGATCGTGGGCTCGGCGTCGGCGTCGTCCTCGCCGTCGAAGTCGTCGGCGGAGTCCTCGAAGGCCTCGTCGGACTCGTCGTCGGTGTTCAGGTCGGTGCTGTTCACGTCGGCCTCAAGGGCCTCGATGATCTCGTCCGCCTCGATGGCCTCAATGGCCTCGGTGACCACGAGGGCCTCGGCGTCGACGATCTCGTTGGAGTCGTTCTCGGGCATGACGGAACGGTCAGAACTGGAAATGGACATGCGAAATGCGAAACCTTCCGGAGTCTCGGCACGCGCCCAAACTCCGTGAATCGCAAATCGACCGCCTCAATGCGGTCAGCCACGGTTGGGGAGAGTACGCGCCACACGGCGCTCTTCGGAGTCGGCGCCGGGCAATGGGATCAAACGATCTATAACCATACGCACCCTCCCCCGGGTCTGGCAAGTCACCCCGTCGAGTACCGCCCTGAACTGCGACGATCCCGTTTCCGGGAGGGCCTGCCGACGCGGCGGCAGGAGCTCCGCGCGGGCTACACCTGCGGCTGGGGCTGGGTGCTGGGCTCCGGTTCCGGAGTCGGCTGGGCCGACGGCGGCGGAGTGGGTTCCGTCACAGGGGGCGTCGGCTTCGGGGGCTCCGGGGTCGGGCTCGCCGGCGGCTGGCCGCCGCCCGAACCCCCCGATCCGCCCGAGCCGCCCGGCGGGGGCTCCTGGGGGCCCTGGCCGCCCGCGCCGCCGCCGGGTCCCGCCGACGGGGAGGGCGCCCCCGGCGCGCCGCTCGGGGCGCCGGGGCTCGGGGTGGCCCCGGTCGCGCCGGAGGCCTTGCCGTCCTCCTTGGCCTTGCCGTCGCGGGTCCCCGTACCGTCCTTGACGCCCTGTCCGTTGCCGTGGACGCCCGAACCGCGGCCGGTGCCGGAGGAGCCGCCAGACGCGGAGCCGCGGTCGGCCGAGGAGGAGGGCCCGGGCTTGGCGGCGTCCTCGCCGACGCTCATGCAGCCCGCCGAGGCCGCGACCGCGAGCGCGGCGGCGGCCAGGCGGAGGGATGCGGACAACTGGCGCACGGGGCACCTCCGGGGCATGGGTGATGAGGTGATGAGCAGTCCGCATGTGCGGGTCAATGTGCCCAACTCCCTTTGACCCGCAAGGGACACGCCCGCGCGCACACCCGCTGCGCGCGGGCCGCCGGCGGCCTCAGGCGAACAGCTGCCGCGCCACCTGCGACCCGAGGTGGACGGCGCCCAGCCCCACCAGCACCGAAGCGCCCACGTTCGCCGCGGCGAGGAAGGTCCGGCCGCGCTCGGCCAGCCGCAGCGTCTCGTACGAGAACGTCGAGTACGTGCTCAGCGCCCCGCACAGCCCGGTCCCCAGCAGCAGGTCCAGCCGCGAGGAGGAGGCTCCGGCCAGCGCCGCCCCGGCCAGCGCGCCGAGCACCAGGCAGGCGAGCGCGTTGACCGTGAAGGTGCCCCAGGGGAACAGCGTGTCGTGCCGGGCCTGCACCGCCCGGTCGGTCAGGTACCGCAGCGGCGCGCCGACGACCGCGCCCGCCACCACCAGCAGCCAGTTCACCCGGCCCCCCGGACGGCCCGCCGGGTCAGCGAGGCAGCTCCCCACACGGCGCCCAGCGCGGCCACGACGGTGAGCCCGGCGTACGCCAGCGCGGTCCCCGCCTCCCCCGCGTCCAGCAGCCGGGAGAAGTCCAGGGCGTAGGCGGAGAAGGTGGTGAATCCCCCGAGCACCCCGACCCCGGCGAAGGGCCGCACCAGCGGGTGCGCCGCACGGCCGCCCTCGGCGATCAGCACCATCAGTACGCCGATCAGCGCGCAGCCGGCCGCGTTGATCCAGAAGGTCGCCCACGGGAAGGCCCCGGGCCCGGCCGGCCACAGCAGCGCGACGCCGTACCGCGCCGACGCCCCGACCGCCCCGCCCGCCGCCACGGCCGCGAGGACCCGGCCCTGCGGCTCGGCGCGCTGGGCCGGCACGCGCAGGTCGACGTCGGGATCGACCGGACCGCCGCCGTGGCCGTCGTGGCCGTCGCCGCCGTCGCAGCCGTCGCCACCGGGGACCGGCCCGGTCACCCGTAGCCCAGCTCGTGCAGGCGGTCGTCGTCGATGCCGAAGTGGTGGGCGATCTCGTGCACCACGGTGACCTCCGTCTCGGCGACCACGCTCTCCCGGTCCTCGCACATCCGCAACGTGGGGTTGCGGTAGATGGTGATCCGGTCGGGCAGCACCCCGGCGTACCACTCGCCGCGGTCCGTCAGCGGGGTCCCCTCGTAGAGCCCCAGCAGCTCGGGGTCGTCGGCGGGAGGTTCGTCCTCGACGAACACCGCCACGTTGTCCATCAGCCGCGTGAGCTCAGGCGGGATGCGGTCCAGGGCCTCTGCGACGAGCTCTTCGAACTCCTCGCGCGTCATCTCCAGCACCGGGCCATTGTCCCTCCGGAGGAAACCGTTTTGGCGATAGCTCCCCGGATCCCATATGCTTCTGACGTCCCCGACGCGCTGAGAAGTGCCCGGCGGGCCTTTAGCCCTCATCGTCTAGTGGCCCAGGACGCCGCCCTTTCAAGGCGGTAGCACGGGTTCGAATCCCGTTGGGGGTACGCAACACCATGTGCGAGACTTGTTCTCGCACAATGCAAGGACCTGTGGAGCAGTTGGTTAGCTCGCCACCCTGTCAAGGTGGAGGTCGCGGGTTCAAGTCCCGTCAGGTTCGCTGAAGCCGGAAACGGTTTCGTGGCTGGGTAGCTCAGTTGGTACGAGCGATCGCCTGAAAAGCGATAGGTCGCCGGTTCGACCCCGGCCCCAGCCACCACAGGAAGGCCCCGTCCTCGGACGGGGCCTTCCGCCGTTACTGCACCTCGGCCCTCTCGGCCTCCTCGGCCGTCTCCGTCGCCCCGGCCGCCGGCCGTGTCCGGCGGCGCCACCGGACCAGGCCCGTGACGGCCGCCCCGGCCGCGACCAGGCCGAGCAGCGCCCCGTCGGGGACGCCGCCGGCCAGCGCGCGGACGCGCTGCTCCACCGCGAACGAGTCGTCGACGTCCAGCAGGCCCGGCAGCGCGCTCGCCCCGTCGTAGGCCAGGAACAGCGCGCCCAGGGTGATGAAGAACAGCCCGGACAGCAGCGAGGTCGTGTGCAGCGAGAAACGGCCCGCCGTGAAGGCCCGCCCCCGCAGCCAGCGCCGCCGGCCGAGGTCGAACCGCTCCCAGAGCAGGGCCATCACGAACAGCGGTACGGCCATCCCCAGGGCGTAGACCGCCAGCAGCAGGCCGCCGTAGGCGGGGCTGCCGCTGACCGCCGCCACCGTCAGGACGCTGCCGAGGATCGGGCCGGCGCAGAAGCCGGCCAGCCCGTAGACCGCACCGAGCGCGTACACCGACAGGGCGGTCGTCGGCCGGATCCGCCCGGACAGCTCGGAGACGCGCTGGGAGGCGAAGCCGAGGCCGAGGATCTGGGCGAGGCCGAGGACGATGATCAGCCAGCCGCCGGCGAGGACCAGCGCGTCGCGGTTGCCGTGGAAGAAACGGCCCGCGTACGAGCCCGCCGCGCCCAGGGGCACCAGGGTGGTGGCCAGGCCCGCGTAGAAGATCCCGGTCCGGGCCAGGAGCCGGGAGGCCGAGTCGATCGAGTACGCGAAGAAGGCGGGCAGCAGCAGCGCGCTGCACGGGCTGAGCAGGGCGAGGAGGCCGCCGAGGAGGGCGGCCAGGTATCCGATGTCGGTCACTTGCGGGCCGCCGCCCCGGCCTTGGCGATCGCGGCGTCGAAGACGGCCGGCGGCTGGGCGCCGGCGATCGGCTGCCCGTTGACGAGGAAGGACGGGGTGGAGGTGACGCCGATGGAGTAGCCCTCCTCCCGGTCCTTGGCCAGGGCGGCCGCGGCCTGCTCGCCGGCCGCGTCGCGGGCGAAGCGCTCCAGGTCCGGGACGCCCGCCTGGCGGGCCAGCTCCAGGAGTCGGGCCTCGCCGAAGCCCTTCTCCTTGGAGCCGTCGGCGTACGCGGCGGCGTGGAAGGCGGCGAACCGGTCCTGCTGCCCGGCCGCCCAGGCGGCCCTGGCGGCCGCCTCGGACTCGGCGCCGAAGATCGGGAAGTTGCGCCACTCGATGCGCAGGGTGCCGTCGTCGACGTACTTCTTCACCAGGGCGGGCTCGACGTCGCGGGCGAACTTGCCGCAGTAGCCGCACTTGAAGTCGGAGTACTCGATCAGGACGACGGGCGCGTCGGCGCGGCCGACGGCGAGCTTGTCGCCGGAGTCGCGGCGGGCGAGGGCCTTCAGCGCGGCGGCGGGGTCGGCCGCGGGCGCGGAGGCGGCTGCCGCGGGCCCGCCGGAGGGCTTGTCCGCGGGGGCGGTGGCCTGCCAGCTGACGACCCCGAGGGTGAGGGCGGCGAGCGCGACGCCGGCGGCGTACAGCAGGGGCTTGCGCGAGGAAGAGGACGCGGAAGAGGGCATGCGGGTGCTCCAGGACTACGGGTGGGGTGATGGCCGGGCCGGGGGAACCGGGCCGGCCTAGACCCGCAGTACGGAGAGCTCCACCGGGCCGGGTGCCTGCCGGTCGGGCCCGCGTACGGGGACCCGTGCGGGCGCCGTGCCGTGCGGCCGGGGCTCCTCGGGCGCCGGCCGGGCCGCCGGGGCCTGGGCGTGGTCGGACCCGGCGCGCGGCGGCACGGCGGGGACGCCGTCCTTGCCGGGGGCACCCGGGTCGCAGACGGGCCCCCGGTCGCCGGCGGCCGTCACGAAGGCGGCGCCGGCCGCATCCGGGAGGACGGCCGGCACGACGGCCGGCACGACGACCGGGGCGGTGTCCACGGCAGCGGCGGCAGCGGCGGCCACGGCCGGCGCGGGGCCGGGGGCCGCCGACGGGCCCGCGAGGACGCCCAGCAGCATCGCGAGTGCGGCCGCCGCGAGGCACCACACACGGCGACGGCGGGACACAGTGGGCTGCCTCTCACTCGCACGACTGGGGTACTCGTCCCGAAATGGTACGGGGAGGGGCACAAATGCGTTCGCCACCCGGCCGCCGCGGGTGAGATCCTCGACCAGGTATGTCTACTTCCTTCGCCGCCCTGCAGACGCTTCTCGGTGAGATCTCCCTCCGTGACGCGCACCGCCTCGGCCGCCGCCTCGAGGGCGCCCGCCGCATCCGCAAGCCCGAGGCCAGGCAGGCCGTGCTCGACGAGATCGCAGCGGAGGCCTCCAAGGCCGCCGAGCGGCTCCTCGGGCGCGCCTCGCGGATGCCGGAGGTCACGTATCCCGAGAACCTGCCCGTCAGCCAGAAGAAGGACGAGATCGCCGAGGCGATACGCGACCACCAGGTCGTGATCGTCGCGGGCGAGACCGGCTCCGGCAAGACCACGCAGATCCCCAAGATCTGCATGGAGCTGGGCCGCGGCGTCCGGGGCATGATCGGGCACACCCAGCCCCGCCGGATCGCGGCCCGCACGGTCGCGGAGCGCATCGCGGAGGAGCTGAAGTCCGAGATCGGCCAGACGGTCGGCTGGAAGGTCCGCTTCACCGACCAGGTGGACCAGGACGCGACCTTCGTGAAGCTGATGACGGACGGCATCCTGCTCGCCGAGATCCAGACGGACCGCGAGCTGCGCGCGTACGACACGATCATCATCGACGAGGCGCACGAGCGGTCGCTGAACATCGACTTCCTGCTCGGCTACCTCGCCACCCTGCTGCCCAAGCGCCCCGACCTCAAGGTGATCATCACCTCGGCGACCATCGACCCGCAGCGGTTCTCCCGGCACTTCGGGGACGCTCCGGTCGTGGAGGTCAGCGGCCGCACGTACCCCGTCGAGGTCCGCTACCGCCCGCTCCTGGAGGAGGAGGGCGACGACAGCGACCGGGACCAGATCACCGCGATCTGCGAGGCCGTGGACGAGCTCCAGGCGGAGGGGCCGGGCGACGTCCTGGTCTTCCTCTCCGGCGAGCGGGAGATCCGCGACACCGCGGACGCCCTGAACAAGCGGAACCTGCGCTTCACCGAAGTCCTCCCCCTGTACGCGCGGCTCTCGCACGCCGAGCAGCACCGGGTCTTCCAGCAGCACACGGGCCGCCGGATCGTTTTGGCGACCAACGTCGCCGAGACCTCGCTGACCGTCCCGGGCATCAAGTACGTGATCGACCCGGGCACCGCCCGGATCTCCCGCTACAGCCACCGCACCAAGGTGCAGCGCCTCCCCATCGAGCGCGTGTCGCAGGCCAGCGCCAACCAGCGCAAGGGCCGCTGCGGCCGCACCTCGGACGGCATCTGCATCCGGCTCTACTCCGAGGACGACTTCCTCTCCCGGCCGGAGTTCACGGACGCCGAGATCCTGCGGACCAACCTGGCCTCCGTCATCCTCCAGATGACCGCGGCCGGCCTCGGCGAGATCGAGAAGTTCCCGTTCATCGACCCGCCGGACCACCGCAACATCCGCGACGGCGTCCAGCTCCTGCAGGAGCTCGGCGCGCTGGAGCAGGGCGAGAAGTCCGCCGAGGGCAGGAAGGGGCAGCGGCTCACGCCGATGGGCCGCCAGCTGTCCCAGCTTCCCGTGGACCCGCGCCTCGCCCGCATGGTCGTGGAGGCCGACAAGAACAACTGCGTCCGCGAGGTCATGGTCATCGCGGCCGCCCTGTCCATCCAGGACCCGCGCGAGCGGCCCTCGGACAAGCAGACCCAGGCCGACCAGAACCACGCCCGGTTCAAGGACGAGACCAGCGACTTCCTGGCGTTCCTCAACATGTGGCGCTACGTCCGCGAGCAGCAGAAGGAACGCGGCTCCTCCTCGTTCCGCCGGATGTGCAAGCAGGAGTACCTGAACTTCCTGCGCATCCGGGAGTGGCAGGACATCTACTCGCAGCTGCGCACGGTCGCCAAGTCCATGGGCATCCACGTGAACGAGGCCGACGCTCCCGAGCAGGTCATCCACGTCTCGCTGCTGGCCGGCCTGCTGTCGCACATCGGCCTGAAGGACACCGACAAGAACGAGTACCTGGGGGCGCGGTCCGCCAAGTTCGCGATCTTCCCCGGCTCCTCGCTGTTCAAGAAGCAGCCGAAGTTCCTGATGTCGGCGGAGCTCGTGGAGACCTCGCGGCTGTGGGCCCGGGTCAACGCCAGGGTGGAGCCCGAGTGGGTCGAGCCGCTCGCGCAGCACCTGCTCAAGCGCACGTACAGCGAGCCGCACTGGGAGAAGGACCAGGCGGCCGTCATGGCGTACGAGAAGGTCACGCTGTACGGCGTGCCGATCGTCGCCCAGCGGAAGATCAACTACGGCCGGATCGACCCCGAGGTCTCGCGCGAGCTGTTCATCCGCAACGCGCTGGTCGAGGGCGACTGGAAGACCCACCACAAGTTCTACGCCGACAACCGCCGCCTCCTCACCGAGGTGGAGGAGCTGGAGAACCGGGCCCGGCGCCGCGACATCGTCGTGGACGACGAGACGCTCTTCGACTTCTACGACCAGAAGATCCCCGACCACGTGGTGTCCGGGGCGCACTTCGACTCCTGGTGGAAGCACAAGAAGCACGAGGAGCCCGAACTCCTCGACTTCGAGCGCGAGATGCTGCTGACGGAGAAGGCGGCCGGGGTCACCAAGGCCGACTACCCGGACTCCTGGCACCAGGGGCAGCTGAAGTTCCGGGTGACCTACCAGTTCGAGCCGGGGGCGGACGCGGACGGCGTGACCGTGCACGTCCCGCTCCACGTGCTGAACCAGGTCACCGACGCGGGCTTCGACTGGCAGATCCCCGGGCTGCGCGAGGAGGTCGTCACCGAGCTGATCCGCTCGCTGCCGAAGCCGATCCGCCGCCACTACGTGCCCGCGCCGAACTTCGCGGGCCGCTTCCTGGCCACCGCGGTGCCGCTGCAGGAGCCCCTGCACGTGACCCTGGCGCGCGAGCTCCAGCGGATGGTCGGAGTGCCGGTCGCGGCCGAGGACTTCGACCTGACCCGCATCCCGGACCATCTGAAGATCACCTTCCGGATCGTCGACGAGCGGCGCAGGAACCTCGCCGAGGACAAGGACCTGGAGGCCCTGCGGCTGCGGCTGAAGCCCAAGGCCCGCCAGGCGCTCTCCAAGGCCGCCGCGGCGACCGCCGAGCGCGCGGGCGGGGAGTCCGTGGAGCGCTCCGGGCTGACCGACTGGACCATCGGCACGCTGGCCAGGGTCTTCGAGACCCGGCGGGCGGGCCAGCCGGTGAAGGCGTACCCGGCGCTGGTGGACGAGGGCGGGTCCGTCTCCGTACGGCTCTTCGACACCGAGGCGGAGCAGCAGCAGGCGATGTGGCTGGGGACCCGGCGGCTGATCCTGCTGAACATTCCGGTGAACCCGGCGAAGTTCGCCTCGGACCACCTGACCAACCAGCAGAAGCTGGCCCTGTCCCGGAACCCGCACGGCTCCATCCAGGCGCTGTTCGACGACTGCGCGACCGCGGCGGCCGACCGGCTCATCGCCGCCCACGGCGGCCCGGCGTGGGACGAGGCGGCCTTCCGCAAGCTCTACGAGGCCGTCCGGGCCGACCTGGTGGACACGACCGTCCGCGCGGTCGGGCAGGTGCAGCAGGTGCTGGCCGCCTGGCAGGCCTGCGAGCGCCGGCTGAAGGCCGTGAACAGCCTGACCCTGGTGGCGAACCTGCAGGACGTCAAGACGCAGCTGGCGGCCCTCGTGCCGGCCGGTTTCGTGACGCTCACGGGCCTGCGGCGCCTGGGAGACCTCATGCGCTACCTGGTGGCGGTGGACCGGCGATTGCAGCAGATGCCGACGGGCGTCCAGCGCGACACCACGCGGATGCAGAAGGTCCACGAGATGCAGGACGAGTACGCCTGGCTGCTGGAGCAGTTGCCGAAGGGGCGGCCGGTGCCGGCCGCGGTCACCGACATCCGCTGGATGATCGAGGAACTGCGGGTCAGCTACTTCGCCCACGCGCTCGGGACGGCGTACCCGATCTCCGACAAGCGGATCGTGAAGGCGGTGGATGCCGCGGCCCCCTGATCGGGTTCGACTGCACCCCTTGAGCTGCTGTACAGTCTGTTTCGCAGCCGGGTGATCGGCAGCCAAGCAAGGACCTGTGGAGCAGTTGGTTAGCTCGCCACCCTGTCAAGGTGGAGGTCGCGGGTTCAAGTCCCGTCAGGTTCGCAGTGACGTCAGGGCCCGTATCCCCCAGGGGATACGGGCCCTGACGCGTTGGCGGGGTGCGCCCCGGGGAGGGCCTTGGGAGGCCCCCTGGGGCGCCCGGAGGGCCACGGGCGCCCCAACTGCCCCGGGCGCCGCCAGGCGCCCCGTACGCGGCCCGACGGCCCGCACACGACCCGGTTGCCCGCACACGACCCGGCGACCCTCGCGCGGGCACCCGGCCGGCCCCGGCCACGGCCCGGCCACAGAATCCCCCGTTCGCATGATGCGCTTCGCGCGGGACCTCCCCTTACGGGGTGCAATGCCGGATGTACAAGAGTG
The DNA here is from genome assembly GCF_055587105.1 of Streptomyces sp. NPDC048461. Classification (NCBI taxonomy): domain Bacteria; kingdom Bacillati; phylum Actinomycetota; class Actinomycetes; order Kitasatosporales; family Streptomycetaceae; genus Streptomyces; species Streptomyces sp. NPDC048461. The sequence goes on along the minus strand of NZ_JBVJGW010000004.1, from coordinate 470,554 downwards.
ATCATCTGTGACGGGAGTCACCGTACGGGTTTTTGAGACGCGTACTTTTATCGCACCCCTACGCGCCCTCGATTTAATATGTGCAATGGCACCTACCGCTCTCCGCGCCCCGCTCCCGCCCGATACCGCCCTGACCTGGGCATAAAAAAATCGCGCTGGACCCGGCGGAGTCCAGCGCGATCGACGACCGGTGAACCTGTTGGGGCAGGTTCGGTCGCATGAAGCAAAGTGGGTTTCATCGGATTGGGGGACCCGAATACGACCCGTTAAAGCAGGGGTGCTGCGGAACCTCAGGCCTCGCTGCGCTGCTGCGGAATTCCCGCAAGCAGTGCGCGGACCTCAGCCTCGCGGTAACGGCGGTGTCCACCCAGGGTGCGGATGGACGTGAGCTTGCCAGCCTTGGCCCAGCGGGTGACCGTCTTCGGGTCCACGCGGAACATCGTGGCAACCTCAGCCGGGGTCAGCAGCGGCTCGGCATCAGGGGTGCGAGCGGTCATGAGCGGCCTCCTCGGGAGAACCGAACCATCTCGGTTCTTTCCTCTAAATTCTGCACCTTGGCCCGCGGTGCCCGAAATGGACATACGCGGGCCGAGTCGGTTATAGGACGAACGGCTTGTCCTCGGCACTACAACTACACCATCCGTCCAGCCCCAAGGGCCAAACCGACGGAATTGCCCTCCGAGGTGTTCATCAGCGGCGGAAGCCGATGGACCGCCCCATAACGGACAGTCACCCCACTGTGACGATCAGTCACAGAGCGATCAGGAGTCGTCAGACCCCCCGTAGAGCGCAATGCCGAGCATTCCGCCCTTAGTTGGACGGAAGGAACCCTCCCCGGACTCCTTGTCCTATTTTGGCACGAGGGTAGGGGAAGGGCGCAAGGGTGTAGATAGTGCGGTCCGTCACGCTTGGGCCAATGGCCCGTATCGGGACGAAGGTCCTGGCACTACGTCCCAAATCTCACGATCAGGGCTCTGATCAGGCACTTATGGCCGATCGACCGATAGACAGCGGTACGTGCGCCCGCCTCAGGGTCGAGATCCGGCCGTTGCGCCTACTTCCGGCCTAATTCGCGAAAAGCCGCTCCCGCACCGCCCTCCAGCGCTCCGCGAGCTCCTCGTACGCCTCGACCGCGCCCTCGCCGTCCCCCGCCCGCAGGGCGTCCAGGCCCGCCGCCAGGTCACGGGCCGAGCGGTCGCCCGCCAGCCGGTCCGCCGGCAGCGCGTGCAGCAGCCCGGCGTAGTCCAGCTCGACCATGGAGCCCGGGTGGAACTCCTCCAGCCAGCTCCCGACCTCCACCAGGCCGTCGGCGAGCATCCCGTACCCCTCGGCCTCCCGCAGGACCCGCAGCGCCCGCGCCAGGCGCCGGCGCGCCTGGACCATCGGCGTCCGGTAGCGCAGCCGTTCGCCCGGCACGTACTCCCGCTCCTCGTCCGCCACCAGCACGAACCAGCGCAGCGGCACCTGCCACACCCCCGTACGGATCCACGGGCGGGCGTCCGGGTTCCGCTCGCGCCAGCTCTCGTACGCGTCGGTGGCCCGGCGGCGCTCGTCCGGCGGGAGCGCCGCGTCCAGCACCGGCAGCGGGAACCACTCCACCAGCTCCTGGAGCGCCAGCCAGCCCCGGAGCCGGGTGCGCCAGGGGCAGACCAGCAGCACCCCGCCGACCTCCGCCGTGAAGGCGTCGGCGCTCTCCTGCGCCGGCACCCCCACCACGGGCACCCGTACCAAGTCGGCCAGCGACCGGCGCAGTTCGTCCTGGGCCGTCGGGCTCACCCCGCGCCGGGCGTAGTCGGCCCAGTGCGCGCGCTCCGGCTCGGGGAAGGCGGCCAGGGGCTCGTAGACGCGCAGGTAGGAGGCGTACGGGACGGTCGGCGCCGTGCGGGCGGCGGGCAGCTGGGGCTCGGGGGATTCACTCACGCCCTCGTACCTCCCCCCTTTGCGGGCCCGGTTCACCTCCCGGGCGCCGGCGGCGTGGCGGACGGGTGCGCGGACGGGCCCCGGGCCGGGGCGCGGGCGGGTGCGCGGGCCGGTGCGCGGGCGGGCGGAACGCCCCGCGCACGGGGGTCCGTACTCCGGGAGGGTTCCGATCCCCGGACAGGTCGCCTCAGCGCGCCCCGCAGGTCTTACGCTGCTCCCAGCACGCCCTCCCCCACCCGCAGGGCGGGCGTCATCCCGCCGCATCTCTTCCATGGGAGTCACCACCGTGACCGAAATGACCGACGGCGTCCTGCACACCCTGTTCCGTACGGAACAGGGCGGCCACGAGCAAGTCGTGCTGTGCCAGGACCGAGCCACGGGCCTCAAGGCCGTCATCGCGATCCACTCCACCGCCCTGGGCCCCGCCCTCGGCGGCACGCGCTTCCACGCGTACGCCTCGGACGAGGAAGCCGTCCAGGACGCGCTGAACCTCTCGCGCGGCATGTCGTACAAGAACGCCCTCGCCGGTCTCGACCTCGGCGGCGGCAAGGCCGTGATCATCGGTGACCCCGACGTCATCAAGAGCGAGGAACTGCTGCTGGCCTACGGCCGGTTCGTGGAGTCCCTCGGCGGCCGCTACGTGACCGCCTGCGACGTCGGCACCTACGTGGCCGACATGGACGTCGTGGCCCGCGAGACCCGCTGGGCGACCGGCCGCTCCCCCGAGAACGGCGGAGCGGGCGACTCCTCCGTGCTCACCGCCTTCGGCGTCTTCCAGGGCATGCGCGCCAGCGCGCAGCACCTCTGGGGCGACCCGACCTTGCGCGGCCGCAAGGTCGCCGTGGCGGGCGTGGGCAAGGTCGGCCACTACCTGGTCGAGCACCTGCTGGAGGACGGCGCCGAGGTCGTCATCACGGACGTACGGGAAGAGTCCGTCCACCGGATCCTGGAGAAGCACCCGGGCAAGGTCACGGCGGTCCTGGACACGAACGCGCTCATCCGCGTCCCGGGCCTGGACGTCTACGCCCCCTGCGCGCTCGGCGGGGCCCTGAACGACGAGACGGTGCCGGCGCTGACCGCCAAGATCGTCTGCGGTGCGGCGAACAACCAGCTCGCGCACACGGGCATCGAGAAGGACCTCTCGGACCGCGGCATCCTCTACGCCCCGGACTACGTGGTCAACGCGGGCGGCGTGATCCAGGTCGCCGACGAGCTGCGCGGCTTCGACTTCGACCGCTGCAAGGCCCAGGCGACGAAGATCTTCGACACCACCCTGGCCATATTCGCACGTGCGAAGGCGGACGGCATTCCGCCGGCCGCCGCGGCCGACCGGATCGCCGAGCAGCGGATGTCCGACGCCCGCGCCGCGCGCGCGGTCTGACCCCTCGGGAGAGCCCCTGGGGGCGCCCGCCGGGGCGCAGCGAGACGGAACTCACTGCGCTTCGGCGGGTCGCCCGCCAGGAAAGGGTTAAAATCGCAGCTGACCAGCGAGGACGGGGTGCCTCGTTGGTTCTGCACCGGGGCGCGTCATGCGGGCGGCGTACCGTATGGCCGCGGAAGCAGGTACCGTTAAACCCCTACGGACGGTCTCTCCACGGAGAGCCCGCTCCGAACCATGAACGCGTGTCAGACTCTGGGGCCGTCGAGCCCCGTCACCGAGGGGGTCGAGCCATGGGGCGCGGCCGGGCCAAGGCCAAGCAGACAAAGGTCGCCCGCCAGCTGAAGTACAACAGCGGCGGGACTGATCTCTCGCGTCTGGCCAACGAGCTGGGCGCATCGCCGACGGAGCCGCTGCCTATCAGCGAGCCGGTCGAGGTCGATGACGATCAGGACGATGACGACGACGACCCGTACGCGCAGTACGCGGCTCGGTACAACGGCGATGACGACGACGAGGACGATGAGTCCGGTCCGTCGGCACACCGCCGCGGCGCTTGACGCCCACGGCGTCGGCACAGCAGGTCATAAAGCCGAAACCCGGTCCAGGGCGTAGCCCCGGGCCGGGTTTCGGTGCTGTTCAGCTCGCGTAGGTGCCGGTCAGGGTGGCGCCCTCGGTGTGGTCGCCGCGGTCGTGGATCTCGCCCGCGACCCACGCGTCGACGCCCCGGTCGGACAGCGCGGTCAGCGCCACCTCCACCGACTCGGCGGGGACGACGGCCATCATGCCGACGCCCATGTTCAGCGTCTTCTCCAGCTCCAGCTGCTCCACCCGGCCGGCCTTGCCGACCAGGTCGAAGATCGCGCCGGGGGCCCAGGTCGTCCGGTCGACCGTCGCGTGCAGGTGGTCCGGGATGACCCGGGCCAGGTTGGCCGCGAGGCCGCCGCCGGTGATGTGCGAGTAGGCGTGCACCTCGGCCGTACGGGTGAGGGCCAGGCAGTCCAGGGAGTAGATCTTCGTGGGCTCCAGCAGCTCCTCGCCGAGGGTGCGGCCGAGTTCGGCGATCTCCTGGTCCAGGGACATTCCGGCCCGGTCGAAGAGCACGTGCCGGACCAGCGAGTACCCGTTCGAGTGAAGGCCGGACGAAGCCATCGCGATGACGGCGTCCCCCGTACGGATGCGATCGGCGCCCAGGAGGCGGTCGTACTCCACGACGCCGGTGCCGGCGCCCGCCACGTCGAAGTCGTCCGGGCCCAGCAGGCCCGGGTGCTCGGCGGTCTCGCCGCCGACGAGGGCGCAGCCGGCGAGGACGCAGCCCTCGGCGATGCCCTTGACGATGGCCGCGACACGCTCGGGATGCACCTTGCCGACGCAGATGTAGTCGGTCATGAAGAGGGGCTCGGCGCCGCAGACGACGATGTCGTCCATGACCATCGCGACCAGGTCGTGGCCGATGGTGTCGTACACGCCGAGCTGGCGGGCGATGTCGACCTTGGTGCCGACGCCGTCGGTGGCGGAGGCCAGCAGGGGGCGCTCGTAGCGCTTGAGGGCGGAGGCGTCGAAGAGGCCGGCGAAGCCGCCGAGGCCGCCGAGGACCTCGGGGCGCTGCGTCTTCTTCACCCACTCCTTCATCAGTTCGACGGCGCGGTCGCCCGCTTCGATGTCCACGCCTGCGGCTGCGTAGCTGGCACCGGTGGTCTTCTCTGTCATGACAGGAGAGAGCTTTCGTGTCGTTACTGCGGGTGGTGCCGGGCCCTGGGAGAAGCCTCAAAGACAGGGCCCGGCGCAGGTGGAGCGGGCCGGACGGGAATCCGGCCTACGGGCGGCGCAGCGCGTCGGCGGCGTCCGAGCCGCCGGCGAGCTCGGTTTCCAGGAGCTGCTTGCCCAGGAGCTGCGGGTCGGGCAGCTCCATGGGGTACTCGCCGTCGAAGCAGGCACGGCAGAGGTTGGGCTTCTGGATGGTGGTCGCCTCGATCATCGTGTCGAGCGAGATGTACGAGAGGGAGTCCGCGCCCATGGAGGTGGCGATCTCGTCGACCGTCATGCCGTTGGCGATGAGCTCGGCCCGGGTCGCGAAGTCGATGCCGAAGAAGCACGGCCACTTCACGGGCGGCGAGGAGATCCGGATGTGGACCTCCGCCGCGCCGGCCTCGCGGAGCATCTTGACCAGGGCGCGCTGGGTGTTGCCGCGGACGATCGAGTCGTCCACGACCACCAGGCGCTTGCCCCGGATGACTTCCTTGAGGGGGTTGAGCTTCAGCCGGATGCCGAGCTGGCGGATCGTCTGCGAGGGCTGGATGAAGGTCCGGCCCACGTAGGCGTTCTTGACCAGGCCGACGCCGAACGGGATCCCGCTGGCCTCGGCGTAGCCGACGGCGGCGGGCGTACCGGATTCCGGCGTCGCTATCACCAGGTCGGCTTCGACCGGGGCTTCCTGGGCCAGGCGGCGGCCCATCTCGACGCGCGAGAGGTAGACGTTCCGGCCGGCGATGTCGGTGTCCGGGCGCGCCAGGTAGACGTACTCGAAGACACAGCCCTTGGGCTTTGCTTCCGCGAAGCGCGAGGTGCGCAGGCCGTTCTCGTCGATCGCGATGAGCTCGCCCGGCTCGACCTCGCGGACGAAACTGGCTCCGCAGATGTCGAGGGCGGCGGTCTCGCTCGCGACCACCCAGCCGCGGTCCAGGCGGCCCAGGACCAGCGGGCGGATGCCCTGCGGGTCGCGGGCGGTGTAGAGGGTCCCCTCGTCCATGAAGACGAGCGAGAAGGCGCCCTTGACCTTCGGGAGGACCTTGGTGGCCGACTCCTCGATGGTCAGGGGCTTGCCGTCGTCGTCGGTCTGTCCGGCGAGGAGGGCGGTCACGAGGTCGGTGTCGTTCGTGGCCGCCACCTGGGTGGCACGGCCGTCCTGACGGGGGAGGTCGGCGACCATTTCGGCGAGCTCGGCGGTGTTCACCAGGTTGCCGTTGTGACCCAGGGCAATGGAGCCGTGGGCGGTCGCGCGGAAGGTCGGCTGGGCGTTCTCCCAGACGGAGGCCCCGGTGGTCGAGTAGCGGGCGTGACCGACCGCGATATGACCTTGGAGCGAGCCGAGAGAGGTTTCGTCGAAGACCTGGGAAACGAGGCCCATGTCCTTGAAGACGAGGATCTGGGAACCGTTGCTCACAGCGATTCCCGCGGACTCTTGTCCGCGGTGCTGTAGTGCATACAGTCCGAAGTAGGTGAGCTTGGCGACCTCTTCACCCGGAGCCCAGACACCGAAGACGCCGCAAGCGTCCTGGGGGCCTTTCTCTCCGGGGAGCAGGTCGTGGTTGAGTCGTCCATCACCACGAGGCACGGCACCGAGTGTAGGCGAGATCGACCACTGGTCCGAATTGGGGACGGTCAGGAAAAGTCACAGTGCGGACAGTCGGGCCCTCCGTGCGGAGGGTGACCGTCTCGGAATCCGGAATGCCCTGGTTGACAGGTGCCTGTCGGTTCGTACAAGCTCCGCCCCATGCAGCCTCCCGGTGACCGCACCGTCACCCTCGTCGAGCGCCGGCACGTGGACCTGGTCCGTGTCGCGAGCGCCATCTGTCGTCGCTGCGCGTAGGCATCCGCCTTTCCCTTTCGCATTCCCCTTTTCTTTTTCCTGCTCCCCGTCCGAGCCCGCCCCGCCGTGCCGTGCGCCGCCGTGCGCCGCCCCCGGGCAGGCCGGCGGGCCGTGCCCTGGAGTACCTCTGTGAGCTCGAACGAATCCCCCCTGTCCCGGCGTGCCTTCGGGGGTGCGGTCGGTGTGACCGCGGCCGCGGCCGCGGTGGGTCTGGGCGCCTCGCCGGCGCAGGCCGCCGAGGAGCACCGCGCGGTGCCCGAGGAGCGGGAGTTCCGCGCCGCGCGGGACCGCCGGTCCCGGCGTCCGAACATCCTGTTCATCCTCGGCGACGACCTGGGCTGGGCGGACCTGTCCTCGTACGGGTCCCCGCACATCAAGACCCCGAACCTGGACCGGCTGGCCCGCCAGGGCGTCCGGTTCACCGACGCCTACTCGGGGTCGGCGACCTGCTCCCCGACCCGGTTCAGCCTGTACACGGGCCGCTACCCGGCCCGTACCAAGGGCGGTCTCGCCGAGCCGATCGCCGACAAGTCGGTGGGCCTGGAGCCCACGCACCCGACGCTGGCCTCGCTGCTGAAGGAGGCCGGGTACTCCACCGCGCTGATCGGGAAGTGGCACGCGGGCTACCTGCCCGACTACAACCCCACGAAGTCCGGCTGGGACGAGTTCTTCGGGAACTTCGGCGGGGCCCTGGAGTACTACTCCAAGCTCGGCCTGGGCGGCGAGTACGACCTCTACGAGGGCGACACCGAGTACAAGGACCTGCGCTACTACACGCGGATCATCACCGAGCGGGCGAGCGAGTTCGTGGGGCGCGAGCACCACGGAAAGCCGTGGCTGCTGAACCTCAACTACACGACCCCGCACTGGCCCTGGATCGCCGAGGGCGACACGGAGGAGAGCGCCGAGATCGTCCGCCGGATCAAGGCGGGCGACGGACGGGCGCTGTGGCACCAGGACGGCGGCTCGGTCGAGAAGTACAAGCAGCTGGTCGAGGACCTCGACCGGTCGGTCGGCGAGGTGCTGAAGGCGCTCAAGCGCTCCGGCCAGGAGGACAACACCCTGGTGGTGTTCTCCAGCGACAACGGCGGCGAGCGGTTCTCGTACAACTGGCCGCTGTCGGGGAACAAGGCGTCGCTGCAGGAGGGCGGCATCCGGGTCCCGAACATCGCCCGCTGGCCCGCGCGCCTGGAGGGCGGGCAGGTCAGCCGCGTCCCGGTGTTCAGCCCGGACTGGACGGCCACGCTGCTGGAGCTGGCCGGGACCCGGCCGCACCGCGCGTACCCGCTGGACGGCGTGAGCCTGGCCGGGTACCTGCTGCGCGGCGAGAAGCCGGCTCAGCGGGACCTGTTCTGGCGGGTGCGGGGGGAGCGGGCGCTGCGGCGCGGCGACTGGAAGTACTACCGCGGCAAGGCCGGCCGGGACCAGCTGTTCAACCTGGCCGGGGACGTCCGCGAGCAGGCCGACAAGGCGGCCGTGGAACCGGCCCGGCTGGCGGAGCTGCGGGCGGCCTGGGAGAAGACCGACGCGGGGCTGCTGCCGTACCCGGTCTGAGCCGGGCGGTGCGCGGGCGGCGTACGGGCGCCCCCCGGGCCGGGGGGCGCCGTGGCCGCGGCGCGGGCGCTCGCGGCGGCCGGAAGAGGCTCAAGCGGACCCGGGCGGGGTCACTCCGCCGCGGAGCCCGCCGTGGCGCCCAGTCCCGTGCCGTCGGGGGCGGTCAGGGTCAGCTTGCCGCCCTGCACCTTCCACGTGAGCGGGCCGCTGCCCAGCAGGCCGGTCAGGGTGCGCTCGACCTCGCCCTCGGGGCCCTGGCAGGCCATCCGGGTCGCGGTGAGCGGCCCGAAGGCGACGGTGGATCCGTCGACGGTGGCCTTCGAAGTGAACCGGTTGCAGCCGAGGTTGCCGCTGGCGGCGCCGTCGGCGGCGAGGGTGAAGCGGGCCCGGCCGGCGGCCGCGGCGGGTACGGAGGACACGCTCGCGCCGCTGATCAGGGAGTCGACGGTCCACTCGGTGACCGTGAGCGGGGCGTCCGGGTCCGGGGGTTCGGAGGTCATGGCGAGGGTGCTCCCGTCGGCGGTCTTCAGGGTGAGCCGGTCGGGGCCGCGGTCGACGGTGAGCCGGCCGCGGAACAGCTTGGCGAACTCGATCTCGAACGCCTGGTTCGCGCAGGCCATGGTGGTCGACATGCCCGGGGTGACGGTGAGGGCGCCGCCCTCGGGGACCACCTTCGCCGTGAAGCCGTTGCAGCCGTAGTTGCCCTTGGCCTCGTGCTCGGCGAGGTCGAGGCGGGCCTCGGCGGGTGCGTGGAGCGTCCGGCCGCCGGTGGTGAGGGACTCGACGCGCCAGGAGCCCTGGCCGCCGGGCAGTGGATCGGCCGGCTCCTCCCCCGCTCCGCCGCCGCAGGCGGCGAGGGCGAGGACGAGGGCCAGGCCGGGGGTGAGGTTCCGGAGAGTACGCATGACCCTGTGACGGAGCGGCCGCCGGAGCGGTTCCGCTCAGCTCATCAGCGGGAGGAGCGCGGACAGGTCCGCCCGCTCTCCGCTGGCCCGCACCAGGGCCCCGTCGAGCGCCTCCGACCAGCGCGTACGTCCCGTCGCGAGCCGCAGCCAGGTCAGCGGGTCGGTCTCCACCACGTTCGGCGGGGTGCCGCGGGTGTGGCGGGGGCCCTCGATGCACTGGACCACCGCGAACGGGGGGATCCGCACCTCGACCGATCCGCCCGGCGCCCGGACGGCGAGGGCGTCGGCGAGCAGCCGGGTGCAGGCCGCCAGGGCCTGGCGGTCGACGGGGACGTCCAGTCCGGCGGCCCGGTTCAGGTCGTCGGTGTGCACCACCAGCTCGACGGTCCGGGTGACGAGGAAGTCTGCCAGGGTCATGTCCCCGATCCACAGGTCCAGCACGCGGTGGCCGGGGTGGGCGTCCAGGGCGCGGGCCAGCCGCTCCCCCGCCCGCTCGTACAGCTCGGGCAGCGGGGCGCCTCCCAGGGTCTCCCGGGCGGCCTCCGAGATCTTCCCGGCGAGGGAGGCGGTGGCGAAGGGCCACTCCACGGCCGACAGCTCCGCGACCGCGGCGGGCGGCCGGTCGAGGCCGGCCGCGAGGGAGTCCGCGATCCACGCGACGTGCGCGGCGAGGTCGGCGACGGTCCAGTCGCCGAGCCCGCTGGGCCGCTCCAGCTGCTCGGGGGTCAACTCCCCGACGGCGCGGGCGACATGGCCGAACTGGGTGGTGACGGCCGTACGGACCCGGGCGGGGTCGTAGGCGCGCTGCTTCTTCCTGGCGGGCGGCATGACCCGACCCTACTCGGCGGCCTTCCGCGTCCGGGGAGCACCGCGGACACGGCCGGGCCCCCGCCCGGAACGCATCCGGACGGGGGCTCGGAACGGAGCGGGATCAGGCGAGCAGCGCCGGGATCGTCGCCTCGTGGGCCTCGCGGAGCTCGGCCAGCGGGAGCGTGAACTCGCCCTGGACCTCGATCTCGTCGCCGTCCACCACGCCGATGCGGGCGGCCGGCAGGCCCCGCGCACCGCACATGTCGGTGAACCGGAGCTCCTCGCTGCGCGGAACGGACACGATGGCCCGGCCCGCGGACTCGGAGAACAGGAAGGTGAAGGCGTCCAGGCTCTCGGGGACCACGATCCGCGCACCGTTGCGGCCGCGCAGACAGGACTCGGTGAGCGCCTGGATCACGCCGCCGTCGGACAGGTCGTGCGCGGCGTCGACCATGCCGTCGCGGGAGGCGGAGATCAGGATCTCGCCGAGCAGCTTCTCGCGGCCCAGGTCCACCTTCGGCGGCATGCCGCCGAGGTGGTCGTGGACGACCTGGGACCAGGCCGAGCCGCCGAACTCCTCGGCCGTGTCGCCCAGCAGGTACAGCAGCTGGCCGGGCTCCGCGAACGCCATCGGCGTACGGCGGTTGACGTCGTCGATCACACCGAGGACCGCCACGACCGGGGTCGGGTGGATCGCGGTGTCGCCCGTCTGGTTGTAGAGCGAGACGTTGCCGCCGGTGACCGGGGTGCCCAGCTCCAGGCAGCCGTCCGCGAGACCGCGGGTGGCCTCGGCGAACTGCCACATGACGTCCGGGTCCTCGGGGGAGCCGAAGTTCAGGCAGTTCGAGATCGCGAGGGGCTTGGCACCGGTCGCGGCGACGTTGCGGTACGACTCCGCCAGCGCGAGCTGCGCGCCGGTGTACGGGTCGAGCTTGGCGAAGCGGCCGTTGCCGTCGGTGGCCATGGCGACGCCGAGGTTGGTCTCCTCGTCGATGCGGACCATGCCCGCGTCCTCGGGCTGCGCCAGGACGGTGTTGCCCTGCACGAAGCGGTCGTACTGGTCGGTGACCCAGGACTTCGAGGCCTGGTTCGGGGAGGAGACCAGCGCGAGGACCTGCGCGCGCAGCTCGGCCGACGTGGCCGGGCGCGGCAGCTCGTTCGCGTCGTCCGCCTGGAGCGCGTCCTGCCACGCGGGGCGGGCGTACGGGCGGTTGTAGACGGGGCCCTCGTGGGCGACGGTGCCCGGGGGCACGTCCACGATCTGCTCGCCGTGCCAGAAGATCTCCAGGCGCTCGCCCTCGGTCACCTCACCGATGACGGTGGCGATGACGTCCCACTTCTCGCAGATCTCCATGAACCGGTCGACGTGACGCGGCTCGACGATCGCGCACATGCGCTCCTGCGACTCGCTCATGAGGATCTCCTCGGGCGAGAGCGTCGCGTCGCGCAGCGGGACGGTGTCCAGCTCGACGCGCATGCCGCCGGAACCGGCGGAGGCCAGCTCGCTCGTGGCGCAGGAGAGCCCGGCGCCGCCGAGGTCCTGGATGCCCGCGACCAGCTTCTCCTTGAAGATCTCCAGGGTGCACTCGATGAGGAGCTTCTCCTGGAACGGGTCGCCGACCTGGACCGCGGGGCGCTTGGTGGGCTTCGTGTCGTCGAAGGTCTCGGACGCGAGGACCGAGACGCCGCCGATGCCGTCGCCGCCGGTGCGGGCGCCGTAGAGGATGACCTTGTTGCCGGGGCCGGAGGCCTTGGCGAGGTGGATGTCCTCGTGCTTCATGACGCCGATGCATCCGGCGTTCACCAGCGGGTTGCCCTGGTAGCAGGCGTCGAAGACGACCTCGCCGCCGATGTTCGCCAGACCCAGGCAGTTGCCGTAGCCGCCGATGCCCGCGACCACGCCCGGCAGGACGCGCTTGGTGTCGGGGTGGTCGGCGGCGCCGAAGCGCAGCGGGTCCACGACGGCGACCGGGCGGGCGCCCATGGCGAGGATGTCGCGGACGATGCCGCCGATGCCGGTGGCCGCGCCCTGGTAGGGCTCGATGTACGAGGGGTGGTTGTGCGACTCGACCTTGAAGGTGACCGCGTAGCCCTGGCCGACGTCGACGACGCCGGCGTTCTCGCCGATCCCGACGAGCATCGCGTCGTTCTCGGGGATCTTCTCGCCGAACTGCTTCAGGTGGACCTTGCTGCTCTTGTACGAGCAGTGCTCGGACCACATGACCGAGTACATGGCGAGCTCGGCGCCCGTGGGGCGGCGGCCGAGGATCTCCCGGATGCGGGCGTACTCGTCCTCCTTGAGGCCGAGTTCCTTCCAGGGCTGGGCCGCGTCCGGGGTCTCGGCGGCGTTCTTGACCGTGTCCAGGCTCATGCGTTGACCAGCTTCTTCAGGACCGACGTGAAGAACGGGATGCCGTCGGTGCGGCCGGTGCCGACCAGCGGCTCCACCGCGTGCTCGGGGTGCGGCATGAGACCGACGATGTTGCCCCCGGCGTTGCTGATGCCGGCGATGTCGCGCAGCGACCCGTTGGGGTTGCCGGCTCCGTCGGCGGCGTCGCCGTCGACGACGTACCGGAAGGCCACGCGTCCCTCGGCCTCCAGTTCGTCGAGCGTGCGCTCGTCGGCGGTGTAGCGGCCGTCCACGTTCTTGAGCGGGATGGAGATCTCCTGGCCGGCGGCGTAGTCGCCGGTCCACGCGGTCTCCGCGTTCTCCACCCGCAGCTTCTGGTCGCGGCAGATGAAGTGCAGGTGGTTGTTCCGGAGCATCGCCCCCGGCAGCAGGTGGGCCTCGGTGAGGATCTGGAAGCCGTTGCAGATGCCGAGGACGGGCATGCCGCCCCTGGCCTGCTCGATGATGGTCTCCATCACCGGCGAGAACCGGGAGATGGCTCCGGCGCGCAGGTAGTCCCCGTAGGAGAAGCCGCCCGCGAGGACGACCGCGTCGACCTGGTGCAGGTCCTTGTCGCGGTGCCAGAGCGAGACCGGCTCGGCCCCCGCGAGGCGGATGGCGCGCAGCGAGTCACGGTCGTCGAGCGTTCCGGGGAACGTGACGACTCCGATGCGAGTGGTCACCGTCAGGCCTCGACCTTCACGGTGAAGTCTTCGATGACGGTGTTGGCGAGGAACGTTTCGGCCATCGTGTGGATGCGGTCGAGGGCGGCCTGGTCGACCGGTCCCTCCACCTCGAGTTCGAAGCGCTTCCCCTGGCGGACGTCGGCGATCCCATCGAAGCCCAGACGCGGCAGTGCACGCTGCACCGCCTGGCCCTGGGGGTCGAGGATCTCCGGCTTGAGCATGACGTCGACTACGACGCGTGCCACTGGCACTCCCGTGTGGTGGTTGGTGCGAAGGCGGTTCCCTCAGCGTACCCGGCGAAAATTTCTACGCGGGTAGATATCCTTCATCCTTGATCACCGGAACGATTCGGCTTCACCAACGCTTCGCAAAATCCGCCGGAAAACCACGCCCCCGGCATTGCGGCGGGACACGCGGAGAGAATTAACTGGGCTTAGCAATGCAATGGGAATCAAGGTACAAAGGAATCACCCGGTGCGAGTGACTTTTGCCGCTTCGCAACGGGGACGGAAAGATGCATTGCTCCGAAACATCCACACAGGCGACATCACCGCACGTCAGTAGGCGGCGTTGTCGCACGAAGGGACCGATATCCGTGGCGCAGCGCGTAGTAGTCACGCTCTCCGACGACATCGACGGCGGAGAAGCGGCGGAAACGGTCGTGTTCGCCCTGGACGGTAAGTCGTACGAGATCGACCTCAATCCCGCCAACGCCAAGAAACTGCGGAAGGGCCTCGCCCCCTTCGTGGCGGCCGGCCGGCGCCAGTCCCGCTCCGGGAAGGCCTTCAAGCACACGTCGGTCGCACCGGACCCGGCGGTCGTGCGGGCCTGGGCCCGGTCGAACCACCACGAGGTGCCGCCGCGGGGCCGCATCCCCAAGAAGATCTACGAGGCCTACAACGCGGCCCACTGAGAGCCGATTTGCCATCCACCCCCCTCCGTCGGCTAGTGTGTGGATCACGCCGAGGGGCGAGGCCGCAGGTCAAAGCCCCGAAGGTCGTGCGGGTGTAGTTCAGTAGTAGAACATCCCTCTTCCAGAGGGAAGGCGCAGTGTGCGATCCCTGTCACCCGCTCTGCATCGCTTTACGGACCACCACGGTGGATCAGGTAGAGTGATGCTCGCATTGCCGAGCGCGTAGTCCAGCGCCATGCATGCGGACGTAGCTCAGTTGGTAGAGCACCACCTTGCCAAGGTGGATGTCGCGCGTTCGAGTCGCGTCGTCCGCTCAAAGTGAGAAGGCCCCGGTCATTGTGACCGGGGCCTTCTTCGTGTGGCCGCCTTACGGCCTTTCCCGCGATCCGGCCGCACCGCGTCCGGCGGCGCCCCCTGACAAATGTCATCGGCGGCCATGACAGCGCGCACTGCCGGGCCGGTCCGGGCGCCGCGAGGCTGGATCCATGACTGACACCGTGATCGACGTCGAGGACCTGCGCCGCGGCTACTCGGGCGGCTTCGAGGCCGTCCGGGGCGTCTCCTTCTCCGTGCGGCGGGGCGAGATCTTCGCCCTGCTCGGCACCAACGGCGCCGGCAAGACCTCCACCGTCGAGCTGCTGGAGGGGCTGGCCGCGCCGACCGGCGGGCGGGTGCGGGTCTTCGGGCTGGACCCCCGCGCCCGGCGGGCCGAGGTGCGCCCCCGGACCGGGGTGATGCTCCAGGAGGGCGGATTCCCCTCCGACCTGTCCGTCGCCGAGACCGTACGGATGTGGGGCGGGCTCACCTCCGGCGCCCGCCCGGCGGCGGAGGCGCTGGAGCTGGTGGGGCTGGGCGGGCGCGCCTCCGTACGGGTCAAGCAGCTGTCCGGCGGCGAACGGCGGCGCCTGGACCTGGCGATGGCCCTGCTGGGGCGGCCCGAGGTGCTGTTCCTCGACGAGCCGACCACCGGCATGGACCCCGAGGGCCGCCGGGACACCTGGGCACTGGTGCGGGAACTGCGGGCGCAGGGCACCACGGTGCTGCTCACCACGCACTACCTGGAGGAGGCCGAGGAGCTCGCGGACCGCCTCGCGATCCTGCACGAGGGGGAGCTCGTCCTGACCGGTACCCCCGCCGAGGTCACCGCGACCCGGCCGTCGCGGATCCGCTTCGCCCTGCCGGCGGGGGTGCCCGCGGCCCGGCTGCCGCTGACGCTGCGCGCGGCCGCGCACGGCCGGGACGTGGAGGTCCGTACCGAACGGCTCCAGGCCGACCTGACCGAGCTGCTGCGCTGGGCCCACGACCACGGGGTGGAACTCGGCGGGCTCGACGCCCGCTCCGCCTCCCTGGAGGAGGCCTTCCTGGAGATCGCGCAGAACCGCCGGAGCGCCGGCGGCCGTACCGAGGACACGATGGCGGGGACCCGATGAACACCATGACCCTGAATCCCGGGCGCCTCGCGGCGCTCGGCCGCTCCGAGATCACGCTGCTGGTGCGCAACCGGGCCGCCCTGAGCGTGGCGCTGCTGATGCCGCTGGTGATGGTGTTCGTGCTGCGCACCTCGGTGACCGGCGCCGACGGCAGGGCCGCCGTCGGCGAGGCCACCCTGACCGGCGGGATCGGCATGGTGCTGATGCTCGTCGTGTACATGAACCTGGTCTCGGCGTACGTCGCCCGGCGCGAGGAACTCGTCCTCAAGCGGCTGCGGACCGGTGAGGCGGGCGACCTGGAGATCCTGGCCGGGACCGCCCTGCCCTCCGCCGTCCTGGCCCTCGGGCAGATCGCCGTCCTCGTGGTCGCGGGCTCCCTCGCGCTCGACGTGCCGCTGCCGCGCGAGCCGCTGCTGATCGCCGTCGCCGTCCCCGCCGGGATCGTGCTGCTGGCCGGGCTGTCCGCGGTGACCGGCGCCGTCACCCGGAACGTGGAGAGCGCGGGCATCACCACGCTGCCGCTGTTCCTGCTGACCTCGCTCGGTTCCGGGCTGTTCCTGCCGGCGGACGTACTGCCGGACGCGCTGGCCTCGGCCTGCGAACTGCTGCCGCTCAGCGGCGTGATGGCCCTGGTGCGCGCCGGCTGGTCCGGGGGCGCCGGGGGCGGGGACCTGCTGGGTGCCGCGCTGACCACGCTGGCCTGGACGGCGATCAGCGTGTTTGCTGTCCAGCGGTGGTTCCGCTGGGAACCGCGCCGCTAGGACGCGCAACGAGCCGGGGGGAGGCGCCGTGTCGAAGCTGACCGGATGGTGGAGGAACCGCAGCAGCGCGGGGAAGGTCGAGCTGTACACGCGCTGGTCGTTCCACTTCTTCGTGCTGATCGAGATCACGACGATCGGCCTCGCCGCGCTGGGGTCCATGACCGCCACCAGCTCGGCGCTGCTGCCCGCCTCGCTGTTCCTGGCCGTGTGCGTCCACGCCGTCCTGTGCGGGGTGCTCTCCTCCCGGGCGCTGGACTGGCACGTGGAGCGGCGCGAGCGGCCGACGCGGCTCGCCGTGGCCGCCATGGCCGTCACCGCCGCGGCGTGCCTGGCCGTGCTGCTCCTGCGCCGGGCGGGGCTGACCGGGCCACCGGAGGTGGCTCCGACGCTGGTCCTGGGCCTGGCCTGCTTCGCCTGCGGCTCGGTGGTGCTGTGCATGCGCAAGGTCCGGCACATGCTGCTGACGGCCCCCGCCATGGCGGTGGGCACCGCGGGGGTGATGCTCGCCATGGGCCTGCCGGCCGCGGAGGCCCTCGGGTACGGCGTCGGGATCCTGCTGAGCGGCATCTTCCTCGTTGCGGCCTGCGGTTTCTCGGCCTGGCTGGTGCGTGCCGTACGGGAGCTGGACCGGTCGCGGGAGCTCCAGGCGCAGCTGGCGGTCGCCGAGGAGCGGCTGCGCTTCGGGCGCGACCTGCACGACGTGATGGGGCGCAACCTCGCGGTGATCGCCCTCAAGAGCGAGCTGGCCGTCCAGCTGGCCCGGCGCGAACGCCCGGAGGCGGTGGACCAGATGATCGAGGTGCAGCAGATCGCCCGCGACTCCCAGCGGGAGGTGCGGGACGTCGTGCGCGGCTACCGCGAGGCCGACCTGGCGGTGGAGCTGGAGGGCGCGCGGGGCGTGCTGAGCGCCGCCGGGATCGACTGCCGGGTGGAGCTGCGGGAGCGCCGGCCGCTGCCCCCGGCGGTGCAGTCGGCGCTGGGCTGGGTGGTGCGCGAGGCCACCACGAACGTGCTCCGGCACGGGGAGCCGCGGCACTGCGTGATCCGGCTCGCGGCCGTGGACGCCGGGGAGGACCTGGTCCTGGTCGTGGAGAACGACGGGGTGCCCGCGGTGGCCCCGCCGGGCGACGGCAAGCCCGGTTCGGGGCTGGCCGGGCTGCGGGAGCGGCTGGCCGCGCTGGAGGGAACCCTGGAGGCCGGTCCCGCGCCCGGCGGCCGCTTCCGGGTACGGGCCGAGATCCCCGCGCGGCGACTGCGCGGGCACGCGGAGGAAGAGGAAGAGGAGGTCCGGGCGTGAACCCCGTACGCGTACTGCTCGCCGACGACGAGCACCTGATCCGCGGGGCGCTGGCCGCCCTGCTCGCGCTGGAGGACGACCTGCTGGTGGTCGCGGAGGCGGCGTCGGGGCCCGAGGCCCTGGCGATGGCCCGGGCCCACCGGCCGGACGTGGCGGTGCTGGACCTCCAGATGCCGGGGGCGGACGGTGTGAGCGTGGCCACATCGCTGCGGACCGAACTCCCCGGCTGCAAGACCATGATCGTGACGAGCCACGGGCGTCCCGGGCACCTGAAGCGGGCCCTGGCGGCCGGGGTGCGGGCCTTCGCCCCCAAGACCGTCTCGGCGCAGCGGCTGGCGGAGCTGATCCGGACCGTGCACGCCGGAGGGCGGTACGTGGACCCGGAGTTGGCGGCCGACGCGATCAGCGCGGGGGACTCGCCGCTGACCGCCCGGGAGGCGGAGGTGCTCGAACTGGCGGCGGACGGGGCGCCGGTCGCGGAGATCGCGGAGCGGGCCTCCCTGACGCAGGGGACCGTACGGAACTACCTGTCCTCGGCGGCGACGAAGCTGGGGGCCGAGAACCGGCACACGGCAGTGCGTCTCGCACGGGAGCGGGGTTGGGTATAGTGGGTACCGCGCTACGGCGCATGCGGACATAGCTCAGTTGGTAGAGCACCACCTTGCCAAGGTGGATGTCGCGCGTTCGAGTCGCGTTGTCCGCTCAGCGCAAGGAGCCCCCGGCCATCGGCCGGGGGCTTCTTCGTGTCTCAGGTCCCGGTGGCCGCGGTCCAGGACAGGCCGGTGAGCCGCTCGTACGCCTCGACGTACTTGGCGCGGGTCTGCTCGACGACCTCCTGCGGCAGCGCGGGCGGCGGGAGTTCGCCCTTCGGGTCCCAGCCGGAGGCGGGGGAGGCCAGCCAGTCGCGGACGTACTGCTTGTCGAAGGACGGCTGGCTGCGGCCCGGCTCCCACTGGTCGGCGGGCCAGAAGCGGGAGGAGTCCGGCGTCAGCACCTCGTCGGCCGCGACCAGGGTGCCGTCGGCGAAGCCGAACTCGAACTTGGTGTCGGCCAGGATGATCCCGCGCTCGCGGGCGATGTCCCGGGCGCGGCCGTAGACGGCGAGGGTGGCCTGGCGCAGCAGGGCGGCGGTCTCGGCCCCCGCGGTGCGCGCGACCTCCTCGTACGAGACGTTCTCGTCGTGCTCGCCGACGGCGGCCTTGGCGGCCGGGGTGAAGATCGGGGCGGGCAGCTCGGAGCCGTCCACGAGCCCCTCGGGGAGGGCGAGTCCGCAGACCGTACGGGTCTTCTCGTACTCGGCGAGGCCGGAGCCGGTGAGGTAGCCGCGGGCCACGCACTCGACCGGGACCATGTCGAGGTTCCGGCAGATCAGCGTGCGGCCGGCCCAGTCGGCCGGGGCGCCGGGGGGCAGTTCGGTGGACACGACGTGGTTCGGGACCAGCTCGGCCAGCTGGTCGAACCACCAGAGGGACAGCTGGGTGAGGACGCGGCCCTTGTCCGGGATCTCGGTGGGGAGCACCCAGTCGAAGGCGGACATCCGGTCGCTGGCGACCATGACGAGGTGGCCGTCCCCGTCGCGGTAGAGATCGCGCACCTTGCCGGTGTGGAGGTGGACGAGGCCCGGCACCTGGACCGGCTCGGGCTTTTCGACGAATCCGGACACGGGGTCTCCCTGTGGTTCTGTACGAGCGCACCCCCATTCTCCCGCACCGAGACCCCCGCACCGCCCGGGGGGGGTCAGTCGCGCTTGCAGATCCGGTCGAGCAGATTGGCCGTGGCCCGCTGGACCCGCTCGTCGACGTGGCCCGGCCGGTCGAGCGCAGGGGACCAGGCGAAGGTGCCGGAGGCGAAGACGAGCGCGCCGCTGGGGGCCCGGTAGAGGGAGGTCTCCTGGTGGCGCCGGTGTCCGTCGCCGTCGAGGTACGGGGAGTGCGCCAGCAGGATGCGGTCCCGGTGCTCGGGGAGCTGCGTGCGCGGGAAGTACCGGTCGGCCTCGCCCGCGACCAGGCCGGGCAGCTCGTCGTTCTCCCCGGCGCCGGTGGCGTCCCAGATCCAGTGGGTCGCGTTGCGCACGATGAGGGGCTCGGGCTCGGGGACCCGTCCCGCGTACTGGATGCCGAGGAGCTGCTGCTCGGGGCGGTCGACCTCGCGCCAGAGGCTGGAGCGCCCGGGGCCGCGGCGTTTTCGGCAGGTGAGGAGGCGGTCGGCGACCCCGGAGGCGGACGGGCCCAGCTCCACCTGCCAGTACATGGTGTTGGCGGAGAGGAAGACGAGCGAGGTGCCGTGCTCGCGGGCGCGCTCGACGGTGCGGCGCATGGGGGCCGACCAGTACTCGTCGTGCCCGGGGAAGACCAGGCCCCGGTAGCGGGTGGGGTCGACGCGGCCGGCGTGCAGGTCGCGGGTGTCGGCGTAGGCGATGTCGTAGCCGTAGCGCTCGGCCCAGCGGATGAAGTCGTAGGCGTGGCCGACGTGCAGGGGCAGGCCGGCGCCCGCGTAGGGGCGGTCGAAGGAGACCGTGACGGCGGCGTCCCGCTCGCCGAGCAGCCGGCCGTCCTCGTCCCAGGCGTGGTAGAGGCTGGCGCCGGTACGGCCGTCCTCCGGGTAGAGGTTGTAGGCCTGCCAGGTGATGTCGGGGAGCAGGAGCAGCAGGTCGGCGGGGTGGTCGTCGCGGACCGTGAAGGGAACGTGGGAGCGGTAGCCGTCGACGGTGGTCAGGACGGCCACGTACGCGCCGACGCTCCAGTAGCTCGGGACCTGGAGGCGCCAGGACATCCACCAGTGGTGGCAGGAGACGGTGCGGTCGGCGGCGAGGGGGGCCGGCTGGACGATGCCGGAGAGGCGGGGACTGGTGGTGATCTTCGAGGCCCCGTCGCCGCCGTAGTGGCCGATCCGGTAGACGTCGACGGAGAACTGCTGGGGCGGGTCGACGGTGATGTGGAAGTCGATGGCCTCGCCGGGGGTGACGGCTCCGGTGGAGGCGAACCCCTTGATCTGGCGGTGCACGTCGTCGGCGGTGCGGGGCCCGCCGTTGCCCCGGGCGCGGGGGATCCGTCCGGTGTCGGCGGCCGCGGCGGCCGGGTCCACGTACCAGGGCACGACCTGGCCGGTGTCGTCGAAATAGAGCTCGCTGCCCCGGAACCAGGGCAGGGGCCCCTGCCCGAAGGGGTCCGTCACCGCGTGCGCGAGCGCACCTGACTCCCAACGCCGGATCTGGTCCGCACCCATGACCGCTCCCCTCCCTCGCTCCCCCGGACGGGCGTTCTCCGAGCCGTTGCGCGGCACTGTTTCCGGTCACCGGGCCGCGACCGGTCCCAGCACATCACATAACGCACGCACTCCGTCACCGTTCGTCGCGAATTGACGTGAGCGGAACATTCGCGTCCGTTCGCCCGTACGAGCCGTGCCCGGCGGCGCGGCCCGTCCGGACGCGGGTCAGACCAGCCGGACCGGCTTCTCGGGCCGGACTCCCAGATCCGCCAGCCAGGTCCGCAGCGGCCCGGGGTCGCCCTCCTCGACCAGGGACAGCACGCGCGTCGCCAGGTCGGACCGGCGGGCGCCGCCGACCAGCAGGACCGGTCCGTCGAGCCAGTCCAGCCCCGGTGCGGCGCCGGCCGAGTCGACCGCCGCGCAGCACACCATCGCGGTCACGTGGTCGGCCAGCAGGTCCCGGCCGCTGCGCGGCGGCTGCAGCGGGAACAGCGGTACGGCGTCCGCGCCGCGCGCCTTCCCGGCACCCTCGGCCGGGCCGGAGGCGCGCTCCTCGCGGGCCAGGTCCCCGCTGAGGCGGCCGGCCAGCGCCTCGCCGGCCGCGCCGTCACCGGCGGGGTCCGTGAGGTAGCCGAGCACCCGCTCCAGCGTGGGCCCGGTGAAGGCGTCCGAGGCGGCCCGGCCGGCCGCTCCCCCGGCGGGACCCGCGACCGCGGGCGCACCGGCGGAGGCGGACGGGGAGACGGTGACCGGGGGCGCCGCGGCCGCGGCCGGGGCCGCGGGGGCCGCCGGGACGGCCAGGGCGTCCAGGGCCGTGTGCAGGCGGGCCGCCTCGGTGCGCCACTTGCGGTCCACGACCTCCTCCGGGTAGGCCGTCCAGTCCACGGGGGACCAGTCGGGCCCCGCCTCGGCGGGACCGCCGTGGAAGAGCCGCGCGGCCAGCAGGGACGTCGCCTCGTCGATCACTCCGGGCTGGTCCAGCAGATCGCAGGCGGGCCGCTCGCCGAGGCGCGAGGTGAACCCCTCGGCCAGCCGGTCCCGCCGGGACAGCTCGGTCAGCGCGGACACCACTCCGGCGTCGAGGTGCGCCGGCCAGCGGCCCATCCGCCAGGCGGGCAGCGCGACCCGGGTCAGCAGCCGGTCCCAGCCCGCGTAGGCGAGGCCGACCTGCTCCTGGGCGACGATGCGCAGCCCGTAGTCCACGCCCTGTGCGCGCTCCGAGGCGGCCGCGGCCACGCCGCGCTCCATCTCGGCCGCGTCGACCCGGCACATCCGCAGCAGCAGCCGCGCGGGTCCGGCGATCCAGCCGAGGCCGGGCCGGGAGCCCACGTCCACGGCGGCGTCCAGCCCGCGCACGAAGCCGCGGGCGTCCGCTATGTCGGGATGGGCGGACGGGCCCGTGCCCGCGACGACCGGGGCGAGGACGGCCCGGAGCTCCGCGACGCGCATCCACCACAGGAACGGGGAACCGATCACCAGCACCGGGGCCGCGCCGGGCGCCGATTCCGGACCGGCGGACGTGCCCGCGCGGCGGTGGGCGGCGTGGGTGCGGTCCTCCAGCCAGCTGTCGCAGTCGGGGGTCAGGGCTATCGCCGAGGGCGCCGGCACGTCCATCCGGTCGGCCAGGTCGCGCACCAGCCGGTAGAGGTCGGGCGCGGCGGTCTCCGACAGCGGGACCGTCGGGGTCACGGCGGGGCTCGCCCGCAGCACCACCGCGGCGAAGACCCCGCCGACGAGCAGGACCAGTACGGCGGCGGCGCAGACGGCCAGGGTCACCGCCGGCCAGGGGTCACCGGCCAGCCGGCCCGTCATCCGGGCGGTGACCAGCACCACCGCGAGGGCGGCGGGCAGCAGCCCGACGGCCAGGGCCCTGCTGCGTACCCGCAGCACGGCCAAGGCGCGGGAACGCGCGGACGGCACGCCCACTTCCATGATCGAACCGGTTCCGGACACGGCCGGACCTCACCCCCTCTGCCCTGCGGCGGCTTTGCTCACTCCCCCACTGTGACACCCGCCCCTGACATCGCAATGCCGGTGGGCCAAGTGCCGGAATGCTTGCGCCGCACCCTAGTTGGGGCACGCCCGGACGTCAGGCAGTCGGGGTGACGATCACCCGATGGAATGGCTTTGGGTAAAGCTGGGTGCGTTCGAACGCGGCCGGATGCAATCGCCCGGGCACATGCCTGCGGGCCCGGACGCACCTCGTGCGCACCGGGCCCGCAGGTCCGCCTCGTCGCGGATCAGCGCCCTTCGGCCGCCCGGGCCGCGATGTCCGTACGGTGCTGGGAGCCGTCCAGCCGGATCCGCGCCACGGCCTTGTACGCCTTCTCGCGGGCCTGCGCCAGATCAGAACCGGTCGCCGTCACCGACAGCACGCGGCCGCCCGCGCTGACGACCGCGTCGCCCTCCTGCCGGGTCCCGGCGTGCAGCACGTACGCGTCGGGCGCGTCCTGCTCCGCGACCTCCGCGAGCCCCTCGATGGGGTCCCCGGTACGCGGGGTCTCCGGGTAGTTGTGCGAGGCGATGACCACCGTGACGGCCGCGTCGTCGCGCCAGCTGAGCGGGGGCTCGGAGTCCAGCGTGCCGTTCGCGGCGTTCAGCAGCACGCCCGCGAGCGGGGTGCGCAGCCGGGCCAGGACCACCTGGGTCTCGGGGTCGCCGAACCGGGCGTTGAACTCGATGACCCGGGTGCCGCGGCCGGTGATCGCCAGCCCCGCGTAGAGCAGGCCGGAGAAGGGGGTGCCGCGGTGGCGCAGCTCGTCGACGGTCGGCTGGAGGACCAGCTCCATGACCTCGTCGACCAGCTTCGGGTCGGCCCAGGGCAGCGGGGAGTACGCCCCCATGCCGCCGGTGTTGGGGCCCTCGTCGCCGTCGAGCGCGCGCTTGAAGTCCTGCGCGGGCTGGAGCGGGACGACGGTCACGCCGTCGGTGATGGCGAAGAGGGAGACCTCGGGGCCGTCGAGGTACTCCTCGATGACGACCCGGTCGCAGGCCACGCCGTGGGCGCGGGCGGCGTCCCGGTCCGCGGTGACCACGACGCCCTTGCCGGCGGCGAGGCCGTCGTCCTTGACGACGTACGGGGCGCCGAAGGCGTCGAGGGCCGCGTCCACCTCCTCGGGGGTGGTGCACACGTAGCTGCGCGCGGTCGGGACTCCGGCGGCGGCCATCACGTCCTTGGCGAACGCCTTGGAGCCCTCCAGCTGCGCCGCCGCGGCGGTCGGGCCGAAGCAGGGGATGCCGGCGGCGCGGACGCTGTCGGCGACACCGGCGACGAGTGGCGCCTCCGGGCCGACGACGACGAGGCCGACGCCGAGCTCGGCGGCCAGCCGGGCCACAGCGGTGCCGTTGAGGGCGTCGACCGGGCGCAGTTCCGCCACCTCGGCGATGCCGGCGTTGCCGGGAGCGCAGTAGAGCGCGGAGACGTCGGGGTCGAGGGACAGAGAGCGGCACAGGGCATGTTCGCGGGCGCCGCCGCCGATGACGAGGACCTTCACGCTGCTCAGCCTAGCCGGGACGGCGCGGCCGGATTCGTGCGGCCACCCAACTCCGGGGTGCTACTCGTTCGTGTATTCCTCCACGACCGTGGCTCCGAGCTCCCGCACGATGAGGTCGTGACCCGTCAGGGCGCTGTCGACCAGGTCGGGATCGTCCTCCTCCGGGACGTCGTCCTCGGGGGCCACGGGGGGCGGCGCCTGGTGCACCGGGGGCTGCGGGGCCGGGGGCTGCTGCCGGGACGGGGAGGACTGCTGCGGGTACGGGGCCGCGGGGGCCTGCTGGGCCGGGGGCGGGCTGTAGGCGGGCTGCGGGGGCGCGTACGAGGAGGAGGAGACGGCCGGGGCCGGGCCCCCGCCGCCCACGACGGCCTCGACCTTCCAGGTGACCTGGAACTGCTCGGCGAGGACCGCCTTGAGCACCTCCTCGCTGCCGCTGCTCGCGAAGTTGTCGCGGGCTCCGGCGTTGGGGAAGCCGAGCTGCAGGGTGGTGCCGTCGAAGCCGGCGACCTGGGCGTTCTGGCTGAGCAGGATCCAGGTGAAGCGGCGGCGGTTCTTGACCGCGTCCAGGACGGCGGGCCACATGGCCTGGATCTGCCCGGCGCCGGCGGCCATGCCCGGGGAGGGCGCGGGGGCCGCGGGCCCGGAGGGGGCCTGGGCGGCCGGAGCCGGCGCCTGGGCCGCGGGCCCGCCCTGGCCGGGGGCGGCCGCGCTGGGCCAGGCCCCGGCGGCCGGGGCCGGGGCGGACGGTGCGGAGGCGGCCGGGGCGGGCGCCGCAGGGGCCGCGGCGCCGGGCCAGGCGCCGGGGGCGCCCCCTCCGGGCTGCGCCGCTCCGGGCCAGGCCCCCGGGGCGGGGGCGGCGGGCGCGGGAGCGGTGGGGGCAGCGGCGGTGGGGGCCGCCGCGGGGGCGGCCTGGTGGGACGGCTCCGGGGGCTCGGGAGCCCGTACGACCGGGGCGGGCGCCGCCTCCGGCTCCGGGGCCCGCGCCGCGGCCCGGGCGGCGGCGGGACCTCCGCCCGGCCCGGCGGGGGCCATGGCGTGCGCCTCGGGGCCGGGGACGTACCCCATGGCGGGCTGCGGAGCGGCGGCAGCGGCGGCGGCCATCGCGAGGCCGGCCCCGCCGCGCTCCAGCCGGTCGAGCCGGGCCTGGAAGGACCGCTCGTCGTCGAAGGCGGCGGGCAGCAGCACGCGGGCGCAGATCAGCTCCAGCTGGAGCCGCGGCGCGTTGGCGCCCCGCATCTCGGTGAGCCCGGTGTTGACCAGGTCGGCGGCGCGCGACAGCTCGGCGGCGCCGAAGACGGACGCCTGGGCCTGCATCCGCTCCACGACGTCGGCGGGGGCGTCGATCAGCCCCTTCTCCCCGGCGTCGGGCACGGCGGCCAGGATGACCAGGTCGCGCAGCCGCTCCAGCAGGTCGGCGACGAAGCGGCGCGGGTCGTTGCCGCCCTCCACGACGCGGTCCACGACCTCGAAGGCGGCGGCCCCGTCCCCGGCGGCGAAGGCGTCGATGACGGAGTCGAGGAGCGAGGCCTCGGTGTAGCCGAGCAGCGAGGTCGCCATGGCATACGTCACACCCGTGTCGGTGGCGCCGGCGAGCAGCTGGTCCATGACGGACATCGAGTCGCGCACGGAGCCGGCGCCGGCGCGCACGACGAGCGGCAGCACGCCGTCCTCGACCTTGGCGCCCTCGCGGCCGCAGACCTCGCCCAGGTAGTCCCGCAGGGTGCCGGGCGGCACCAGCCGGAACGGGTAGTGGTGCGTCCTGGACCGGATGGTCCCGATCACCTTCTCCGGCTCCGTGGTGGCGAAGATGAACTTGAGGTGCTCCGGCGGCTCCTCGACGACCTTCAGCAGGGCGTTGAAGCCCGCCGAGGTGACCATGTGGGCCTCGTCGATGATGTAGATCTTGTAGCGGCTGGAGGCCGGTCCGAAGAAGGCCTTCTCGCGCAGGTCACGGGCGTCGTCCACACCACCGTGCGAGGCGGCGTCGATCTCGATGACGTCGATGGAGCCCCGCCCGTTCCTGGCGAGGTCCTGGCAGGACTGGCACTCCCCGCACGGGGTCGGGGTGGGGCCCTGCTCGCAGTTCAGACAGCGGGCGAGGATGCGCGCACTGGTCGTCTTTCCACAGCCGCGCGGCCCGCTGAACAGGTACGCGTGGTTGACCCGGTTGTTCCGCAGGGCCTGCATCAGCGGTGCAGTGACATGCTCCTGCCCGATGACCTCGGCGAACGACTCGGGGCGATAGCGGCGGTACAGCGCAAGGGACGACACGTCTACGAGGTTATCCGGGCCCGCCGACAACGGCGGCCCGCAGCCGCCGCGGAACCCGACCCGGACCCGCTCCCGAGCCGGCGCGCGACCCGCCCCGGAACGCAAAGCGCCCCCCACGCACCCGCCAGAGCCCACTTACCCTTGCTGCCTTCCGGCCCTGGGGGAATTGGGTGAGATAGCGCCACGTGAGGGGCTGGCCCCACCCTAGCGGATGAAAGGCCCCGGAATCGAGCCGGACTCCGGCCGGAACTCCGGCCCGATCGTCCGCGGGGGATGCGCGGACGTCCGCGGACGATCACGTTCGCGAGCACCCCTCAACGTCTTGTATTGTTTGCCGCGGAGGATTCGCCTAGTGGCCTAGGGCGCACGCTTGGAAAGCGTGTTGGGGGCAACCCCTCACGAGTTCGAATCTCGTATCCTCCGCCAGTGCCTCACCGGGCACTTGAAGGCCCCGACCGGGAAACCGGGCCGGGGCCTTCTGCGTTGCCCCCGTCCCGGCCGGCCCTCCCGCGCGTGCGCGGCGCCGTGAACGCGCCTAGCGTTCTCGCAGGCGGCCGCGGCGGGAGGCGGGTGGACGGATGGAGTGGTTCAGGGACAACGTCTTCCGGCCGTATCCGGAGCTGCTGATCTTCCTGACCATCGCCGTCGGCTTCCTCCTCGGACGGCTGCGCTACCGGTCGCTGGCGCTCGGCGCCGTCACCGGCTGCCTGGTCGCCGGGCTCGTCATCGGCTCGCAGGCCAAGGTGGAGATCGACGGGCCGATCAAGTCCGTGTTCTTCCTGATGTTCCTCTTCGCCCTCGGCTACGACGTCGGCCCGCAGTTCTTCCGCGCCCTGCGCAAGGACGGCCTGCCCCAGGTGTTCCTCGCGCTCGTGGTCTGCGTCACCGGGCTCGGCGCCGCCTGGCTGTTCGCCGCGCTCGCCGGATACGGCCCCGGGCTCTCGGCCGGACTGCTCGGCGGCGGGCTCACCCAGTCCGCCGTCATCGGCGTCGGCGCCGACGCCATCTCGCACCTGCCCGGGCTGACCCCCGCCGAGGCCAAGGACGAGTCCCACCTCGTCGCCGTCGCGTACGCCGTCACCTATCCCCTCGGCACGGTCCTGCCCGCGCTGCTGCTCGCCGGGGTGCTCCCCCGCCTCGTGCGCCGGGACCTCGCGGAGGACAGTGCCGTGCTCGCCGCCGACCTGGAGGCGGTGGACGAGGACCCCGACGCCGGGGAGGGCTACTACAAGCACGTGCTGCGCGCGTACGCCGTGGACGTCCCGCGCTTCGCCGGCCGGACGATCGGCGACTTCGAGGCCGAGCAGAAGGCCGCCGGCCGCCGGCTCTACATCACCCGGCTGCGCCGCGCGGGGGAGATCCTCGAACACGATCCCGCCACCCGCATCGAGCTCGGCGACATCCTCGCGGTCAGCGCGGTCCGGGGGGACCTGGTCGCGTACGACGCCCGCAGCCACATCGGCATGGAGAGCGACGACAGCGAGCTGCTCGGCTACCGCACCGAGACCCTGCACGTGGTCGTCACGGGCCGGCGGCGGGACGCGGGCGGGACGGCCGCCCCGCGCACCATCCGCACCCTGCGGCACGAGGAGTTCATGCCGGGGGTGTTCATCGAGGGCCACTGGCGCGGCGGAGCCGATCTGCGGGTCCGCCTGGACAGCACCGTCGAGCGCGGCGACACCCTC
This sequence comes from Streptomyces sp. NPDC048461, assembly GCF_055587105.1. Lineage (NCBI taxonomy): Bacteria > Bacillati > Actinomycetota > Actinomycetes > Kitasatosporales > Streptomycetaceae > Streptomyces > Streptomyces sp. NPDC048461. The sequence continues at coordinate 442,265 of NZ_JBVJGW010000004.1, read as the reverse complement.
GTCCTGACCGGGCCCCGCCACCGCGTCGACGCGGCCGCGGCGGTCCTGGGCAAGCCGGTGCCGACGAGCTTCGCCACCGACATGGTGTGGATCGCCCTCGGGCTGTTCCTCGGCGGCTGCCTCGGCATCCCGGCCCTGCACGCCGCCGGGGCCCCGCTGTCGCTGTCCACCTCGACCGGCGCCCTGCTGATGGGCCTGGTCTTCGGCTGGGTCCGGAGCAAGTACCCGACGTACGGCAACCTGCCCTCCGCCGCCCAGTGGCTCATGGGCACCCTCGGGCTCTGCGTCTTCGTGACCGTCGTCGGGCTCAACGCCGGACCGAGCTTCGTCCCCGGTCTGCGGGAGGCCGGCTGGCCGCTGCTGCTGTGGGGCGCGGCCGTGACGACGCTGCCCCTGCTGGCCGGCTTCCTGTACGGGCACTTCGTGCAGCGGCTGCCGCTGCCGATCCTGCTCGGCGCCCTCGCCGGGGCCCAGACCACCACCGCCGCGCTCGGCGCCCTCACGGAACGGGCGCGCAGCCAGATCCCCGCCCTGGGGACGACGGTCCCGTACGCCCTGGGCAACGTGCTGCTGACGATGTGGGGCTCGGTGATCGTCCTGCTGCGGCGGTGAGCCGGGCCCGGGCCGTCACCGGAAGCCGAGACGCCGAGGGGCCGAGGGGGCCGGCTCAGACGGTCTGGAGGGAGACCTCGGTGGACTTGACCAGGGCGAAAACGGGGATCCCGGCGGCCAGGCCCAGCGTTTCGACGGCGTCCTTGGTGATGGCCGCGGTGAGCCCGCCGCCGTTCACGTCCACGGTGACGGACGCCATGGCGCCGCCCAGCGCGACACCGACGACCGTGCCGGCGATCTGGTTGCGGATGGACAGGCCCTCGACCGGGCCGGTGGCCAGGGCGACCTCGGTGGCCTTGACCAGCGCCTTGACGGAGGATCCGGCGACGATGCCGAGGTCCTCGACCGCGTCGGTGGTGATGGCGGCGGTCAGGTCCTGGCCGCCCTCCAGGCGGACCTTGACCGTCGACATGGCCTCGCCGGAGGTGACGGCGGTCACGGTGCCGGCCAGCTGGTTGCGGATGCTCAGCGTCATGGGTGGTTCGACCTCTTGCCTTGCTCGGGGGAGTGCGCAGTGGCGCGCGGGGGGAGCCGCGCACGGTTCGGGGGAGCCGCGGGACCGACCGTAGGCGCCCCCGCCGTGCCGTGCGGCCCGCCCGTCGCACCTGCGGACGGGAACCACCCGACCGGCTGGCGCCTGCGGACACGGCGGTCCGGGCGGCCTTCCCGGGCCCGGGTAAGCGGATTGGCCCGGGAAGCAGACGGGCCCGGCTGAACTCCGGGCCCGTCGAAGGGGCACGGCTACGCGTCCGACACCGCCGGCATCTCCCCGACGGTCGTCGTCAGGTCGATGACGGCGAAGGCGGCGCCCTGCGGGTCCGTCACCGCGGCGAAGCGCCCGAACGGGCTGTCCATCGGGCCGAAGTGCAGCGCTCCGCCGTGCTTCCTGGTCTTGGCGACCGCCTCGTCGCAGTCCGGGACGGCGAAGTAGACCTGGACGTAGGAGGGGATCTCGGGCGGGAACTCCTCGCCCATGGCCATCCGCCCCAGCACCGCGTTCTCGGGTGCGGAGCCGCCCAGGGTGAACAGCTTGAAGTCCATGTCGCCCGCCTCCGGGTCCTCGCCCGGCTCCATGCGCTGGACGCCGTACGGGAAGACCTTCGGCAGGAACCCGTCCGGCTTGTCCGGGTCCCGGGAGAAGAACTCGGCCCAGGCATAGGAGCCCGGCTCGCCGGTCTTCTCGAAGCCCCTGTGCTCGCCCGGCTGCCAGACGCCGAACACCGCCCCGCTCGGCTCCTTCGCGATCAGCATCGTGCCGAACGTGCCGACCTGCATCGGCTCCATCAGCAGCTCGCCGCCGGCCGCCGTCACCTTTTCGGCGGTGGCCGCCGCGTCGGGCGAGGCCAGGTACAGGCACCACTGCGACGGGGCCTCCGCCCCCGGCATCGGCGGGACGACGGCCGCGACGGCCTTGCCGTCGGAGTAGGCCTGCGTGTAGTTGCCGTACTCACTGCTGGACTCGCCGAAGGTCCAGCCCAGCACATCGGCGTAGAAGGTCTTGGCGGCCTCCACGTCGGTGAACATCGCGTCCGCCCAGCACGGTGCGCCTTCCGGGAACTCAGCCATGATCGATCGACTCCTGTGTCGTGTGCCCATGCCCGTCGTACGTCCTCGCACGTCCTGTACGTGCCGTACTCACGCTAGGCGCGCGGTGCGGCGGCCGCGCGGGGAGCGCCGCCCGGGGGCAGGCTGGAGCCATGGAGCACAAGGACACCCCCGTCATCCGGCTGGCCCAGCAGCCGGAGGCCGACGCACTGCTCGGCCGGAGCCCGCTCGCCGCCCTCGTCGGGATGCTGCTCGACCAGCAGGTGCCGATGGAGTGGGCGTTCTCCGGGCCCTGGACGATCGCCCGGCGGCTCGGCGCCGACGACCTCGACGCGCACGCGATCGCCGCCTACGACCCGGAGGCCTTCGCGGCCCTGCTCTCGGAGAAGCCGGCCGTGCACCGCTATCCGGGGTCGATGGCCACGCGCGTCCAGCAGCTGTGCGCGTACCTGGTGGAGCACTACGGAGGGGACGCCGAGGCCGTCTGGGCCGACGCGGGGACGGGCGCGGAGCTGCTGAAGCGGCTCAAGGAGCTGCCCGGCTTCGGCGAGCAGAAGGCCCAGATCTTCCTCGCCCTGCTGGGCAAGCGGCTCGGGGTCCGCCCGAAGGGCTGGCGGGAGGCCGCGGGCGGATACGGGCCGGACGGCGTCTACCGGTCGGCGGCCGACATCACGGGACCGGAGTCGCTGGCCAAGGTGCGCGCCCACAAGCAGGAGATGAAGGCCGCGGCCAAGAAGGCCAAGGCGGAGAAGACGGAGAGGCCGGAGAAGTCGGAGAAGGCCTGAGGCACGGCCGCGCTTCGGTTCGGGGAGCGAGGGAATTGACCGGTCCCGCAGGCCGCCGATTGACCCCTGTGGCCGGTCTGTCCGCTCCGTAGATTGGGGGACATGACAGAGACCGCGGTCCGCGCCGCCACCGCCGAAGCCGTCCAGGACGCCCCGGGCAGCATCATCACGCTGCTGACGGACACCGCCGAGCTCACCTGCAACACGGCCGCCTTCGACGAGGGTGCGGCCGGCGCCCCGGTGCACTTCCACACCAGGGCGACCGAGTTCTTCCACGTCACCGCCGGACGGCTCGACGTGCTCGTCGGCGACGAGGTCCACACCCTGGGCGCCGGCGACTTCATCGCCGTCCCGCCCGGCGTCAAGCACGCCTTCGCGCCCGCCGCCGGCCACCCGGCCTCCGTCTTCGTCGGCTTCACGCCCGGCATGGGCCGCTTCGACTACTACCGGCTCCTCGGCCGGGTCCACGCGGGCGAGGCCACCGTGCAGGACATCAAGGACAGCTCACCGGTGTACGACAACCACTACGCGGAGAGCCCGGTCTGGAGCGGCCGCCGCCGCAGCGCCGCCCCGTAGACCTCGTCCGCGTCCAGGCGGCGCAGTTCCTCCGCCATCAGCTCCGCGCCGCCGCGGATCTTCAGGGCCACCTTGCGGTCCGGGCTCCCCGGCAGGGCCAGGGTCGCCAGCACGCCCCCGGGCCGGTCCACGCTGATCTCCCCGGACCCGGTCTCCAGCACCACCCGGGTGATCACCGGGCCCTCGCTCGCCACGCGGACGGCGGGCACCCCGAGCCGGTCCTCCAGCCACCGCGCCAGCAGCTCCGAGCTGGGGTTGTCGGGCTCGCTCTCCACCCGGGCGCCGGTCACCGGCAGCGGCTTCTGGTCCAGCGCGGCGGCCAGCAGGGCCCGCCACGGCGTCAGCCGGGTCCAGGCCAGGTCGGTGTCCCCGGGCTGGTACGCCGCGGCGCGCACGTCCAGTTCGGCGACCGGGTCGGCCGCGGCCTGGGCGTCGGTGATCCGGCGCTGCGCGAGGACCCCGAGGGAGTCCCGGGCCGGGTCGGCGGGGGCGTCGGCCGGCCACCACGCCACCACGGGGGCGTCCGGCAGCAGCAGGGGGAGCACCACCGAACCGGCCTGACCGGTCAGCTCGCCGTGCAGGCGCAGCATCACGATCTCGCCCGTACCGGCGTCCGCGCCGACCTTCAGCTCGGCGTCCAGCCGGGTCGCGCGGAGCTTGTGCGGCCCCCGGGAGGTCCGTTTGATCACCGCGATGATGCGGCACGGGTGCTCGTGCGAGGCCTCCGAGGCCGCCCGTACGGCGTCGTAGGCGTTCTCCTCGTCGGTGACGACGACGAGCGTCAGCACCAGCCCCATGGTGGGGCTGCCTATCGCCCTGCGGGCTTCGAGCAGCGCCCGGTTGACCTTGCTGGACGTGGTGTCGGTGAGTTCGGTCCGCATGGGCCGAGTCTGTCAGCGACCGGTCCGGTCCCGGCACCAGGTTCGCTCGAATCCGCCCGGAGCGGGGCGCGGGCCCGCGGCCCGCGTCAGCGGCGCTTGCGCGCCGTACCGAAGATGGACCGCGAGATCTCCCGGCCCAGCTGCGTCCCGATCGACCGGGCCAGCGAGCGGAACATCCCGCTGCCCACCACCTGTTCGGCGAGCGAGGGGTCGGGCTTGGGGGCGCTGCGCGCCGCCTTCTCGGCCTCCTTGGCCTCCGCCTTCGCCTGCTTCTCCGCCTCCGCGGCGGCCGCGGCCGCCTCCGCCGCCGCCTCGGCCGCGGCCTGCTCGGCGCTGATCTTCTCGTACGCGGACTCGCGGTCGACCGGCTCCGCGTAGCGCGAGTACAGCAGCGAGCCCTTCACCACCGCGTCCAGCGCCGCCGCGTCGATCGGTCCCATGAGCGACTGCGGGGCGCGCAACCGGGTCGCCGCGACGGGGGTGGGGGCCCCGTTCTCGCTGAGCACGGTGACGACCGCCTCGCCGGTGCCGAGCCCGGTGAGGAGCTCCTCCAGGTCGTACGGGGAGTGCGGGAAGGTCTTCACCGTCGCCTTGAGCGCCTTCGCGTCGTCGGGGGTGAAGGCGCGCAGCGCGTGCTGCACGCGGTTGCCGAGCTGGGCGAGCACGTCCGCCGGCACGTCCTTGGGGGTCTGCGTCACGAAGAAGACGCCGACGCCCTTGGAGCGGATCAGGCGCACGGTCTGGGTGATGGAGTCGAGGAAGGCCTTCGAGGCCCCGTTGAACAGCAGGTGGGCCTCGTCGAAGAAGAAGACGAGCTTCGGCTGCTCCAGGTCGCCGACCTCGGGCAGGTCGTTGAACAGGTCGGCCAGCAGCCACATCAGGAAGGTGGAGAAGAGCTGCGGCTTGTCCTGGACGGCCGGGAGCTCCAGTACGGAGACCACTCCGCGGCCGTCGGCGGCCGTGCGGAGGAACTCGCTGGTGTCGAACTCGGGCTCGCCGAAGAACTCGGAGGCGCCCTGCTGCTCGAAGGCGGTCAGCGCCCGCAGGATCACCCCGGCGGTCACCGTGGACAGCCCGCCGATGCCCTTGAGCTCCGGCTTCCCCTGGTCGGAGACGAGGAAGGCGGCGACCGCGCGCAGGTCCTTGAGGTCGACGAGCTCCAGGCCCTTGGAGTCGGCATAGTGGAAGATCAGGCCGAGGGACTGCTCCTGCGTCTGGTTGAGCTGGAGCACCTTGGACATCAGCACCGGGCCGAAGCTGGTCACGGTGGAGCGGACCGGGATCCCGGGACCGATGCCGCCGAGCGAGTAGAACTCGCTGGGAAAGCCGGTGGCGTGCCACTCCTGGGCGACGTCCGCGGCCCGTTGCCCGACCTTCTCGCCGGAGGTGCCGGGCGCCGAGATCCCGGAGACGTCGCCCTTGACGTCCGCGAGGAAGACGGGAACGCCGTGGGCGGAGAGCTGCTCCGCGATCAGCTGGAGGGTCTTGGTCTTGCCGGTGCCGGTGGCGCCCGCGACCAGCCCGTGCCGGTTCAGCATCGACAGGGGGATGCGGATCTGGCGGTCCGGCAGGCAGACGCCGTCCCAGAGCAGGGCCCCCAGATCGAGGGCGGGGCCGGTGAAGGCGTAGCCGGCGGCGATCTGCGCGGCCGGTCCCGCCTCGTCGGCCGCCGGTCCCGCCTCGTCGGCCGCCGCGCCCGCGGCCGGTGCGCCCGCGGCCGGTGCCGGGCCGTCCGCCGGGGTGCTCGCGGGCGTCGTGGCGTCTGGGTCGGTGCTCTCGCTCATGCATCACTCCCGAGTTGGTGCCGTTTGCCACTTTTGCACCAACCGCGCAAGGCTGCGCCCGCAGGCACCGGCCCGGTAGGCTTTCCGTGTGATCTTCAAGCGCATCGGAAACGGAAAGCCGTACCCCGACCACGGCCGGGAAAGCACCCGGCAGTGGGCGGACGTCGCGCCGCGCCCGGTCCGGCTCGACCAGCTGGTGACGACCAAGGGACAGCTCGACCTCGAGACGCTGCTCGCCGAGGACTCCACCTTCTACGGCGACCTCTTCGCGCACGTCGTCAAGTGGCGGGGCGACCTCTACCTGGAGGACGGGCTGCACCGCGCCGTGCGCGCCGCCCTGCAGCAGCGCCAGGTGCTGCACGCCCGCGTCCTCGAAATGGACTGACGACCCGTCGGCGGCCCTCCCGGGGGCCCGTCGGCGGTGCGGCGGCCGGGGCCCGGTGCGGAGCGTTGCCGCTTCGTACCGGATTGCGCCTTTCGGGTCGCCCTTGGCGTATCAGCACATCATCGAGTGGGCATCGCCGACGGGCGGCACTACGCTGCGCTCATGAGCATGCTCACTCCCCCCGGCATGGGCGGAAAGTACCGCGTCACGGGAGCGGCTTACCCCCGCATGAGCCGTAAGCGGAGCCTCCGCCGGATCGTCCTCACCGCACTCGGCGCGGTCCTCGCCCTCGCAGTGATCAGCTACGGGGCACTGCAGCTCATCGACGTGTTCCGGGGTGACAGCCCGAAACGGAACACGGCGGCCGGCGCCGGGGACTGTCCGACCGCGAAACCCGCGGCCGCCGTCAAGGGCGCCCCCGCGGCCGCCCCTTCGACGCCCGCCAAACCGGCCGTCGTGCTGCCCCAGCCCGGCCAGATCACGGTCAACGTCTTCAACGCGACCCCGCGCGCCGGACTGGCCAAGGCCGTGGGCGACGAGCTGAAGAAACGCGGCTTCCTCATCGGCAGCGTCGGCAACGCCCCGGCCACCTTCGACAAGAAGGTCCCCGGCACCGGACTGCTGGTGGGCGCCCCGGCCACCGACAAGGCGGCCTTCGCCGTGCTCGGCACCCAGCTGGCCGGCACCACGCAGCAGACCGACACCCGCGAGGGCGCCGACATCGACCTGATCCTCGGCGACGCCTTCAAGGAGCTGAGCACGAAGGAGGACGCGGACAAGGCGCTGGCCCTGCTGGCCAACCCCGCGCCCGCGCCCGCCAAGAACTGCTGACGGCGAAGAGCCCCGGAGCCTGCGGGCTCCGGGGCTCTCCTGTGCGCGTGCGCCGTTCCCGCTCCCGCGGGGTCACGGCTGCCGTGACGGCCGCGTCCTACTCCGCGGAGCCGTACATCCGGTCGCCCGCGTCGCCCAGTCCCGGCACGATGTAGCCGTGCTCGTTGAGCCGCTCGTCGACCGCGGCGGTGACCACGGTCACCGGCGTGCCCGCGAGGTCGCGCTCCATGACCTCCACGCCCTCCGGGGCGGCCAGCAGCACCACGGCGGTGACGTCGTCGGCGCCGCGCTTGATGAGCTCGCGGATCGCCGCGACCAGCGTGCCGCCGGTGGCGAGCATCGGGTCGACGACGTAGACCTGACGGCCGGAGAGGTCCTCGGGCATGCGCGTCGCGTACGTGGAGGCCTCCAGGGTCTCCTCGTTGCGGACCATGCCCAGGAAGCCCACCTCGGCGGTCGGCAGCAGCCGCACCATGCCGTCGAGCATCCCGAGACCGGCGCGCAGGATCGGCACGACCAGCGGGCGCGGGTGCGACAGCTTCACACCGGTGGTGGGCCCGACCGGGGTCTCGATGTCGGCCTGCTCGGTGCGCACGTCCCGGGTGGCCTCGTACGCGAGCAGGGTGACCAGCTCGTCGGCGAGGCGGCGGAAGGTGGCGGAGTCGGTGCGCTTGTCGCGCAGGGTGGTGAGTTTGTGCGCCACCAAGGGGTGATCGACGACCTGCAAACGCACAACATCCTCCAAGACTCGGAAACCCAGGGTTTTCGACCTGCGACCTGCAAAAACGGCCGCACGACGCGACCCGCACCCGAAAGGCTACGCGCTGCCGGGGGCGCTTCGCGTCTCAAGGCGCGGACGCACCGCCGCCGTCTGGAGATGCGGCCCGGGCGCGGGCCCAGCACGCTGGACGGATGAGCAGCGCACCGGTGATCGCGGCCGTCGACGGATCCGACCACAGCCTCGGGGCCCTGGAGTGGGCACGGGCCGCCGCCCTGCGGCACCGTACCGGACTGCTCATCGCCCATGTGCTCCCCGACCACGCCCAGTTGTACGCCGGCCGGCGGGCCTCGCTCCACGACGCCTCGCAGCCCGACGAGTTCGCCGACCCGGTCCGCGACCGCATCCGGGCCCTCCTCGACAGCGGCCCGGAGCTGCCCGGCGAGGTGCGCTACGAGGCCCTGGAGGGGTCCGTGCCGGAGGCGCTGCGGGTCATCGGGGCGCAGGCCCTGATGCTGGTGATGGGCTCCCGGGGGCGCGGCGGCTTCGCCACCCTGCTCCTGGGCTCGAACAGCCGCGCCGTCTCCACCACGGCTCCGTGCCCGGTGGTGGTGGTCCCGCACGAGGAGCGCCGCGCCGGTGCCGCCCCGGAGGCGTCCGCCGGGCGGGTGGTCCTGGGGCTGCACGCCGCCGAGACGCCCGAGGACGTACTGGACTTCGCGTTCGCGGAGGCGGCCGCACGGGGGACAACCGTCCAGGTGGTCTCCGCGTACCTGATCCCGCCCGCGCCGACCATGGTGGTGGACAGCCCCTTCGCGGTGATCCCGCCGGAGGGGCTCGCCGACGGCGGGGACGCCGTGCCCGCCGAACGGGAGATGCTGCGCTCCCAGACGGAGCGGCTCGCGCCCCTGCGGGCCCGCTACCCGGACGTCCCCGTCGAGCAGGCCGCCGTCCCCGGGGATCCGGCGGGCCGCCTGGTCGACACCTCCCGTTCGGCGGCCCTGGTCGTGGTGGGCCGCCACCACCCGCGCCGCGGCGCGATGTCGCTCCTCATGGGCTCGGTCGCCAACGCGGTCCTGCAGCACGCGCACGGCCCGGTGGCGGTCGTACCGACCCTCACGGACGACTGAGGGCGCTCCGGCGACCGGTCTGACCTGCGCCGGGGTGGCATCAATCGGGCCGACCGGGGGAAGGTGGTTGCCGGGGGGTCTGCTTCGCGCCGGCGGAGGAGGACGACCGGATCAGCCGGGGTGGTGGCCGATGCCCGACTCGCAGTCGAGCGACGAGACCGACGACTACGGAACGCCGGAGACGGCGGCGCAGCGCCGTGCGCGGCGCGCGCAGTTCCTGCGCGACCTGAACGAGGCGCGCGAGCTGCGCGACCGCGTCCAGCCCCGGCGCGCCCGCGCGGCGCGGATGCGCCAGCAGATGCGCATGCGCACGTTCCGCTGGTAGCCGGGCGCGCTGGGTAGCCGGGCGCGCGCCCCGCCGGTGGCCCGGCGTGCGCTCCCGCCCGCCCGCATCCCGGACCGCGGCGCGCCCGCCGACACGGCCGCGCCGCGCCGGGCCGCGCGACCGCCGGAGCGGGTCCCGCCGGAGCCCCCGGACCCGTACGGCACCACAGCCCCGGGGCCCCCGTACGCGCCGCGCGGCGCACGGCACGGCGCGACGCAAGCGCGGAAGACCTCTCGCAAAGCCGCCGTTTCTGCCACGATGCCGATTGGGCGGGGCACGGGCGGCGAGCAGAACGGCCGTTCCACCCCATCCTCCGGCCGGGGGGACCTCCAACCGGCACGCCTAAGACCAGTGGGAGAGTCACGGTGTACTTCGCCGCACTGCTCGCGCGCACCGAAGACGGGTGGGAAGCGAGCGACATGGAACTCGACGACGTCGAGTCCCTCAGTGATCTGATCGATCTCGCCCGTTCCGCCGCTGTCGACGACGACACGGTGGTCGCCCTCATCGAGCAGGAGGACGCCTGGTTCGGCGTCGTCCGCGTGGACGGCGAGGAGGACCCGCGGTACTTCGTGTCGAACGCCGCCGGGGCCGCCCGCAGCTCCTACGGCTCGATGCTGACCAAAGAGCTGCTGGGCAGCGACGAGGAGGACGACGAACTCGACGAGCTGGACCTGGACGGCACCGAGGACGGCGAGGAGGAACCCGTCGCCTCGTTCGCGGACGGGGCCGACGACGCCGGCGAACCGGGCGGGAGCGGCGCGGAGCCGGTACCGGCCGGGCCCCTCGGCGACCCCGCGCTGCTGGACGACCTCGGCGTGACCAACAAGCAGCTGATGAACCTGGACGGGGACGCCCTCTCGGAGATCGCCGACTCGCTCGGCGCCACCGAGGTCCTGGAGGCCGTCCGCTAGTGACCGGCACGCACGACGCACCCCCCGGTCCCGATCCCGTACGGGACCCCTGGCGGGACTCCATGCGCCTGGCGCTCGTGGAGGCCGCCAGGGCGGTGCCGGCCGGCGACGTGCCGGTCGGCGCCGTGGTGCTCGGCCCGGACGGCGGGCTCCTCGCCACCGGGTACAACGAGCGCGAGGCGACCGGCGACCCCACGGCGCACGCCGAGGTGGTGGCGCTGCGCCGGGCGGCCGCCGCGGTCGGGGAGTGGCGGCTCCCGGGGTGCACCCTGGTGGTGACCCTGGAGCCGTGCGTGATGTGCGCGGGCGCGCTCGTCCAGTCGCGCGTGGCCCGGATCGTCTTCGGCGCCGCGGACGAGAAGGCCGGCGCGGCGGGGTCGCTGTGGGACCTCGTACGGGACCGCAGGCTCAACCACCGGCCCGAAGTGGTCGGCGGGGTCCTGGCCGAGGAGTGCGCCCGGCAGCTCACGGATTTCTTCCGCAGCCTGTGACGGATACGGATTTCAGAGCACGGCGCACCTTGGGCTAAGCTCTCTCTCGGTAGCGTGTCCGAGCGGCCGAAGGAGCACGCCTCGAAAGCGTGTGATGGTGCAAGCTGTCCGTGGGTTCAAATCCCACCGCTACCGCTCTGACCGAGAGCCCCGCCCCGCAAGGGTCGGGGCTCTCGGCGTTCCACGGGTCTGTCCGTGGCGGCTCCACTGATCCGCGGGTCCCCGGGGACGGACGCGGCCGCCCCGGAAGCCGTCCGCGCGCGTCGCGGGACGTCCGCGGCCCGTCGCGGCCGTCCGGAGGCGTCCGCGGCCCGTCGCGGCCGTTCGCGGGGTCCGGAGGGCGTCCGCGTGACCGCCCGGCGCCTCGGCCGTTGTCACGGCATGACCAAGACCCAGCGCATCCTCGCCGCCTTCGCCCTCGCGGGGGCCGCCGCGGGCCTCGCCGCACCCGCCGCCTCGGCCGCCCCGATCGCCCCGCTGACCCTGCCGGACCTCCCGACGGCGGCTCCGGGCATGCCGGCCGGGGCCACGCCCGGCTCCGTCCAGGAGATCGGCGCGAAGCTCAACCAGCTGAACGAGCTCAACCAGCTGATGGAGGTACCGAACCAGCTGGCGCCCGTGATCGCCCCCGTGGAGCCCGTCGTGGGCCTCCTGGGCGGCATCCAGTAGCAGCCCGGCCCCGCCCCCGGGCACGCGAAGAAGGCCCCGGCCTGAACCGGGACCTTCGACGCTTGGGACGGGGGAAGTGGCATCGGGGGGACAAGCCACTCCCCCCGACGAGGACGGAACCTGCCAGTCCGGGCCGCAGTCAGGGGGGAAGCTTGCGGCTCGGACCCCGCAGTGAGGTCCTGTCCCTCACCCACCGATTTCCTGCCAGAACCGGTGGGCTCACATCAATCCTGCGCCCGCGGCGCACGCCGTCCCGACGGCAAAGGACCCGGACCGCCGGGTCATTGGTCCTTAAAGGCCTGGTGAGTGTCCAAACCCGAACGGTTAGACTCACCCGACTTTGGCAGGATCGGTTGGGGAGGCCGTCACCGCACATGGACACCAAGAAGCTCATCACGGGCGTCCTCACCGTGTTCGTCCTCTTCGTGATCATCACCCAGCCCAAACGGGCCGCCGAGATGGTCGGAATAGGCTTCCAGGGCATATCGGATGCCGCGTCCGGCATCGGCGAGTTCATGACCGAACTGGTGCGCTAAACCCGTACGCTGATGCGGTTTCCGGATTCCCGGCCCCCCACTCCGACGGGTGGGGGTTTTTTGCGTACCCAAAACTGGGCATATTGCCCGTATTTGCCCAACTTGCCCTCAACACGGCGTTATACGGTGCTTGCACACAGTGCATATCTCTTGTGATGCTATGACCGCTTTTAACGGATGAGTTGACTGAAGGGGTGGCGTGACCGTGCCGGCCAGTACTGCGCCTCAGGTGCCACCCCAGCAGGACCCCCAGCAGGCACCCCCACAGGTGTCGGCGCAGGCGGCCCCCCAGGCATCGCCCCCGCCGGGCCGGCAGGCGCCGCCGCAGGTGCCCCCGTACGAGCCCCCGCACGAGCCACCGCACGAGCCCCACCAGGAATCCCAGGTGCCTCCCCAGCAGGAGCCCCGCCAGGAACCCCGGGAGGGCGCGCAGGGGGCCCGGCAGGAGGGCGGTCAGGGCGAGGGCGCCGCCGCCGCGCCGCCGGCCCCGGTGCCCCCGAGGCCGCCGAGCAGGGGCGCGGACACCCGGGCGCTCACCCAGGTGCTCTTCGGGCAGCTGAAGGACCTGGAGCCGGGCACCGGTGAGCACACCCGGGTGCGCGGGGCCCTGATCGAGGCCAACCTCCCGCTCGTCCGGTACGCGGCCGCCCGCTTCCGCAGCCGCAACGAGCCGATGGAGGACGTGGTCCAGGTCGGCACGATCGGGCTGATCAACGCCATCGACCGGTTCGACCCGGAGCGCGGCGTGCAGTTCCCGACCTTCGCGATGCCGACGGTCGTGGGCGAGATCAAGCGGTACTTCCGCGACAACGTCCGCACCGTCCACGTGCCGCGCCGCCTCCACGAGCTGTGGGTGCAGGTCAACGCCGCCACCGAGGACCTCACCACCCTCCACGGGCGCACCCCGACCACCCCCGAGATCGCCGAGCGGCTGCGCATCACCGAGGACGAGGTGCTGTCCTGCATCGAGGCCGGCCGCAGCTACCACGCGACCTCGCTGGAGGCCGCCCAGGAAGGCGACGGCATGCCCGGGCTGCTGGACCGCCTGGGGTACGAGGACCCGGAGCTGGCCGGGGTCGAGCACCGCGACCTCGTCCGCCATCTGCTCGTACAGCTGCCCGAGCGCGAACAGCGCATCCTGCTCCTGCGGTACTACAACAACCTGACGCAGTCGCAGATCAGCGCCGAGCTCGGTGTCTCCCAGATGCACGTCTCGCGGCTGCTCGCGCGGAGCTTCGCCCGGCTGAGATCCGCAAACAGGATCGAGGCGTAACCGGAACGAGTGGCGGCGAATCCCTAGATTCCCGGCAGAACGCCCATATCCCCTTCTGACCTGGTCTGTCGCTGGAGATATATGTCGACTTGGCGCTACAGCGTGTTGCCGACATGTGACATTCTGCTGGAACCGCGTTTGCCGCAGCCCCGCCTCCGGTATTCAGGTGGAGGCTGCGTTCCTCTGACGGGCGCGCCGCACGCGACCGTCCGCGACCTCAAGGGGGTGGCATGTCCGTAGACCAGGGCAGCTCCAAGGTGCTCACGCTCGTCAAGAGCCCGACACCGGCAGTGTCCGACCGCTCGGAAGCCATCGACACCCGCACCCTCTCCCGCTCCCTCTTCCTGCGACTCGCCTCGCTGGACGCGGACAGCCCCGACCGGGTGTACGTACGTGACACCCTGATCGAGCTGAACCTGCCCCTGGTGCGGTACGCCGCGGCCCGGTTCCGCAGCCGCAACGAGCCGATGGAGGACATCGTCCAGGTCGGCACCATCGGCCTGATCAAGGCGATCGACCGGTTCGACTGCGAACGCGGTGTCGAGTTCCCGACGTTCGCGATGCCGACCGTCGTGGGCGAGATCAAACGATTCTTTCGGGACACCTCCTGGTCCGTCCGCGTCCCGCGGCGGCTCCAGGAGCTGCGCCTGGCGCTGACGAAGGCCAGCGACGAGCTCGCCCAGAAACTGGACCGCTCGCCGACCGTGCCGGAGCTCGCCGCCGTGCTCGGGGTGTCGGAGGAGGACGTCGTCGACGGCCTCGCCGTGGGCAACGCCTACACCGCGTCCTCGCTCGACTCGCCCTCCCCCGAGGACGAGGGCGGCGAGGGTTCGCTCGCGGACCGCCTCGGCTACGAGGACACCGCGCTCGAAGGCGTCGAGTACCGCGAGTCGCTCAAGCCGCTGCTCGCCAAACTCCCGCCCAGGGAGCGGCAGATCATCATGCTGCGGTTCTTCGCGAACATGACCCAGTCGCAGATCGGCGAAGAGGTCGGCATCTCCCAGATGCACGTCTCGCGGCTGCTCACCCGCACCCTCGCGCAGCTGCGCGTCGGGCTGATCGGCGAGTAACCCGTACCGCGCGGTTCCCAATTGACGATGCGTCAGGAAAACTGGCGCGATGCGAAAGGGATCCCGCGCGGCCGCTCTGCTCACCCTGTGCTGCACGGCCGCCGCCGGCCTCACCGGCTGCGGCGGCCCGCCGCCGGACGGCTACGTCGCCGTGGGCGCCGCTGCCCCGGGCCCCGAACGGGGTGCGGGGGAGAACGTGGCGCCGCAGGGTGCCGTGGAGTTCCAGCAGCTCGGCGGCCCGTCAGCGGCGGGCGGCTCCGCCGAATCCCCCGGTACGCCCACCGGCACCGCGGAGGGCCGTGCGCAGGACGGCTCCGCCCGGAGCGGAGCCCCGTCCGGCGCGTCCGGCGGCCCGTCATCCGGCCCGGGCACACCACCGGGTTCCGGGCGCACCACCACCCCCGGCAGCTCCGCCCCGCGGGACACCCCGGGCGGCTCCGGCACCCCCGGCTCCGGCACGTCCGGCGGCGCGGGCGGCCCCGGGACCCCGCCCGGCGCACCGACGGCTCCGCCGGGCACCGGGCCCGGCACGACACCGCCCGCGCCGCCGCCTCCGGCCACCCCGGCGCGGCTGACGGTGTCGGCCCCGGCCAGGTCGGCCGCGGCCGACCGCTGGTGCGAGCGGGTCACCGTCACCTTCACGAACAGCGGCACGACCGCGGCCCGGTCCGGCACGGTCGCCTTCGCGACGCACATCATCGGCGCCCTCGGCGTCGACTGGGCCACGATCACGACCACGCAGCCGCTGCCGGGGCCGATCGCGGGCGGCGCCGCGAAGACGCAGACCTACACCGTGTGCGTGGAGTCCTGGCGGGTGCCGCTGGGCATGCGCGTGGAGACCAGGAAGGTCACGGCAGCCTGGAACTGAGCCGTGGCCCGTGCCGTGATCCGCCAGGACCGGCTCAGTGCAGGACGACCCACACGGCGGCGCCGATGGCGATCACCAGACCGAGGGCGATGCCGATCCACTGGCCCGTCTTCGAGTCGGCCTGCTGCTGCTCCGCGCGGCGCTGCTGCCGGGCCCCGGGGCCCGCCTGCCGGGCCGGAGCGGCTTCCTCGACGAACGCCCGGAACATCTGAGTGCTGCCCGCGGGGTCGTAGTTGCCCTCGGGGCCCTGTGAGTTGTGGTTCGCAGCCATGGCTCAGGACCCTAGCCGGTTTTCCGATTCCTTTACCGCCCGACCCCCCCGATTCATTTGCCTGTAGCAACCATCCGCTTCTATGGTTGCTCTAAGCAACAAGATGAGGGGCTGCCCGGTGACCACTCCTACCGTTCCGAGCACATCCACCCGGTACCAGGAGCTGGCCCGCCAGCTGACGGGGATCGGCGCCGTCAAGCGCGACCTCGCCCGCATCCTGCCCCCGGACTGTCCGGCGGGCGCCGCCGCCGTCCTCACCGTGCTCGACCGGCACGGCGAGATGCGGCTGAGCCGGCTCGCCGCGTTCATGGCGATCGACGTCTCGGTGACCAGCCGGCACGTGGCCCACGTGGCCGACCGCGGCTGGATCGCCCGGGAGATCGACCCGGGGGACGGCCGCTGCCGGATCCTGCGGCTCACCCCGGCCGGACGGGCGCTGCTCACCGAGCTGGGCGCCCGGTACACGGACGCGCTGGAGAGAGCCCTGGCCGACTGGTCCGCCCGGGACATCGACGAACTCAACACCCTGCTGGCCCGACTCCGATCGAGCTTCTAGTACGTAAGGAAACACATGGCTACGACCACACCCTCCGGTGTGCGGGGAGGCGGCGGCCAGTCGGGGACCACGTCCGACGGCACGTCCATGACCCACCCCCAGATCATGAAGGCGCTGTCCGGGCTCATGCTCGGCATGTTCGTGGCGATCCTGTCCTCCACGATCGTCTCCAACGCCCTGCCCGAGATCATCAGCGACCTCGGCGGCACCCAGTCCTCCTACACCTGGGTCGTCACCGCGGCCCTGCTCTCCATGACGGCGGCGACCCCGCTGTGGGGCAAGCTGTCCGACCTGTTCAGCAAGAAGCTGCTGGTCCAGATATCCCTGGTGATCTACGTCCTCGGGTCCGTCGTCGCGGGCCTGTCGCAGAACACCGAGATGCTCATCGCCTGCCGCGTGGTCCAGGGCATCGGCGTCGGCGGCCTGTCCGCCCTCGCCCAGATCGTCATGGCCGCGATGATCTCGCCGCGCGAGCGCGGCCGGTACAGCGGCTACCTCGGCGCGGTCTTCGCCGTCGCCACCGTCGGCGGCCCGCTGCTGGGCGGCGTCATCACCGACACCTCGTGGCTCGGCTGGCGCTGGTGCTTCTACGTCGGCGTCCCCTTCGCGATCATCGCGCTGGTCGTGCTCCAGAAGACCCTGAAGCTTCCGGTGGTCCGCCGTGACGTGAAGGTCGACTGGCTCGGCGCCGTGCTGATCAGCGGCTCCGTCTCGCTGCTGCTGATCTGGGTCACCCAGGCCGGCACCTCGTACGACTGGATCTCCTGGCAGACCTGGGCGATGACCGGCGGCGCCCTCGCGCTCGGCCTGCTCTTCGTCCTCGTCGAGTCCCGCGCGAGCGACCCGATCATCCCGCTGCGGCTGTTCCGCAACAAGACCATCACCCTCGCCTCGGCCGCCTCGCTGTTCGTGGGCATCGCGATGTTCTCGGGGACCGTGTTCTTCAGCCAGTTCTTCCAGCTGGCCCGCGGCGAGTCCCCCACGATGTCCGGAGTCCTCACGATCCCGATGATCGCCGGCCTCTTCGTCTCCTCCACCGTTTCCGGTCAGGTGATCACCAAGACCGGCCGCTGGAAGGCCTGGCTCGTCGGCGGCGGCGTGCTCCTGACGGCCGGACTCGGCCTGCTGGGCACCCTGCGGTACGACACCCCGTACTGGCACATCGCGATCTACATGGCGCTGACCGGCCTCGGCCTCGGCATGATGATGCAGAACCTGGTCCTCGCCACCCAGAACCAGGTGGCCCCCGAGGACCTGGGCGCGGCCAGCTCCGTCGTCACGTTCTTCCGCTCGCTCGGCGGCGCCATGGGCGTCTCCGCGCTGGGCGCGGTCATGGCCAACCGGGTCACCCACTACGTCCAGGACGGTCTCACCGCACTCGGCCCGAAGGCCGCGGCCATGGGTCACGGCGGCACCGCGGGGGGCGGGATCCCCGACCTCGACAAGCTGCCGGCGCCGTTCCGCGAGGTCGTCGAGGCCGCGTACGGCCACGGCGTCGGCGACGTCTTCCTGTACGCCGCCCCGTTCGCGCTCCTCGGACTGGTCCTGGTGCTGTTCATCAAGGAGGTCGCGCTGAAGTCGAAGCCGGCCGCCCACGCCCCGGCCGCCGGTTCCGGCACCGCGGCGGGCACCGAGGCCCCGGCCCCCGCGCAGGCCACGGTCTGACCTCCCGCAGCACCCTGCGACGGGACGCCGCACCACCCCGCGGGACCTGCGGCGGCCCCGGCAGGTGAGAAGGCCACTGCCCGCACCCGGACGTCCGGGTGCGGGCAGTGGCCTTCGCCGTGTCGCGCCGCCGCGGTTCGCTCCGCACGGCCGGCGCCCTGCGGGCCGCGCGAGGTGTCGCCGCGCGGCCCGCAGGGGGTGGAACGGGGCGGTCAGGAGGACGTGGTGGCCGGAGCCGTCAGGTCGTAGAAGGTGGCCCCGCCGACGGTGGTCGGCGTGAACGTGGCCTTGACCCAGGTCTCGATGGCCGTGCCGGTGGCGCCGGACGGACCGCCGCCGCCGCGGGTCCGGCCCGCCGCACCGGCCTCGGCGCCGTCCCCGGCACCGTCCCCGGCGCCGCTCTGGCCGATGAACCAGTGGATCTTCCCGGCCTTCACGTACTCCTGGAACCGCTCCAGGGTCGGCGACGGATCGCTGCCGTTGAACCCGCCGATCGGCATCACCGGCTCGCCGGAGGCCAGCTGGTAGCTCGCCGCGTTCTGCGAGCCGATGGCGGCCGCCGCCCAGGTGTACTTCCCGGCGTCCGCGCGCAGGGCCGCCGTAGCCGCCGCCGCGACCCTGGTCCCGCCCAGCAGCCCGCCGGGACCGCCCTGGCCGCCGCCACCGGCGCCGCCGGGCCGCCCGAAGCCGCCACCGGGACCGCCCTGGACCCCCGGACCGCCTTGGCCACCCGGTGCACCCTGGCCGTCCTGACCGCGCCGGCCGTCCTGACCGCCCTGGCCACCCGGTACGCCCTGGCCGCCCTGGCCGCCTTGGCCGCCCGGCGCCTGGCCGCCCTGGCCGCCCTGGCCGTCCTGCGGCGCGCCGCCCGGTGTGACCCCGGCGGTTCCGCCGACGCCACCGGCCGCGCCGGGCGCACCGGCGCCGCCGGGACCCTGCTCACCGCCGGGTGCGAACCGCATCCCGCCGCCCGGGCCGCCGCGACCTCCCGCCACCGCCGGTCCGGCGGTCACGATGGAGCCCGTGTGCGCGGTCGTCACGGTGGTCAGGCAGTACGCGAGCGGCCCGGCCAGCGCCGCCGCCAGCCCCAGCGCCGCCACCGCCGGAAGCGCCCGGCGCCCCACCCGCGCGGCGAACGGCAGCGCGACCGCGGCGAGCAGCCCCGCCACCAGCACCGTCCAGCGCAGCCACGGCAGGTACCCGCCGGCCCGGCCGAGCAGCACGTACGACCAGACCGCCGTCAGGGCGAGGACCCCGGAGAGCGTGAGCGAGGCGGCCGGGCTGCCGCGCTCCTCCCACAGCACGGCGACGCCCATGCCGACGAGCGCGGCCACGAACGGCGCCAGCGCCACCGTGTAGTACTCGTGGAAGATGCCCTGCATGTAGCTGAAGACGAGCACGGTGATCAGCAGCGCACCGCCCCAGGCCAGGAAGGCCGCCCGGGCCGTGCTCTCCAGCGAGTCGGTGGCCCTGCGGGCCCGCCAGGTCATCACCAGGCCGGCCACGAGCAGGACCAGGGCGGCCGGCAGGAGCCAGGAGATCTGTCCGCCGATGTTGCCCGCGAACAGGCGGTCGATGCCGGTCTCGCCCCAGCCGCCGCCTCCGCCGCCGCCGGGCCGCCCGCCGCCGCCCACGCTGCCGGTCTCGTTGCCGTTGATCCGGCCCAGCCCGTTGTAGCCGAGGGTCAGTTCCAGGAAGGAGTTGGTCTGCGAGCCGCCGATGTACGGGCGCGAGCCCGCCGGCCACAGCTCGACGGCCGCCACCCACCAGCCGCCCGCCACGACCATGGCGGCTCCGGCGAGCAGCAGCTGGCCCAGGCGCCTGCGCAGCCGGGTCGGCGCGCAGACGGCGTACAGGAGGGCGAGCGGCGGCAGGATGACGAAGGCCTGCAGGGTCTTGGTGAGGAAGGCGAAGCCGACCGCGACGCCGGCCCAGACCAGCCACCGGGTGCGCGCGCCGTCGAGGGCCCGCAGCACGCAGTACACGGTGACCGTCAGCAGCAGGGTCAGCAGCGCGTCGGGGTTGTTGAAGCGGAACATCAGCGCCGCGACGGGGGTGAGCGCGAAGGCCGCGCCGCTCAGCAGCGCCGCCCCCGGTCCGAACGACCGGCGGACGGCCGCGTACAGGACCGCCGTCGTCCCGACGCCCATCAGGGCCTGCGGGACGAGGATCTGCCACGCGCCGAGCCCGAACAGCCGGACCGACAGCATCATCGGCCACAGGGCGGCCGGCGGCTTGTCGACGGTGATGGAGTTGCCGGCGTCGGAGGAGCCGAAGAAGAAGGCCTTCCAGTTCTCGCTGCCCGCCTGGACGGCGGCGGAGTAGAAGGAGTTGGCGTACCCGGAGGAGCCCAGGTCCCACAGCAGCAGGACGGCGGTGGCGATCAGCAGCCCGGCGAACGCGGGGCGCTCCCAGCGGGGCCGGTCGGTCCGGGCCCGCACCGCGGCGGCCGCGGCGGGCGCACCGGACGCACCGGACGCGTCGGGTGGGAGGAGCGGAAATGCGGCCGTGGTCATCGGCTGTCCTTGGGCGTAGGGATCGCGGAACCGCGCCGCTCGGGGAAGACCCAGGCGCGGAAGAGCAGGAACCGCAGCACGGTGGCGGCGAGGTTGGCGGTGATCAGGACGGCCAGCTCGGTGCCGTGCGCCGGCCGGTCGGTGGCCGCCGCGAGGGCGGCGAGGGAGCCGCTGGTCAGGGCCAGCCCGATGGCGAACACCACGAGTCCCTGGGCCTGGTGGCGCACGGCCCGGTCCCGGCCGCGGATCCCGAAGGTGAGGCGGCGGTTCGCGGCGGTGTTGGCGACGGCGGAGAGCAGCAGGGCGGCGCCGTTGGCGGTCTGCGGGCCGGTGCCGGTGCGGAGGGCGGAATAGAGGAGCAGGTAGAGGAGGGTGGACAGCGCGCCGACGGCGCAGAAGCCGAGGAGCTGGCGGGCCAGCCCGCCGTCCACGTCGGGCAGGGCGCCCCGGTCGCGCGGGTCGTCGCCGAAGGGGCGGGCGAGGCGGTCCAGGGGCAGGGCCCCGACGGCGAGCGCGCGGCCCACCCGCCAGACGCCCTTGAGGTCCTCGGCGGCGGTCCGGGCGATGTGGACGGTGGAGTCGGGGTCGTCGACCCAGTCCACCGGCACCTCGTGGATGCGCAGTCCGGCCCGTTCGGCGAGCACGAGCAGTTCGGTGTCGAAGAACCAGCCCGAATCCTCCACCAGCGGCAGCAGCCGCTCGGCGACGTCCCGGCGGATGGCCTTGAAGCCGCACTGGGCGTCGCTGAACCCGGCGGCGAGGGAGGAGCGCAGGAGGAGGTTGTAGGCGCGCGACACGAACTCCCGCTTCGCCCCCCGCACCACCCGTGAGGAGCGGGCGAGGCGGGTGCCGATGGCGAGGTCGGAGTGGCCGGAGATCAGCGGGGCCACCAGCGGCAGCAGGGCGTTCAGGTCGGTGGAGAGGTCCACGTCCATGTACGCGAGGATCGGCGCGTCCGAGCCGGACCAGACGGTGCGCAGCGCCCTGCCCCGGCCCTTCTCCTCCAGCCGCGTGCTGCGTACGCCCTCCAGGGCGGTGACGAGCCCGGCCGCGACCTCGGGGGTCCGGTCGGTGCTGGCGTTGTCGGCGACCGTGATCCGGAACGGGTACGGGAAGGTGCGGGTGAGGTGGTCGTGCAGTCGGCGCACGCACCGGTCGAGGTCTTTCTCCTCGTTGAAGACCGGTATCACCACGTCGAGGACGGGCTCGCCGGGCAGGGGCGCGAGGTGGGCCCGTGCCGGAAGGGCCCCGGGAGAGGCGTCGGTTGACATGAGACGAGCCTCGTCGGGCGCCCTGTCACCGCTGTGTGGTGAGCCTGTGCCCCGTCTGTGAGTCCCCAGCCGTACCCGTCGGGGCCGGGGGGAGCAGGACCTCGAAGCAGGTCCGTCCGGGCTCGCTCCGTACGTCGACCTGCCCGCCGTGTGCCGTCACCACGGCCTGGACGATGGCGAGGCCGAGCCCGGTGGAGCCCGCACCCCGGGAGCGGGAGGCGTCGCCCCGGGCGAAGCGCTCGAAGACGTGGGGGAGCAGGTCGGGTGCGATACCGGGCCCGTCGTCCTCGATCCGGAGCCGGACGGCGGATGTTTCACGTGAAACACGCGCCGTGACGGTGGTGCCGGGCGGGGTGTGGGTGCGGGCGTTGGCCAGCAGGTTGACCAGGACCTGCTGGATCCGGGCCGGGTCGGCGAGGATCGTCGCGGGCTCCTCCGGCAGGTGCAGGCGCCAGTGGTGTCCGGGCCCGGCGGCCCGCGCGTCGCTCACCGCGTCGATGACGAGGGGGGCCAGGTCGGTCTCGGTGTCGCCGGTGGCGAGCGGACGGCCGGCGTCGAGCCGGGCCAGCAGCAGCAGGTCCTCGACCAGTCCGGTCATCCGGGTGGCCTCGGACTCGATGCGGCCCAGGGCGTGCCGGGTGTCGGGGCCGGGCTCCTCCCGTCCCCGGCGGGTCAGCTCCGCGTAGCCGCGGATCGACGCGAGGGGGGTGCGCAGCTCGTGGCTGGCGTCGGCGACGAACTGGCGGACCCGGGTCTCGCTCTGCTGGCGGGCGGTGAGCGCGGAGGAGACGTGTCCCAGCATCCGGTTGAGGGCCGCACCGACCTGGCCGACCTCCGTACGGGGGTCGGCCTCGGCGTCCGGCACCCGTTCGTCGAGTGCGGGTTCGCCGCTGTGGAGCGGCAGTTCGGAGACCCGGGTGGCGGTGGCGGCGACCCGTCGCAGCGGGCGCAGGGCGACCCCGACCAGGGCCTGCCCGGCGAGGGAGGCGGCGATCAGTCCGGCCAGGGTGACGCAGACCTCGACCCCGATCAGGGTCTCCACGGTGGAGTCGACCTCGTGCAGGGGGAAGCCCAGGACCAGGCTCCCGTCGGGGGCGGACAGCACGCGGTACGCGCCGAGCCCCGGCAGGCTCAGGTCCACCGGCTCGGTGCGACCCGGTTCGGCGGTGCGGGCGACCGCCACGAGGGCGGCGGTCTGGGCGGGAGTGAGGAGCTCGCGGTTTCCGAGCTCGGGGTCCTCGACGCGGACGCTGCGCGCCGTTCCGGCCACCGTGCCGTCGGAGTCGAGCCGGACCCCGGTGGCGCCCAGGGGGGTACCGGGGCCGAGGACGGAGCCCAGGCCTCCTTCGCGGGCGGCCTTTCCGCTGCCGGGGCCGCGGGTGCCCATGTCGACGGAGATCCGCAGCTGCTTGTCGAGCTGGTCGACCAGGTAGGAGCGCAGGGCGAGGGTGGTGACGGTGCCGATGGAGGCGCCGACCACGGCGATCAGCAGCACCGCCGAGACGACGAGTCGGGTCCGCAGCGACCAGGGCCGCCTGCGCGGCCGGGCCGGACGGCGCCACCGCGGCACGCGCTGCGCACGTGGGGGCCGCCCGGGCTTGGGCGGCCGGCCGGACCGCGGCGGACGTCCCGGCCGGGACGCGCGCAGCGCCACTACTCGGCCGGCTTGATCAGGTAGCCGGCGCCGCGCCGGGTGTGGATCATCGGTGCCAGGCCGGGACCGCTCTCCAGCTTCCGGCGGAGGTAGGAGATGTACAGCTCGACCACGTTGGCCTGCCCGCCGAAGTCGTACGACCACACCCGGTCCAGGATCTGCGCCTTGCTCAGCACCCGGCGCGGGTTGCGCATCAGGTAGCGCAGCAGCTCGAACTCGGTCGCGGTCAGGTGGATCTCCAGGCCGCCGCGGACCACCTCGTGGCTGTCCTCGTCGAGGGTCAGGTCGCCGACGGCCAGGACGGACCCGCCGCGGGCGGCCTGCGCGGCGCCCGAACGCCGGACCAGGCCGCGCAGCCGCGCCACGACCTCCTCCAGGCTGAACGGCTTGGTGACGTAGTCGTCCCCGCCCGCGGTGAGGCCCGCGATCCGGTCCTCGACGGAGTCCTTCGCCGTCAGGAACAGCACCGGGACCTGCGGGAGCTCGCGGCGCAGCCGGCCCAGGACGGCGAGCCCGTCCATGTCGGGGAGCATGACGTCGAGGACCACCACGTCCGGCCGGAACTCCCGCGCCGCGCGCACCGCCGCGGCTCCGTCCCCCGCGCTGCGGACCTCGCAGCCCTCGTAGCGCAGCGCCATGGACAGCAGCTCGGAGAGCGAGGCCTCGTCGTCGACGACGAGCACCCGGCAGGGGCCGCCGTCGGGCCGCACCAGGGCCGTGGGATTGCTGGTGGACGTGGACGCGTGTGAGGTGGTCGTCGCAGTCATGCGACCACGCTGTACGGCGCCTCTGAGAGCGTTCTTGCGCGAACCTGTGAATTTCCTGAGAAACGACCGCACCGGACGGACGGGGGCGATGGACGGGGGCGACGGGCGGGCGCGGCGGACGGACGCGACGGACAGGCCCGGATCCGCCCGGGAGGGACTCGGGAACGGCCGGCCGGCCGGGCTGGTCACCCGGGCAGGCGGAACAGCCTGGCCCCGTTGTCGTGGCAGACCGCGCGCAGCCACGCGTCCCCCAGCCCGAGCCGTTCGAGGGCGAGGAGCTGTCCGTCGTACGGGTACGGGATGTTCGGGAAGTCGGTGCCGAGCAGGATGCGGTCGCCGAGGTCCGCGAGGCGCCCCAGCTCCGCCCGGGGGAAGGCGCTGAACTGCTCGGAGAAGTCGGTGAAGGCCATCGTGGTGTCCAGGCGGACCTCGGTGTGGCGGTCGGCGAGGTCGAGGAAGTCGGCGTACTCGGGCATGCCCATGTGGGCGATGACCAGGGGCAGCCGCGGGTGCCGGGCCAACAGCCGGGCGATCGGCTCGGGCCCGGTGTGCTTCCCGGGGACGGGCCCGGATCCGCAGTGGATCACGATCGGCGTGCCGGCCTCGGCGAGGAGGCCCCAGACGGCGTCGAGCCGGTCGTCGTTCGGGTCGTAGCCGCCGACCTGGAGGTGTGCTTTGAAGACGCGCGCCCCCGCCTCCAGCGCCCGGCGGACGTACCCGGCGGCGGCGACCTCCGGGAAGAACGTCGCGGTGTGCAGGCAGTCGGGGGTCCGGGCGGCGAAGTCGGCGGACCAGGCGTTGAGCCAGGCGGCCATCTCCGGCTTGTGCGGGTACAGCATGGCGGTGAAGGCCCGTACGCCGAACTCCCGCAGCAGCGCGACCCGCTGCTCCTCCTCGTACCGGTAGGTGATGGGCCACTCGACGCCGGTCAGCGGACCGACCGCGTCGAAGTAGTCCCACACCTTCTCCAGCACCCGTTCCGGCATGAAGTGGGTGTGGACGTCGACCAGCCCGGGCAGCCCGAGCCGGGTGCGGAAGGCCCGGACCGCCTCAGCCGTGGTGGACAAAGCCGTGGCTCCGTTCGACGGTCGCGACGTGCAGGGTGTAGCTCTCGTACCAGTGGGCGCGCCCCTGCTCCATGGCCGCCCGGTGCTCCGCGTCCTGCCGCCACCGGGCGAGGGACGCGTGGTCGCGGAAGTAGGCGACGGTGATGCCGAGCCCGCCGGGGGTGCCCGCGGACTCCTGTCCGAGGAAGCCCGGGTTCTCGGCGACGATCTCGTTCATCCGGTCGAGGGTCTCGGCGTAACCGCTCTCGTCGGCGCCTCGGACGCTGCTGAACACCGCCATCAGATACGGCGGTTCGAAGGCCGGAAGGGGCCGGAGGGGCTGAAGGGTCATGGGCACCACCCTCGGCGGAGCCCTCCCGCATGTCCACCGGAATCAGCCCCGGAAGGTCAAAGGGATCCAAGTCTTGACCCTGGCCTCCGACACCACACGGGCCGGGACTCCGCGCAGCGGCCTCAGAACAGCCCGTCCTGCTCGGCCGGGGGACGGACGGCGACGGGGACCTCCGCCGAGGGCGCCGCCGTCCACGCCTCGCCTTCGGGGACGGCCAGCTCCCAGCCGGCCAGCAGCCGGCCGTCCACGACGAGCCCGTCCGCGAAGTGCAGATCGGGACCGGCCGCACCGGCCAGTACCCCCGTCACGGCTCCGCCGGCCACCATCTCGGTGACGACCCGGGCGGGGACGGGCAGCCCCGCCAGCCCGAACACCACCGCGTGGTCGACGACTTCGCACCCCAGCCGCTCCAGCGAGTCCGGCCACCCCGGCAGGGCGGCGGCCCGCGCGTGCAGCTCGGCAACCTCCGGGCCCCGCTCGGCCGCGGGCGGCAGCCCTGCCCGAACGGCGCGCTTACGGGCGTACGCGATCCGGTCCGGCACCCCGAGCGCGGCCCGCAGCAACTCCTCGGTGCGCCGGGCTGCCATGAGCGGCCCGCGCCCCAGCCAGGCCCAGGTGACCGCACCCTGCTCCAGCAACCGGACGCAGCCGCGCTCCTCGGCGGTGATGCCGACCTTGACCAGACCGGGCCCGAACCAGGCCAGGTAGACCCGGTAGGTCCGCGGATCGGCCGCGTTGGTGTCGGCCGCCACCGAGAACGACCGGTCCAGGCGCGCGCACTCGGGGCACTGGGCGTTCCCCGTCCGGCCGGGCACGGCGGCGCCCGTGGGGCAGGGTGTCCGCTTCCCGGCCCGCCGCACCCCCGGACAGCGCCGCTCGCCGCGCGCGACGAAGGCCAGCCGCTGCCCGTACGCGAGCACGCTCTCCCGCGTCGCGCGCCCCTCGGCGTACCAGCCGACGGCGGGCCGGCCCCCGATCCACCGGACCCCGGAACACCGCCAGGTCACAGCGGAAGGGGGCGCTCGAAGAAGGTGTCCAGGACGACGGTGGCGTGCGTCCCGATGACACCGTCGATGGCGTAGAGGCGGCGCAGCACGTCCTGCAACTGCCCGGTCGTGGCGGTGCGCACCTTGACCATGACCGAGGCGCTGCCCGCGATGATGTGCGCCTCCTGGATCTCGGGAATCGCGGCGAAGGCATCCCCGGACTCGCCCATCCACGCGTTGGAGTCGACCATCACGTAGGCCAGCACCCCACTGCCCACGGCTGCCGGGTCGACGTCGACGGTGGTGCGGCGGATCACCCCGCGCTCGCGCAGTTTGCGTACGCGCTCGTGGGTGGCCCCGGCCGACAGCCCGACGGCCGCGCCGAGGGAGGCGTACGACTGGCCCGCGTCCTGCTGGAGGCGCAGGACGAGCGCCCGGTCGATGTCGTCCACGCGATCTTCCTCCCATGGGCCCGTCGGCCCTTGCGAAGACAGTACCTGATCCTGCAATCTCACCATCAGACCGAACTTGATTCGGCATTTCGATTTCAGGGAGAACTGTGTCTGCCATAGCCGACCTCACCTTGTACGAGATTCTGGACGATCGCTTCCGGACCGGCCGCTGCGCCAACGGGGACCTTCGCCTGGAGCGGCTCCACGACGACTGCCGCTGGGCGGAAGGCCCGCTCTATCTGCCCGCCTGGCGCCAGCTGGTGTGGAGCGACATCCCCAACGACCGGATCCTGCGGTGGGACGAGGCGACCGGCGCCGTTTCCGTCTTCCGCTCCGCGGCCGGCCACGCCAACGGCAACACCCTCGACCGCGAGGGCCGCCTGATCACCTGCGAACAGGGCAACCGCCGCGTCACCCGCACCGAACCGGACGGCAGGCTCACCGTCATCGCCGACCGCTTCGACGGCAAGCGGCTCAACAGCCCGAACGACGCGGTGGTCCGCTCGGACGGCTCCATCTGGTTCTCGGACCCGGACTTCGGCATCACCAGCGACTACGAGGGCCGGCGCGCCCCCGGCGAGATCGGCGCCTGCAACCTCTACCGCGCCGATCCGGCCACCGGCACGGTCCGCCTGGTCGCTGACGGCTTCCTGGGCCCGAACGGACTGGTCTTCTCCCCCAACGAGGCCGAGCTGTACGCCGCGGACACCCGGGCCGGACACATCCGCGCCTTCAAGGTCACCGACGACGGCGCCCTCACCGACGACCGCGTGTTCACCGACTGCCCCTCGGTCGACAACATCCGCTTCGACGACGAGGGCAGGCTGTGGGCGGCCGCGATGAAATCCGGCGTCCACTGCTACGCCCCGGACGGCGCCCTCATCGGCCGCGTCCGCGTCCCCGAACCCGTCTCGAACATCGCCTTCGGCGGCCCCCGGAACAACCGCCTCTTCATCACGGCCACCACCTCCCTCTACTCCCTGGTGATGTCCGTGACGGGCCTCCCCCGCGTCCTGTGACGCAAGGCCTCCCCGAGGGGGGGCGCGGCTACCGGGCGACGAACTGCGTCAGGATCGCCTGCACCTCGTAGATGTCGACCCCCTTGGTGAAGGTCTTCTCGATCGGCGCCGGGGTCCCGGATATCCAGATCTTGAGCTCGGCGTCGAGATCGAAGTGACCGGCGGTCTCCACCGAGAAGTGGGTGATGCTCCGGTAGGGGACGGAGTGGTACTCCACCTTCTTGCCCGTGAGCCCCTGCTTGTCGATGAGCACCAGCCGCCGGTCGGTGAACAGGATCGTGTCCCGGATCAGCAGGTACGCCGCGTGAACCTGCTCCCCCTGGCCCAGCAGCCGCGCGTAGTCCCGCTGCGCGGAGACGGGGTCGACGGTGTGCGCGTTCCCGAACAGTCCCATGGGGTGCCCCCTTGTTCCGATTTCGAACGATCTCTTCGAACGATCTTCAAAACCGTACCGAGGCCGCGGGGTAACCGGCATCCCCCTCCAGAGCCATCCCGCCCCCCACTCCCTCCGGGGTACCCCCTCCCCATCAAGGAGGAGACCCGGACCCGCACGGCCCCCACCCGCCGCTCCGTCCGGACAACGCAAGAGGCCCCCCGGTGAACCGGGGGGCCTCTCAGGCTGTGCACTCGGCAGGATTCGAACCTGCAACCTTCTGATCCGTAGTCAGATGCTCTATCCGTTAAGCTACGAGTGCTTGGCTTGCTGGGGTTTTGCGCCCCGTTGGCCTTGCGAGAACAACAATACATGGACCTCGCCGGGACGCGAAATCCATTAGGCAAACCATGCCTGACCTGCAAAAACGCCTCTGGCGAAGATCATCCGGGTGCGTGCGGACGGGTCGCACACAGATCGGATCGGGCGCCCGCCGCGCCGGGAAACACCGAAGCCCCGGTCCACAGGGACCGGGGCTTCGTCAGGTGCGGAGGCGGAGGGATTTGAACCCTCGATGGGGGGTAAGCCCCAAACCGCATTAGCAGTGCGGCGCCATAGACCGGACTAGGCGACGCCTCCAGCACACCCCCGCGTACGAAGGTGCGTGCAGATGATGACACAGGCGCGGGGCCGGTCACCAATCCGCTCCCACGGTACTAGGACGCACGGCCGGAGGGCAAAGCCTTAAAGCCCCCGCCGCACGCAACATCCGCGCGCTCCCGTCGTTGGTCAGCCGTACGACGTACGGACGACCTGGAGTGCCCCCATGCTGCGTCTCGCCGCTTTCGCCGTCACCTCCGCCCTGGCCACCGCGGTGGCCGGGCCGCTGCCCCCGCTGCCCCTGGGCGGGCTGCTGATGAAGGCCCCCGACCGCCTCTCCATCACCATGGCCGACACCGGCAACCGCCAGTTGGACCGTGAGTACCGGCTCGAATGCGATCCCGCCGGCGGCGATCACCCCCAGAGGGAACGGGCCTGCGCGCGGCTGGACCAGCTCGCCGCGGAGGGCAGGGACCCCTTCGCCCCCATCTCCCACCGGCAGATCTGCACCATGCAGCACGGGGGCCCGGCCACCGCCCGCATCACCGGTACCTGGCGGGGGCAGAAGGTCGACGCGACCTTCCGCCGGACCGACGGATGCGAAATCAACCGGTGGGACGAGTTGGAACCTCTGCTTCCGAGTGGGCGTTCCTGACCTGGGAGGATGCGCGGAATGGGCGCTATACACCGCACTTCGGCCACCCCGCCGCGGGGCTGTGGCCTTAGACTCCTCCCGTGACTTGCCGGTAGTTGTGGTCAGGGAGGAAGCTCGTCGTGAGCAGCAGGCCATCCCGAGGCGCTGCTCGCCTCGCAGCAATACTCGACGCTCTTCCGGACGCGCTGTTGCTCGTCAACGCCAACGGCACGGTCGTCAACGCCAATTCGATCGCCCTCGAGGTGATGGAGAGTCCGGGAACCGGTCTCGTGGGCCGCGGCCTGCTCGATCTGCTGCCCGATTTCGACTCCAAGCTGATCCCCGGCTCCATGCGCCGGCCCGGCGAGGACGAGGGCGGCCGCACCAAGCCCACCCGGATGACCGCCCGCCGCACCGACGGCAGCGAGTTCCCCGTCGAGGTCACCAGCGCCCATCTCGACGGCCGGGACGCCTACCGCGAGCCGCAACCCGCGTACACCGGCGACGAGCTGCTCATGCTCGTCGTACGGGACCTCTCCCAGACGGTGGACACCGAGGCCGAGCTGGCCCGCTCCCAGCGGCAGACCGAGATGATCCTGCGGGCCGCCGCCGAGGGCGTCGTGGGCACGGACACCGACGGCCGGGTGGTGCTGGTCAACCCCGCCGCCGCGCAGATCCTCGGCTACCGCGCCACCGACCTGGGCAACCGCGAACTGCACGGCCTGGTCCAGCACTCGCGCGCCGACGGCTCGCCGTTCCCCTTCGAGGAGTCCCCGCTCGCCGACACCCTGCGCAGCGGACGCAAGCACCGGGTGCGCGGGCAGGTGCTGTGGAACAAGGCCGGGCAGCCCGTCGCCGTGGACCTGACCACCTCTCCCGTACGGGACGGGGAGCAGCTCGTCGGCGCCGTCATGACCTTCACCGACCGTCGGCCCTACGACGCCCTGGCCGCGCGCCACGCCCAGCTGCTGGCCGTCCTCGGCGAGTCGCTGCGCGGCCCGCTGGACGAACTGCGCGGGGAGCTGGCGACGCTGGCCGCCGACGATGCGGGACAGCTGTGGCCCGAGGCCAACCAGTTGCTGCACCACCTGGCCGCCGGATACTCGCGGATGACCACGCTCGTGGACAACGTGCTCGGCTTCCAGCGCCTGGACTCCGGCGGAGACCGGCTCCAGAAGAAGAAGGTCCTGATCAACGGCGTGGTCACGGCCGGGGTCGACGGCGCGGTCGAGCTGATCGGGCCGGGGCGCGCCCAGTTCGCCGTCCACGCGCCGACCATCGAGGCCGAGGTGGACGGCGACCGCATCGCGACCGCCCTCGCCCACCTGGTCGCGGACGTCGCCGGGGTGGACGCCACCGGGAAGACCGCCCAGGGCAGCGGGTACGGCGACTCGACGATCGTGGTGGCCGCCGCGCAGCGCGGCGACGTCGTACGGATCGAGGTGCGCGGGCCGTACGAGGGCGGGAGCCCGGTGCACGAGCCGATCGTGCGCGGCATCGTGGCCGCACACGGCGGTGTGCTGCAGACGGTGGAGGTGCCGGGCGCGCCCGGCGGGGCCTACGTGCTGGAGCTGCCGCTCGGCGCGGGAGCCGGGACGGTGACCCTCCCGGAGCCGGAGGAGGAGCCGCCGGCCGAGAAGAGCCCGCCGACCGGGCCCACCGCGTCCGCCACGGGTCCCGGCGGACGGCGCGCCCGGCGCGGAGTCGACGCGTTCCTCGACGACCCGGCCGAGCCGGCCGGCGCCCCCGGTGCCCCGAAGCCCGCCGAGGGCGGTGGCGCCTTGGCGCTCGCCTCGGGACGGCGCCGGGCGGGCGAGACCGACGGCGGTGGTCCGGAGCTCGCGCAGTCCCCGGTGAACCCGGCGGGGCTCGGTACCGGGCGGCGCCGCGGGCGGGACGGCGACGGCAGCGGCGAGGGCGGTCAGGGCGGCTCCGGCCGGCCCGTCCCCCCGCAGGGCAACGCGATGCCCGCGCTGCCCCCCGCACCCGCGATGGCACCCGTACCGGCGGTGCCCGTGATGCCGGCGGCGCCCCAGGTTCCCCCCGTTCCGGTGACCGAGCACCCCGCGGGCCGGCGCCGTGCGCTGGGCGCGGCCGGTCCGGCGCAGAACGGCGGCCCCGTGCCGGCGGCCGGGCTCCGTCCGGCGCCCGCTCCCCGGCAGGCCCCCGTACGGCCGATCGCCCCCGAGGGCGGCTTCGCGCTGCCCGCCGGGCCGACCCCGGCTCCCCCCGCTCCGCAGAACCCGGCCGCGACCGGCCCCGGTTCGCCGCCGTCCCCCCCGGCCCCCGCCGAGGCGGACTCCGACGGCCCGGGCGGGCGGCGCGGGCGCCGGGTGCTGGGCGCCCCTGCAGCCGAGTCCGAAGCTCCCGCCCCGCAGCCCGCCGAGGGCGCGGACGAACCCGTACAGCCGACCGGGCGGCGGCGTGCGCTCCAGACCGCCCCGTCCTGGCCGGTGCCGGCGGCGCGGACGGCTCCCGAGGACGGCGGGGCCTCCGGCCAGGCCGCGGTCCCCGGGGCCCGGCAGTCGCAGGACGCCCCCGCCGACGGCCAGGCCGCGCAGCCGATCAGCGTGCGCGCCCTCGGCACGCTGGGCCAGGGGATCTCCGTGGACCCGAACGGAACGGGCTCCGGGCGGCGTCGGCGCCTCGCCGATCCGGCGCCCCAGGGCCGGGCGTTCGCCATAGGAGCCCCCGAAGCGGGTTCCGACGAGGGCCCCGAGCCGCTGGACGGCCCGGGCGGTGCGGTGGAGGTGGTCAACCGGCCCGTGCCGCGGCCCGTGGACGACGAGCTTCCGCCGGAGCCGCTGGACAACCCCCGCCGCCTCCTGGTCTGGCCCGCACCCGACGTGCAGACGCAGCAGGCCCTCAGCGACCGCGGCTACCGCCCGGTGATCGTCCACTCCCGCGAGGAGGTGGACGCGCAGATCGCCGCGTTCCCCGCCGCGCTGTTCGTGGACCCGCTGACCGGGCCGATCACCCGGACCGCCCTCCAGTCACTGCGCCAGGCCGCGGTGGCGGCCGAGGTGCCCGTCCTGGTCACGGCCGGTCTGGGGCACGCCACGCGGGAGGCCGCGTACGGCGCCGACCCTGCGGTCCTGCTCAAGGCGCTCGCGCCGCGCGACAGTGAGCAGCACCCCTCGCGGGTGCTGCTGATCGAGGAGCACGACGAGATCGCGGCCGCCCTGACCACGGCCCTGGAGCGGCGCGGCCTGCAGGTCGCCCGGGCGGGCGCGGACACGGACGCCGTGGAGCTGGCCACGCGGATGCGGCCCAACCTGGTGGTGATGGACCTGATGCAGGTGCGTCGCAGGCGGGCCGGGATCGTGGACTGGCTGCGCGCCAACGGGCAGCTGAACCGCACTCCGCTGGTCGTCTACACGGCCACCGGCATCGACCCGTCCGATCTGCCGCGGCTGGCCTCGGGGGAGAGCGTGCTCTTCCTGGCCGAGCGGGCGACGACCGGCGATGTGCAGGGTCGCATCGTGGACCTGCTGGCCAAGATCGGAACCAACTAGACATCCTGGCCCGATGGCCATCATCAACACGAGCGAGCAGACCGTCCCCGCCGACAGCGGGGAGGTGAACCTGCTGATCGCGCGACAGGTGGATCCGGGGCACGAGGACACGTTCGAGGCCTGGGCCCACGGCATCCTGGAGACGGCCGCCGGTTTCCCGGACCATCTCGGATACGGGCTGTTCCGCCCCGCCGCGGAGGGCGGGCCGTGGTTCCTGGTCCACCGCTTCCGCAACCAGGCGGCGTTCCAGCGCTGGCAGGACTCCGCCGAGCGGGCCGAGTGGTTCTCGAACTGTCTGGGCCACCACCACACGGAGATAGCCCGGCGCGAACTGCACGGCATGGAGACGTGGTTCGCCAAGCCGGGTACGACCCGGCCCGCGCCGCCGCGGTGGAAGATGGCGATCAGCTCGGGGCTGGCCATCTTCCCGATCTCGCTGATCGGCAACGCGGTGCTCGGGCCGTACCTGGTGGACCTGCACTTCGTCCTGAGGACGGCCGCGTTCGCCGTCGTCTTCAGCACCCTGATGACGTACGCCGCCATGCCCGCCGTCAGCAGGCTGCTGCGGCCGTGGCTCACCAGGGGCTGAAGAGGCCCGGCCCGGGTCCCTCGGGATCCCGGACGGGGCCGTCCGTCCGTCGTCAGTCGTCAGTCGTCAGTCGTCAGTCCAGCTTGGTCACGTCCAGGCCGCCGTCGGCGTACTGCTTGCGGATCACCTTCTTGTCGAACTTGCCGACGCTGGTCTTCGGCACGGCCGCGATGACCGTCCAGCGCTCCGGCAGCTGCCACTTGGCGATCGACTGGGCGAGGAACGCGCGCAGGTCCGCGTAGTCCGCGGTCGCGCCCTCCTTGAGGACGACGGTGGCCAGCGGACGCTCGCCCCACTTGTCGTCGGGGACGGCGACAACGGCCGCCTCGGCGACATCGGGGTGGGCCATCAGCGCGTTCTCCAGCTCCACGCTGGAGATCCACTCGCCGCCGGACTTGATGACGTCCTTGGCCCGGTCGGTGAGGGTGAGGAAGCCGTCCGGACTGATCACGCCGACGTCGCCGGTCTTGAGCCAGCCGTCGGCGCTGAACTTGTCCTCGGGGCGGACCGGTTCGCCGGCGGCGCCGCCGTAGTAGGCGCCCGCGATCCAGGCACCGCGCACCTCCAGCTCGCCCGCGGCCTCGCCGTCCCAGGGCAGCAGGTCGCCACCGGGGCCGACCAGGCGGGCCTCGACGCCTGCCGGGAAGCGGCCCTGGGTGATCCGGTAGGGCCACTCCTCCTCGGCGCTCAGGCCGGCCGGCGGGTGGGCCATGGTGCCCAGCGGGGACGTCTCGGTCATGCCCCAGGCGTGGCAGAGGCGGACTCCCAGCTTGTCGTAGGCCTCCATCAGGGAGGGCGGACAGGCGGCGCCGCCAATCGTGACCTGCTTCATCGATGTCAGGTCGCGCGGGTTGGCGGTGACCTCGGCCAGCAGCCCCTGCCAGATGGTGGGGACGGCCGCGGCGTGTGTGGGCTTCTCCCGCTCGATCATCTCGGCGAGGGGTGCGGGCTGCAGGAAGCGGTCCGGCATCAGCATGTTGATGCCGGTCATGAAGGTGGCGTGCGGCAGCCCCCAGGCGTTCACGTGGAACTGCGGGACGACGACCAGGGTGGTGTCCTTGTCGTTCAGCCCCATCGACTCGGCCATGTTGACCTGCATGGAGTGCAGGTAGATCGAGCGGTGCGAGTAGATGACGCCCTTGGGGTCCCCGGTGGTGCCGGAGGTGTAGCACATGGCGGCTGCCTGGCGCTCGTCCAGTTCGGGCCAGTCGTAGGTGTCCGGGCGGCCCGCGAGGAGGTCCTCGTACTCGTGGACGCGCACGTCCAGCCCGTCGAGCGCGGAGCGGTCGCCGATGCCGGACACCACGACGTGCTCGATGGTCGGCAGGTGCGGCAGCAGCGGGACGAGGAGGGGCAGCAGCGTGCCGTTGACCAGCACCACCCGGTCGGCGGCGTGGTTGACGATGAAGACGAGCTGCTCGGGAGGAAGACGGAGGTTCAGCGTGTGCAGGACCGCGCCCATGGAGGGGATCGCGAAGTAGGCCTCGACGTGCTCGGAGTTGTTCCACATCAAGGTGGCGACCCGGTCGTCCTGGCGGACTCCGAGTTCGTCGCGCAGTGCATTGGCGAGGCGGGTGGCGCGGGCACCGATCTCGGCGAAGCTGCGGCGGTGCGGCTCGGCCTCCCCGGTCCAGGTCGTGACCTGGGACTTCCCGTGGATCGTCATCCCGTGCTGGAGTATGCGGGTGACGAGGAGCGGTACGTCCTGCATGGTGCTCAGCAAAGCGTCCTCCCAGTGAGCGCTGCGGCGCTGCGGCGGCTACGGATGCTGCCGATTCTGCGCACGTACCGGTCGGCATGTCACTACCCGAGAGTAGAAAACGACCCTGATGTTTCACGTGAAACGGCCGCGAGGGTCACGCCGCCGGGCCGCCCGGGCTTTCCTGTTTCACGTGAAACATCGGGGCGGACCGGCACCGCCGGGCCGTACCGGCCTCTGCGTCAGCGCACCGGGGTGATCTCGGGGTCGTCGCGGAGCTTGACGAGCGCACGCGACACCGCGCTCTTGACGGTGCCGACCGACACCCCCAGCAGCTCGGCCGTCTGCACCTCGCTCAGGTCCTCGTAGTACCGAAGGACGACCATGGCCCGCTGGCGGTCCGGCAACCGGGTCACCGCGCGCCACATCGCGTCGCGCAGTGCCTGCGCCTCCGCGGGGTCGGCGGCCGGCGCGACCTCGGTCTCGGGGAGTTCGTCGCACGCGAATTCGTCGACCTTGCGCTTGCGCCACTGGGAGGTCCGGGTGTTGACCAGGGCCCGCCGGACGTAGCCGTCCAGGGCGCGGTGGTCCTCGATCCTGTCCCAGGCCACGTACGTCTTCGTGAGGGCCGTCTGGAGCAGGTCCTCGGCGTCGCACGGGTTCGCGGTGAGGGAGCGCGCAGTGCGCATCAGGACCGTGCCGCGGGTCCGGACGTACGCCGAGAACGACGGGTACGGCGTCGGATTCGAGGCGAGCGTGCACACTGGCGTGGTCATGTCTCCACGCTAGGAGCGCGGGCGTCCCCTGCAATCGGCCGCAGGTGCCGAAGGGGGGTCCACCTCAGGTTGTAGGGGCGGAGCGGCCTCCACCTCCTGAAGGTGGAGGCCGCGGGGGCCCCTGGGGCCGGGATCTCACGCCTCGACGCCGAGGATCAGCCCGGACGTCGGCACCCCCGTACCGGCCGTGACCAGCACGTGTTCCGCCCCCTCGACCTGGTTGACCGACGTGCCCCGCAGTTGACGGACGGCCTCGGCGATGCCGTTCATGCCGTGGAGGTACGCCTCTCCCAGCTGACCGCCGTGGGTGTTGAGCGGCAGCGCGTCGGCAGCGACGAAATCGGCGGCCTCACCTGGCTTGCAGAAGCCGAACTCCTCCAGCTGCATGAGCACGAAGGGGGTGAAGTGGTCGTAGAGGATCCCGACGTCGATGTCCGCCGGACGCAGCCCGCTGGTGCGCCACAGCTGGCGCGCGACGACGTCCATCTCCGGGAGGCCGGTGAGGTCGTCGCGGTAGAACGAGGTCATGGCCTCCTGGCGACGGCCGGCGCCCTGCGCGGCCGCGGTGATCACCGCGGGCGCCTGCCGCAGGTCCCGTGCCCGTTCGGCGGTGGTGACCACGAGGGCCTGGCCCCCGTCCGTCTCCTGGCAGCAGTCGAGCAGCCGCAGCGGCTCCACGATCCAGCGCGAAGCGGCGTGGTCGGCGAGGGTGATGGGCTTGTTGTGGAAGTACGCGGCGGGGTTGTTCGCGGCGTGCCGGCGGTCGGTGACCGCGACGTGCCCGAAGGCCTCCGGGGTGAGGTCGTAGGCGTGCAGGTAGCGCTGGGCGGTCATGGCCACCCAGGAGGCGGGGGTCAGCAGCCCCCACGGCAGGGCCCAGCCGAGGGCCGCGCCCTCCGCCGAGGGTTCGCGCTGCTGCACGCCGGAGCCGAAGCGGCGGCCGGAGCGCTCGTTGAAGGCGCGGTAGCAGACGACGACCTCCGCGACCCCCGTGGCGACCGCGAGGGCGGCCTGCTGGACGGTGGCGCAGGCCGCGCCGCCGCCGTAGTGGATGCGGGAGAAGAAGGACAGGTCCCCGATGCCGGCCGCCTGTGCGACGGTGATCTCGGGGCTGGTGTCCATGGTGAAGGTGACCATGCCGTCGACGTCGGCGGGGGAGAGCCCGGCATCGGCGAGCGCCGCGTGCACGGCCTCGACGGCGAGGGTGAGCTCGCTGCGGCCCGAGTCCTTGGAGAACTCGGTCGCCCCGATCCCGGCGATGGCGGCGCGGCCGCCGAGCTCGTCGCGGTTCCGGACGCTCATGCCGCACCCCCTCCGGCCAGGGTCACGGTGACCGTGCCGGTGACGTGGTGGCCGATGCCGTTGGCACCGAGGACGCGGATTTCGGCGGTGTTCCCGTCGAGGGCCGTGACGGTGCCGGTGAGGGTCATGGTGTCGCCCGGGTAGTTGGGGGCGCCGAGCCGGATGGCCACCTTGCGCAGGACGGCACGCGGGCCGAGGTGATCGGTGATGTAGCGGCCGACCAGTCCGTTCGTGGTCAGGATGTTCATGAAGATGTCCGGGGAGCCCTTCTCCCGCGCCAGTTCCGCGTCGTGGTGCACGTCCTGGTAGTCGCGGGACGCGATCGCACCCGAAACGATCAGGGTCCGCGTGACGGGGACCACCAGGGGCGGCAGTTCCGCACCGACCCGTATCGCGCCGACTGTCATGTCTCAGCCCTCCTGCGCCAGTACGGCGCCCAGTTCGGCCAGCAGTTCGCTGCCACAGCCCAGGTACGCGTCCAGCTGGCGCCCCCACAGGAAGTGGCGGTGGACGGGGTGCTCCAGGTCGGCGCCCATCCCGCCGTGCAGGTGCTGGCCGGCGTGCACGACCCGCTTGCCCGCCTCGGAAGCCCACCAGGCCGCCGTCAGGACGTGTTCGCGCGCGGGCAGGCCCCGGTCGATGCGCCAGGCCGCCTCGTAGGCGGTGACCCTGATCGCCTCGGTGTCCATGTACGCGTCGGCGGCGCGGAGCATGACCCCCTGGTTGGTGGAGAGCGGCCTGCCGAACTGCTCGCGGGTCCCGGTGTACTCCACGGCGCGGGCGAGCGAGCCCGCGCACACGCCCGCCTGGAGTCCGGCGAAGGCGGTGCGGGCGGCGCCAAGCACCTCCGCGTAGGCGCCCGCCGCGCCGATCCGTTCGGCCTCCGCTCCGGCCAGCGTCAGCCGACCCGCCGACCAGGGGGCGGTGGTCTCCACCGGGGAGGTCCGTACGCCCGGTGCGTCGGTCCGTACGAGCCACAGGTCCCGGTCCGCGTCCGGGACCAGTACGTGCGTGGCCTCGCGCAGCCAGGGCACGGCGGGTGCGCTGCCGAAGAGGCGGCCGCCCTCGGCGGTGATCCGGCCGCGGGCCGGGAAGGCACCGGTGGCGACGGCCTCGCCGGTGGCCAGGGCGGGCAGCAGGCGGGCCCGCTGTCCGGCGGTACCGTGCGCGGCGACCGGGAGCACGCCGTACGCGCACGTGGCGGCGTACGGAACCTGAGCGGTGGTGCGGCCCTGTTCTTCCAGCAGCAGGACCAGGCCGAGGAGGCCGACGTCCTCGACGGCCCCGATCAGGCCGGCCGCGGTGAGGGCCTTCCACAGCTCGGCGTCGCTGCCGCTGCCGGCGGCCGCGAGACGTTCGTGGGTGGCGAGGTCGCCGAAGATCCGGGCGGCGAGCCCGGCCGCCGCGGCCTGCTCTTCGGTGGGGTGGAAGTCCATCAGCCCTCGCTCCCGTGGAAGACGGGGAGTTCCAGTTCGTCGTCGACGCGCAGGAACTCCAGCTGGACCGGCAGGCCGATGCGGACCTTGTCGTGGGGGACGCCGGTGATGTTGCTGATCATGCGGACGCCCTCGGCGAGCTCGACGAGGGCGACCGCGTACGGTCCGCCCGCGGCCGCGGGATCCTCGTGCGCGGTGAAGGCCGGGAAGGGCGGGTGGTGCATCACCACGTAGCTGAAGACGGTGCCCGCTCCGGAGGCCGCGACGGTGTCCCAGTGGAGCGAGGCGCAGGAGTTGCAGCCGGGGAGCCACGGGAAGCGCAGGGTGGCGCAGGCGGTGCAGCGCTGGATCAGCAGCCGGTGCTCCCGTACCCCGTCCCAGAAGCCCTGGTTGTCGCGGTTGACCACCGGGCGGGGGCGCCGCGGGGCGGGCTTCGCCGGCTGGGCGGACTGCACGGCCGCGGGCGCGGGCGCGGCTGCGAGTGCCCTGGTGGCCGGCCGGGCGGGGGCGTACTTGAGGATGCGGAAGCGGTGCGTCCCGGCGAGTTCGCCGTCCGCCCGGACGTCCGTGCGCGTGGTCACGAAGTGCCCGGTTCCCAGCTTGGTCGTCTTGCGGGGCGATACGGACTCGATGACGGCGTCGAAGGTGACCTCCTGTCCCGGCCGGAGGGGGCGCAGGTACTCCTGCTCGCAGTCGGTGGCCACCACGGAGGTGAAGCCGCTCCCCTCCAGCAGCGCGAAGAGCTCGTCGTAGGCACCGGAGCGGTCGCCGTGCCCGGAGAGCCCGCCCATCGTCCAGGCCTGGAGCATGGTCGGAGGGGCGATGGCGTCCGGCCCGCCGTACGCCGGGTTGGCGTCCCCCATCGCCTCGCACCAGTGGCGGATCATCGGTGCATTGACGGGGTCCTTGCCGCGACCCGCGGTGGCCGCCGGCTGCCCTTCGAAGGCGGCCAGCAGCGCGTGGAACCGCTCTCCAGACTCGGTTTCGGCAGCGGTACCGGAGCCGGCAACCGCAGCGTCCCGCGTCCCTCCGGATCCGGGCCCCGCCGCTCCGGTCCTCCCGGCCCCAGCCCGGCCGGCCGCGTCTGCCGTCATCGCTTCCTCCCCTTCATGCCGAGCCGCATCATGGCGACGATCTCCCGCTGGACCTCGCTGACCCCGCCGCCGAAGGTGTTGATCTGTGCGGCCCGGTTCATTCGCTCCAGCTCGCCTCCCTCGAACGACTCGCTCCCCGGCCCCCGGATCAGCCCCTCCTCGCCCACCACCTCCTGGCACATCCGGTACACCTCGACGGTGGACTCGGTACCGAGGAACTTCACGCCGCTCGCGTCCCCGGGCGCCAGGTCGCCGCCGCCGACGTCCTGGACGAGCCGCCAGTTGAGGAGGCGTACGGCGGCCAGCCGCGCGTGCGCCTCCGCCAGCCGGGACCGCACCCACGGCAGATCGGCGGGCCGTTCCCCGGTGACGGGGTCGGGGTGGCGGGCGTGGGCGAGGGCGGACGCGTAGAAGTCCTCCGCCTGCATGCCGATGGCGGCGAGGGCCACGCGCTCGTGGTTGAGCTGGTTGGTGATCAGTCCCCAGCCGCCGTGCTCGGGCCCGACGAGGTTGCCGCCGGGCACGCGGACGGAGTCGTAGTACGTGGCCGTGGTGGTGAGCCCGCCGACCGTCTCGATGGGGGTCCAGGCGAAGCCGGCAGCCTGCGTGGGCACCAGGATGATCGATATGCCCTTGTGTTTGGGCGCCTGCGGGTCGGTGCGGCAGGCCAGCCAGATCCAGTCCGCGTTCTGGGCGTTCGAGGTGAAGATCTTCTGCCCGTCGATCACCCAGTCCGCATCACCGTCAGGTCTGCCGTCGGGGCGTTCGTCGCGGACGGCACGCGTACGGAGCGAGGCGAGGTCGGTGCCCGCCTCGGGCTCCGAGTAGCCGATGGCGAACACGATCTCCCCCGCGAGGATGCGGGGCAGGAAGTAGTCCTTCTGCTCCGGGGTCCCGTATTTCATCAGGGTCGGCCCGACGGTGTTGAGCGTGACCATGGAGACGGGGGCGCCGGCCCGATAGGCCTCGTCGAAGAAGACGAACTGCTCGTCTGGGCCCCGGCCTTGGCCGCCGTACTCGACGGGCCAGCCGAGGCCCAGCAGCCCGTCGGCGCCGATGCGACGCAGCAGTTCGCGCTGGCGCCCGGGGTCTTCGGGCACCCCGTCGGGCAACAGGTTCTTGAAGTACTCCCGCAGTTCGGCGCGGAGCCGCAACTGGCCTTCGGTCGGGGCGAGGTGCACGGCGCTGGCCTCCCGGCATCACATCATCGAGTAAACCTGACTGTCCGTCAGATTTACCCGTGGTGTCAAGGTCGGAAGAGCGGCGAGGAGTCGGAGGCGGACCCGGAGGCCGGGCGCGGGGCCGGGGCGGACGGCCACGCGCGAGGGCGCCCGCACCACCGGACCCCAGCCGGTCCGGTCGCACGGGCGCCCTCAGCAGTCGGAGCGGCTCAGGCCGCGGTCACCACCAGGGATGGAAGTTGACCGCCACGTTCGAGTTGCTCTGATGGATGGCGGTGAAGGCCGAGCCGTTGACCTGCGCGGTGTTGTTCTGGTTCGACGCGCCGGCACCGGTGGCCACCTGCTGCGAGGTGGAGGAGTTGCCGAGGTTGCTGCCGCCCACGCCGCTGCCGACGATGCCGGCGGCGCTCGCATTCGATCCGTCGTTCGCGAGGGAGCCGTTGTCGGCCGAGGCCACGCCGCCGAAGAGGGCGACGGCGAGGGGGAGAGCGGCGGCAGCGGCGATGACGCGGGCGGTACGGATGCTTGCCATGTCTGAATCCTCCAGAAAACCGAAGTGGGACTTGCCCCAAGGCAGTTGGCCTGCTGCCCCGGTCGTTCGTGTGGGACGACGTCGTGGGACCAGAGTTGCCCACCGAATCCCCGGCGAACCACCCCGGAGCCCCCGATTCCCCCGCAAGTATGACCAACATCGGATAAACCTCATTCACGCCCTCGATGCCCCAGCTCAACGCCCTGGAGCCCGGTGAAACCCTTGCCGCACAAGGGATGAAGCGTTCCGCCAGATCGGCGTGTCCCGGACATGCCGAAAAGGGCCGCGCCGTCCGGGAACCCACCGTCTCCCGGGCATGCGGCCCTGCGATACCAAGCTTCGCGCCCCCTGCGCGCCCCCGGCGCCCGCCGGGGTGATCCATCCGTGCCCCAGTCCTGGGGCACCTCGGCGCGATCCACGGCCACGAGTGACCGGGCTCCAGCGCCTGTTGCCAGTGCCGCTATCTGCTCCCGCTGATGCTGTGGGTGCTGCTACTCCTGCTCACGCACGTCCTCGCGCGCCGGATTCGGCGCGTACTCCTGCTGCCTGTCTGCCTGTCTGTCCGTCTGCCTGCTACCTGCTACCTGCTACCTGCTACCTGCTACCTGCTGATGCTCGTTCACTCTCAGGCTCGCGCCGTACTGTCGCTCGCGTTCCTGCTCGGTGGCGGCGCGTACGCCCGAACCACCGGATCCACTGCCGGCCGGTGTCGGCCACGGGGACCTACGCGGCGAGCGCGAGCGCTTCCCGGGCGGCGCCGGTACGGGATCCGGCTGCGATCGGAGCTCCGGCGGCAAGGGACCCGCCGGGGGTCTGGACCGCAGCGGACGTTCCCGATCCGGCGCCCATGGCGGCGGCGGTGGTGGAGCGGCGGACGGACGGGGTCTTGCCGTGCGCCTCGGCGCGGATCCGCTGCTTGATGGTGGGCGGGAGCGAACCGCCCCGCATCATCGCCCGCCAGGTCCGCCGGGCCGTCACCGCCGTCCGGCGCTCGGTGGCGGCCGTGGTGGCCGGCACGGCGGGGGCGGAGACGCCGGCGACCGCCGGGGCCGCCTTTCCGCCGAGGCCGAGGGACGCGAGGAGTGCCACGAGTGCGGCGAGGACGGCGGTCCAGATCGAGGTGACGGTGCTGCGGTGAGCCATGACGGGTGCCTCATTTCGCGATGTTCTGACGGGCGGATCTGAATACATTCGTCATGATGTGGCCGCAACCGCACGACCCCCACGACGCGCGCCGATCTTCCGACAAACACCACTCAAAAGGCCCAAGGGGGCTTTCGCGGCCCCCCGGGCCAGGCGCCCCGTCCGCCCGCCCCACCGACTTGCGGGCATGGTGACCCGGCAGTACCGAGGCCCTCGGAGGCACCGTTTTCACCGGGGGATCCGCCCACCCCGCCGTGCGACCGGCAGGACGCCACGGAGCCGCCGGGGCACACGCCAAAGGGCGTGACCCCGATCGGGATCACGCCCTCTGACCTGCTACTTCACTCACCTGGCGGTGGGTGTGGGATTTGAACCCACGGTGACATCGCTGCCACGACGGTTTTCAAGACCGTTCCCTTAGGCCGCTCGGGCAACCCACCTGGCCGGTACAGAGTACCGGGCTGTGGAGGACGCCGGGGCGGCTGCGGAATCAGGCGGTCTGGGCCTTGTCGTAGGCCGCCTTGGCCTCGTTGCCGAAGTACGGGCCGTACATGCGGTTCGGCAGGAAGGTGTAGCCGAAGCTGTTCACCGAGACCTGGGTGCCCAGGCCGGTCGCCTCGTCGAAGTCCTGGAACCAGGGGCCGCCGCTGGAGCCGCCCGTCATGTTGCAGGCCAGGCCGTGGTCCTTCGTCAGGAGGAAGTCCTTGCCGCTGTTGCCGCTGCAGTAGACGAGCTTCGTGCCGTCGTACGGGGCCGCGGCCGGGAAGCCGAAGGCGTACATCCTCTTGTTGTAGCCGCCGTTGAAGAGGATGCCCTGTGCCCCCACGGCCTGGGTGAGGGTCTGGCCGTTCAGCGGGGCGACGACGGCGAGGCCGACGTCCATGTTCATGTCCTCGCTCGCGGCCCACTGGTCGGTGGCGAACGTCTTGGTCGCCGACCACTGGCCGTAGGGCGCAGCGCCGTTGTTGTAGGCGGGAACGAAGACCCAGTTCGTGTGCCAGGCCCCCTGGTACTTCACGCAGTGGCCGGCCGTGATGACCGTGCTGCCGTTGGCACTGGTGATCGAGCCGCCGGAGCAGGAGGCGGTCCGGCTCCCCATCGTGAAGAAGACCCGGCCCGAGGTCTTCACGACCGCGCCGCCACTCGTCCAGGCACCTCCCGCCTGCGGGAAGGCGGTGGGGGAGACCGTGCGGGACCCGGCGGACGCGGCCGTCGGCGCGATGGCCGTGGGACGGGCCCCGGCCGAGGCGACGGGGACACGGGACGGGCCGGGAACCGCCGTGATGTCGAGCGCGGCCGCCCCGCGCATGCGCTCGGCGGTCCAGAAGCCCGGCGTGTGCTGCTGGGAGGACGCGGAAACGGGGGTGTCTGCGGCGGCCACGGGGGCCGCGGCGGTCAGGGCGCCCGCGATCAGGGCCCCCGCAGATAAGACGACGGACAAGACGGTGCGATGACGATTCACGCAGGACTCCTTCTGCCGTGCCCGGACCGGGGCAGGGTGGGGGTGAAGAACGGTCGGTGCGGATCGGCTCTGCGCGGTGCGGCTTGCCGGGGCAGAGTGGCACGGCCGCGCGTCGATGTCAGGAGGCAGTCGGACCGTTCGGTCGGTTCTGGCCACCGATTGGCCAACTCCGTGCCGCGCAAGGGTCATAGGGTCAGCAGTACGCCCACGTACGAGGCCCCGGCCACCACCACCCAGGCTCCGAGCCCCAGAGCCGCCGCCCGCCCCCCGGTACGGGCCAGGGTCGGCAGGTGCACCGCGCTCCCCAGCCCGAACAGGGCTGCCGCCAGCAGCGCCTCCTGCGCGGTGTGCGCCC
This sequence comes from Streptomyces sp. NPDC048461, assembly GCF_055587105.1. Taxonomy (NCBI): domain Bacteria; kingdom Bacillati; phylum Actinomycetota; class Actinomycetes; order Kitasatosporales; family Streptomycetaceae; genus Streptomyces; species Streptomyces sp. NPDC048461. The sequence continues at coordinate 397,626 of NZ_JBVJGW010000004.1, read as the reverse complement.
ACTCCAGGGCCGCGTCGGGCAGCGCCCCGGTGGCCCGCAGCGCGGCCGCCGCCAGGAACCCGGCCACGAACAGCGGTACGGGAGCCGGCCGACGCCCCGAAGCGGTGCGGATCCCGCGCCGCCGGGCCCGTACGGAGAAGGCCACGGCCGCCACCAGCGGAGCCAGCAGCGCCACCCGCATCAGCTTGACGAGGACCGCCTCGCCGAGCGCACCGGGGCCGGCGGTCTGCGCGGTCGCCACCACCTGGCCGACGTCGTGGACGCTCGCCCCCACCCAGCGCCCGAAGGCGGGATCGGACAGCCCGAGCGGGCTCTGGAGCAGCGGCAGGACCGCGATGGCCAGGGTGCCGCACAGGGTCACCAGCGCCACCGAGGCGGCCACGTCCTCCTCGTCGCTGCCCGACACCTCGCTGACCGCACCGATCGCCGAGGCTCCGCATATCGAGTATCCGGTGGCGATCAACAGCGGCTGGTCGCCCGGGAGTCCGAGTCGTCGGCCCAGCCAGAGCGTGCCGAAGAAGGTGGCCGCGACCACCCCGGCGACCATGGCCACCGTGGCCCACCCCAGCCGCAGCACCTGGTCGAAGCCCAGTCCGAGGCCGAGCAGGACGATGCCGATCCGCATGAGCCGTCGGCCGGCCAGCGAGAGCCCCGGGCGGGCGGATCCCCGCACGAAGCCCCGCAGGCCCGGCAGGTGCGCGGCAGCGATGCCCAGCACCACGGCGGCGGTGAGCATCGGCACCGCGGGCAGCACCCGGTGAAGGGCCCAAGCCGCCAGCGCACCGCCGGCGGCTGCCGCCAGGCCGGTCCAGGGGCCCGGTGTTTCACGTGAAACAGTGCGGGCCGCCGGCGCCCCCTGGGGGCGGTGGAGGAGCGCCATCAGTCGACGGGAAGCGTGTAGGAGCGGCGGATGCTGGTGCCCAGGCGGGACACGTCGGCGCCGTACACGTGGAGGGATATCGCCTTGGTGGAACAGGAGTTGCGGACCTGGTGGATGTCACCGGGCGGGGCGAAACCGCACACCTCGCCCGGCCCGTTGACCACGTCCTCCGTGGCCACCAGCCGGGCCGTTCCGACGCCGGGCGCCAGCCGGTAGCGTCGCTCGCTCTCCTCGCCCTGGTGCACGCCGGCCACGCACCACGACACGTGGTCGTGGATGCAGGTCTCCTGGCCGGGCAGCCACACCAGGGCCACCACCGAGAAGCTGCCGTCGGACTCGGCGTGCAGGATGTGCTGCCGGTACCGGTCCGGGGAGCCTTCGCTCTGGGCCGGGGTCAAGAGGTCGGGAGCGCCCAGGTGCGGTGCGAGGCGTTCACCGACCAGGTACGCGGTCAGGTCGGGGGCCAGGCCGCGGTCCACGACCGTGCGGATCTCACTGACGAGGGCGGCCATCCTCGTGGTGGGAGGGGCCGGCGTGGTGGTGGTCATGTCGGCAGGGTCCTGCGGACGTCCCATCACGTCCAACGACAGTTGTGACCCGAAAACCCAAGCACCGCTTATGGGTTGGTCAGCATCCGACCCTGTTCGCCGCGACCCGCTTCAACGCGTCGAGCACCACCGCGGTCGCCGGGACGCGCAGGTGGTCCCGGTAGACGTAGGCGGCGATGTGGCGGCGGGCAGCGGGCTGGAGCGCCCGCCCGCAGACCCGGTTGAGGGACAGCGAGGGGAGCACCAGCGCGGGCATCATCGCCACGCCCAGCCCCTGCGCCACCAGGCTCTGCACCACCAGGTTGTCGTCGGTCGCGAAGCGGATGTCGGGTACGAAGCCCAGCTCGGCGCACTCGTGCAGCAGGTTCGCCCGACAGCGCGGGCAGCCCGCGATCCACCGTTCCCCGGCGAGGTCGGCCAGGTGCACGGCGCGCCGCCGGGCCAGTGGGTGGCCGGTCGGGAGCAGGACCGTCAGCTGGTCCTCCAGCAGCCTGACCTCGGCGACCTCGTCCGGGATCTCCTCGTGCAGCCCCGGATAGGTGAAGGCCAGCGTGATGTCGCACTCCCCGCGCTCCAGCCTGCGCAGGGAGTCCGGTGGCTCTCCCTCCAGTAGTTCCACCTGGATGCCGGGATGGTCCTTGTCCAGGCCGCTCAGCGCCTCGGGAACCAGAGTGGCGTTGGCGCTGGGGAACCCGCACAGCCGGACCCGGCCGGTGCGCAGGCGGGCGTACGCCTTCAGCTGCGCCTCGGCCGCGGAGAGGCTGCCGAGGATGCTCACGGCGTGCCGGGACAGGGACTCCCCCGCCTCGGTGAGCTGCATGCGGCGGCCGACCCGGGTGAACAGCGGGGTGCCGACGGCACGTTCGAGCGCCTTCATCTGCTGGGTGATGGCGGGTTGGGTGTACCCCAGGACGCGGGCAGCCGCCGAATAGGACCCGGAGGCCACGACCGTGTGGAACGTCCTTATGTGCCGGGAATCGAACACGAGCGAAGCATAAGCGGACGTTGGGAGGGGCCGCAGGCGGAATCCCGCTTGCGGCCCCTCCCAACGCGCCACCGTCAGCTCCCGCCGACGGCCGCTGGTCCCCTGGTTGTTCGTCCCGCCGGCTACTTGTCCCCGACCCGCGAGCCGAGCGTGATGTCGACCGTGCTGGGCTTGCCGTCGCGCTGGTAGGTCAGCTTCACCGTGTCGCCGGGCTTGTAGGTCCAGATCATGCTGATGAGCGTCGGGCCGCTGTCGACCGGCTTGCCGCCGAACTCCGTGATCAGGTCGCCGGGCTTGAGGCCTGCCTTGCCGGCCGGGCCGTTCGGGTCGACCAGGTCGTTGGCGGGCGCACCCTGCTCGGAGATCTTGGCGCCCGCGGTCTTGGCCTGGAGGTCCACGGAGACCGAGATCACCGGGTACACCGGCTTGCCCGTCTTGATCAGCGACTCGGCGACGTTCTTCGCCTGGTTGATCGGGATGGCGAAGCCGAGGCCGATCGAGCCGGCCTGACCTCCGCCGAAGCCGCCGTTGCCGGCCGACTGGATGGCGGAGTTGATGCCGATGACCGCGCCGCGTCCGTCGAGGAGCGGGCCGCCGGAGTTGCCCGGGTTGATCGAGGCGTCCGTCTGCAGGGCGCTCATGTAGGAGTTCTTGCTCCCGGAGCCGTCACCCGAGGCGACCGGGCGGTTCTTGGCGCTGACGATGCCGGTGGTGACCGTGTTCGACAGGCCGAAGGGGGCGCCGATCGCGATGGTGGAGTCGCCGACCGCCACCTTCTCGGAGTCGCCGAGCGGCAGCGGCTTGAGGCCGGCCGGCGGGTTCTTCAGCTTGAGCACCGCCACGTCGTAGCCCTGGGCGCGGCCCACGACCTCGGCCTCGTACTTCTTGCCGTCGGAGAAGGTGGCGGAGAGCTTGCCGCCGTTCGCGGCGGAGGCCACGACGTGGTTGTTGGTGAGGATGTGGCCCTGCTGGTCGTAGACGAAGCCGGTTCCGGTGCCGCCCTCGCCGTCGCCGGCCGAGGCCTCGATGGTCACCACGCTGGGCAGCGCGCCGGATGCCAGCCCCGCGATCGAGCCCGCCTCGCGCTTGAGGTCCTTGGGGGTGTTGCCCGCGCTGATCGTGGTCGAGCCGGTGCCGTTGTTGCTCCGGTCGGCCGCCCAGTAGCCGACGCCACCGCCGATGCCGCCCGCGAGCAGGGCCGCGACGAGGACGCCGGCGATCAGGCCGCCCTTGCCCTTCGGCTTGGGCGGCGGAGTGCCGTCGACGCCCAGCGGGGCGCCCCAGCCCCCACCGTGGCCGCCACCGCTGTAGGCCGGGACGGTGGGCGGCGGGGGCGGCCATCCCTCGGCGCCGTGCGCGGCCGGGCCGGGGCCCTGGCCGTACGCCGGACCCTGGTCGTGCGGTCCCTGGGCGTACCCGTGGTTCTGGCCCTGGGGGGCCTGGTCGTACGCGGGAGCCGGCGGCTGGCCGTACGCCGGGGCGGGGTGCGCCGGGGCGGGCGGGATCTGCTGCGTCGGCTCGGTCCCCGGCGGGGTCGTCGGCGGAAGCTGCTGGGTCACCGGCTCGGAGACGGGCGGAACCGGCGCCGAAGCGGGCTGCGGCGCCGGGGCCGCAGCCTGCGTCTCGGAGGCCGGAGCAGGTGGTACGGACGGGGCCGCGGGGTGCTGGGGGGCCGCGGTGCCCTCGTTCTCGTTGCTCACAGCGCTCTCTCCTCGTCACACACGGCTTCGGCAATCTCTGGCGATATCGGTCCGACTGAACGTTCGACGTGCCGTACAAGTTCCTGGGCAAAGCCTTTCCCATGACCCGTCAGAGCACTGTAAGCCGGACCTGTGAGTCTCCCCGCATTCTTTATATCTGACATTTCGGACGCCCGACAGGACCCGGTCCCGCCACCCCGCGCCCGCTCGATGGCACCATGACCCGGTGACCCACGCAACGCCGCTCCCCATCCAGGTCGTCGCCCACCGCGGCGCCTCGGAGGACGCCCCCGAGCACACCCTGGCCGCCTACCGCAGGGCCATCGAGGACGGCGCCGACGCCCTCGAATGCGACGTACGGCTCACCGCCGACGGCCATCTGGTCCTGGTCCACGACCGCCGGGTGAACCGCACGTCCAACGGCCGCGGCGCCGTCTCGGCCCTGGAGCTGGCCGATCTCGCCGCACTCGACTTCGGCTCGTGGAAGGACCGCGAGGAGTCCCCGGACTGGGACTCCGACCCCGAGCGGACCTCGGTCCTCACGCTGGAGCGCCTCCTGGAGCTGGTCTCCGACGCAGGGCGCCCGGTCCAGCTGGCGATCGAGACGAAGCACCCGACCCGCTGGGCCGGACAGGTGGAGGAGCGGCTCCTCTTCCTCCTCAAGCGCTTCGGCCTGGACGCCCCGCCCGCCGCGGGCCCGCACCCGGTCCGGGTCATGAGCTTCTCCGCGCGCTCCCTCCACCGGGTGCGGGCGGCCGCTCCCACCGTTCCGACGGTGTACCTGATGCAGTTCATCTCGCCCCGCATGCGGGACGGGCGGCTGCCCGACGGCGTGCAGATCGCCGGCCCAGGGATGCGGATCGTGCGCAACCATCCCGCCTTCATCCGCAAGCTTCAGGCCGCGGGGCACTCCGTTCACGTGTGGACGGTGAACGATCCGGAAGACGTTCGGCTGTGCGCTGATCTGGGTGTGGAAGCAATCATCACGAACAGGCCCCGACAGGTTCTGTCACAGCTGGGACGCTGACGTCCCGTTTTGCACCCCTGTCCCCACCAGCACTTCGATCACAGGGAGTGCACCGGCGCATCCGCTCCGCATTCGACCGCCGTGAGTGCGTCAGAGGCCTCCGCTACGGCGGTTTCCGGTCCAGGCCAATGGGGCATCCAGACCATGCGTGGGGCTAAGGAGGTTCCGGGGGTGGCGTTGGTGGTGGCACAAGAAGTGCCCACGTCGTCGTGCATGGTCGTACGCCATGGCCCTGCTGGCGTGGGCGAGGCGAGGCACCGGATGCGCGAGGAATTGCGCCTCTGCGGGGTGTCCGAATCGGTCGTGGACGATGTCGTACTGATCCTTTCCGAACTGCTCAGCAACGCCTGTCGACACGGCAGGCCGCTGGGCTCGCGGGAGATCGGCGACGGGGAGATACGCGCCGCATGGCGCATCGACGGGACGGGCCGGCTGACGGTCGAGGTCACGGACGGGGGCGGGCCCACTCGCCCCATCCCGGCCACACCCTCGGTCACCGCCCGCGGCGGACGGGGGCTGAACATCATCAGCGCCCTGGCACAGACCTGGGGTGTCCGGGACGGAGCGGCGGGTGAGGTCACCGTCTGGGTGGTCGTTGCCTGTGGGGCCCGGCACGACGATTTCGCTACGCGCGTTGCGCCCCCGGCGATCGACTTCGGCACGGCCTTCGGCGAGCTCGACTCCCTGACGGCGGACCCGGAACCGACAACAACCGACCGCAGCTGACATCAACCCGCACCCGAAGGCGCGGAGAACGGAACGGCCCTCGACAGAAGCGGCCGTCAGGGAGCGCATGCCGACCGCGCTCCCGGCCGCACCCACCGGTTCCGGCGGTACGAACGGCTAGGCTCGCGCCCAGACACGACGCCGTACCGCCGCAACCGGGAGACACCCACGATGGCCAAGAAGCGCCCCGCAGCCAAGACTGCAAAGCCGCAGCTCAACAATGGTGAGATCCCGGTGGTGGGCGCTCGCGAGCCCTGCCCCTGCGGATCCGGGCGCCGCTACAAGGCGTGTCACGGCGCAGCCGCCGCGCACGCCGTCACCGAGCACGTGCAGCGCCCCTTCGAGGGCCTGCCGGGCGAGTGCGACTGGGTCGCGCTGCGCGAGCTCGTTCCCGCGGCCACCGTGCCGCTCACCCTCAAGGCCGGTCTGCCCGAGGGCGTTCCGTCCGTCACGCTGGTGACCGTACTGCCCCTGGCGTGGCCGGCGCTGCGCCGCGAGGACGGGTCCGTACTGCTGGGCCTGCAGAACGAATCCTCCACCGGGGACCTCGGGCGCGACATGGCCGACACCCTGGAGCGCGCGCTCGCCGCGGAACCGGGTACTCCCGTTCCGGCCCGCCGGGTTCCTGCAGAGGGCCCGCGACTTCAGGACCTCCTGGACGCCGACGGCGGTTTCGAGCCGGTTGTCCACAGCGGATTCGAATTCTGGATTCCGGAATCGGAGAGCGCGCAGAGCGCCTCCCCGGAGATCGCCGCCTCCCTGGAGCGCGCGAACGCGGCGGCCATTCCGACCGTCAAGCTGGCCGGCGTGGACGCGGCCTACTGGTGCGAGACCCCGGACAAGAACCACCTGCGCTGGGTCATGCCGCACCCCGAGGAGAAGCTCCTCGACGCACTCGCGCGCCTGCACGCCGCCGGCACCTCCTCGCTGGGCGAAGGCACCCGGCTGGTCGGTTCCTTCCGCGCGCACGGCCTGATGGTCCCGGTCTGGGACCTGCCCACCGGCGTGACGGCCGACGACGTCGAGAAGCCCGCCGCCGAGCTCGCCGAGCGACTCGCCACGGCCCTGGCCACGGACACCCCGCTGACCACCGAGGAGCGCCGGGCGCGCGGCGGGCTCACCAACCGCCAGGTGACCCTCAGCTGACCCCGGGAGCCCTGCGGGACCGGTGACCGGAGTCACAACTCCCGCTAATCGTCTGCAAATCGCTGTCTGAATATCAGAGATCGAATTTGCGAACAGGCGATCTCTTGTTACCGTTCTTGTAGCCCGGTCGCTGGTGCATCCCCCGTCGCCAGCGACCGGGCGCTTGATTTTCGGCGGTTCTCAACCGTCTGACGGTGCCGGTGAGTTGCTCCCGGACCGCAGCAGCAACGCGCCTTCATCATCCGGAACTGCAAACTCCGCTACGGCCGAGTAGCTTTCCGGCGTCCCGGCGGAGTCGTCCCTCGGTGTCTCGCACAGCCCGGGCTCGTCTCCCGCCCCGACCGCGCACCGGATCTGCACCGTTCGCCCGGCCGGACCCATCACGGTGAGCACGGCGTCGAGCGCGCGACCACTCGTGTTGCGGTAGTAACTGCGGCCCCACGTACGCCCTTCGCCGACAAGTACGCAGGTCTGCGCCTCCACGCCGTGGGGCGAGGACACCTCGGGCCCGCAGCGGGAGTCCGTACGGGGCTGCTCGGCCGGCCCGGGACGCCCCCCGCCGTACGAGGCAGGTCCCGAGGACGGCGCGGACGCGGTGCGCGGGGGGCCCGAGAGCCCGAGCGTCGAGAGCAGACCGCCGCCTTTCCCGTCGTCCTGACCGGCGATATCCGGGCCCGCGATCGCACCGGCGAGCGGGAGCGACAGGATGATCAGCACACCGGCGCCGATACCGATCAGGCGGAGATTCATTCGCCGAAGATAGCGATCCGGGAATGGGGCGCGGAGAGCCCCGCGCCCAATTCCCGTGCAAACTCGTTCCGCTGGCACCCGTACGAGTGATCCGCCCGATCCCGGACGGGTCAGTACGCGAGCCTGCTGCCGCCGCCCGGAGCGCTGCTGCTCGCCTCGACCAACGCATCCACGACGGCCTCGATCTCGGGCAGCCAGGGGGTCCGCGCCGCACCCTCCGCCGCTGGGGCGCGCGTCAGCCGGGGCCGGGCCCGGGGCTGCGGCTCCGGGCGCGGTTCCCGCTCCCAGCGGACCTGGCCGCCGCCGGACGCGACCGAGGGCGGCAGCAGCACGTAGCCCCCCTCGCCGTGGAAGCGCAGCGAGGACGGCACGTGGTCCTTCGCGTAGAGCAGTTCGCCGAGCCGCTCCAGGGAGTACGGCGCCACCAGCAGCGACCACCGGGTGGGCGAGGCCACCACCGGCCCGAGCCGCAGACCCTGCGCGTCCAGCCGTACGAGGGCCTGCGCGCCGGCGGCCGCGGGCAGGCTCACGGCGCACGGGGCGGTCCCCCCGGTGGCCAGCAGCACGGGGGCGGCGGGCCGGTTGGTCCACCACCAGGTGATCATCCGGGGGTCGGTGGTGGCGGCGAGCAGCCCCGGGTCGAAGGGGTGCGCGCCGGGAACGACGCAATCGGGGTCGGGGCAGGCACACCGCGATCCGTCCGCGGCCGACCGGCCGATGCCGGGCAGGACGGGCCACTGCCACGTGGTGGCGCAGTGCAGCGCGGCGCCGAGGAGATCCGGCGCGCCACCGCGCCCAGGGGCCGGACGCAGGGATGGAAACCGATCGCGGAGCCGCTGGAGACGCCTTCCGAGGATCTCGCGCATGAGCGCTCGTTCCTTTCCGTTGAACGCCGAGGGCCACATGACACCATGTAACCGATGTCTCACCGCACGTACATGTTTCGCGTCACTGTCCGCACCGTTCACCAGAAGCGGGTTCGCACTGCTCGCACCGTTCGCGCAGTTTCCTCGTGGTCCGCCGAACGTCCGACGGGGGCGGAGCGCGCGCCCCACACCGGTACCCAGACCGGCTGCCGCCGTTAAGGACGACGGCCCGCGCCGGGCGGTTCCCGACACCCGCCGGGGCGTCGCCACGAAGGTGCCGCGACGCTGCCTGATGACCGACGGATGGCCGTCGGGAGGCGTCAACTGGCCCCGGGCGCTGCCGAGTACGTACCCGGGCCCCCGGTGGAGCTCGCCCAGTCGACCGCAAAAACCGTCGGGTTCCATCTTTTTCCGGCCAAGTTCTAGCCTTGGCTCGACCGTGAGTTGCCGTTCCGCGAACACCAGAATTGGCACCTGGGCAATGCTGGACATGCATCCACGTGTGCGTGTAGATGTGGATTCCTTGAAGGCGGCGCAGCACGATCTGGGGGTTTGCGATGCTATATGGCGAATCGCACCAGGTGGAAAGGCGGACGCCATGAGCGCCCCGCATCTGCCGAAAGTGGCTGGAATCGATCCGGCAGTTACGGCGTCACCGCACACTGCGGCGCCCGCACCCGCTCGGAGCGCACCCGCGGCAGTGCCCGCGCCCGCCCCGGGCAGCCTCATCCAGGACCGGCTCGCGGGCATGGTCTCGGACCTCACCACCCTCCACGAGCTCACCGAGCGCCTGGCCCGCGCCAACGACCTCGACTCCTCCCTCCGCGAGTTCCTGCGCGCCGGGGCCGCCCTCGTCGGCGCCCGCCGCGGCCTGATCGTCCTGGAGCCCTCCGACGGGCTGGGCCCCACCGCGACGATCGGCCTCGGGCTCGGCCACGCCGACCTCGGTCACATCGAGACGGTGCCGCGCAGCGCGACCTCGTACGGCCGCATCCTCGACGGGCTCCCGGACGCCGAGGGCGGTTCCGAGGTGCTCCCCGAGCCGGGTGCGCCCGCCGGCACCGGCGGCTTCGCCGCCCCCGTCGACCCCCGACACCGCGAAGTCGCCGCCCGCCTCGGGTACGCCGCCAGCTACGCGCTGCCGCTCGCCGCCGAGGCCACGGGCCGGCTCGGCGCCGCCGTGTGGCTCTACGACGAGCAGGCCGAGCCGAGCGACCGCCAGCGCGACCTCGCCGGACTGTACGTACGGCACGCCGCCGAACACCTGGCCCGGATGCTGGAGGTGGAGCGCTCCCGCTCCAGCCTGGCCACCCTCGCCGAGGAACTCCTGCCCAGCAGGCTGCCGCGGATCCCCGGGGTCCAGCTCGCCGCCCGCCACCACACCGGCCCGCGCGGCGGCGGGGACTGGTACGACGCTCTGCCGCTGCCCGAGGGCGCCCTCGGGCTGGCCGTCGGCTCCGTCACCGGGTCCGGACCCAGCGCCGTCGCCGCGATGGGCCGGCTGCGCGCCTCCCTTCGCGCCTACGCGGTCATGGAGGGCGAGGACCCCGTGGCGGTCCTGTCCGACCTGGAGCTGCTGCTGCGCCTGACCGAGCCCGCGCGCTCGGCCACCGCCCTCTTCGCGTACTGCGAGCCCGCCCAGCGGAAGATCATCCTGGCCGGGGCCGGACACACCCCGCCGCTGCTCATCGGGGAACGGCGCACCGAGTACGTGGAGACCTCGCTCTCCGCGCCGCTCGGGATGCTGTCCTGCTGGGAGGCGCCGAGCGTGGAGATCGAGCCCGCTCCCGGAGAAACGGTGCTGCTCTACACGGACGGCTTGCTGCGCCGCACCGGCGACCCGATGGACCGGGCCTACGCCCGGCTGCACGCGGCCGCCGCCGGGGTTCCCCGGGCCGTTCGGGACGATCCCGCGGCACTCTGCGACCACATCCTGCGGACCGTGCTGCCCGAGCGGGAGCCGGCCGACCTCCCCGAGGACATCGTCCTGCTCGCCGCCCGATTTGAGTGATATGGCACATGCCCTCCGGGCTCCTTCCGCTCACACATACGATGGATGAGGTCCACACCCAGGTCCGTGCCTGTCGTAGCTGAGGAGAAGACGTGGCTGACGAGCTCACCCCGGAGACCCCGGAAGAAGAGCAGCCCAAGAAGAAGCACAAGCAGCGCAAGAACGGTCTGTACCCGGGCGTCAGCGACGAACTTGCCGAGAGCATGCGCACCGGATGGGCCGACACCGAGCTGCACGGCCTGGAGCCGATCCCCCAGGCCGCGCACACCGCCGCGCGCCGGGCCGCGCTGTCCGCGCGCTTCCCGGGCGAGCGCCTCGTCGTCGCCGCGGGTCGCCTGAAGACCCGCTCGAACGACACCGAGTACCCCTTCCGCGCCTCCACCGAGTACGCGTACCTGACCGGCGACCAGACCGAGAACGGCGTCCTGGTCCTGGAGCCCACCGGGGAGAGCGGCCACAGCGCCGCCGTCTACCTGCTGCCCCGCTCCGACCGGGAGAACGGCGAGTTCTGGCTGTCCGGCCAGGGCGAGCTGTGGGTCGGCCGGCGCCACTCCCTCACCGAGGCCGAGCAGCTGCTGGGGATCCCCGCGCAGGACGTCCGCGAGCTCGCCGAGTTCCTCACCGAGGCCGAGGGCCCGGTGCGCCAGGTCCGCGGCCACGACTCCCTCATCGAGTCGGCCCTCACCGACAAGGTGACCAAGGAGCGCGACGAGGAACTGCGCGTCTACCTCTCCGAGGCCCGCGCCGTGAAGGACGACTTCGAGATCGGCGAGCTGCAGAAGGCCGTCGACTCCACCGTCCGCGGCTTCGAGGACGTCGTGAAGGTCCTCGACAAGGCCGAGGCCACGTCCGAGCGCTACATCGAGGGCACCTTCTTCCTCCGCGCGCGCGTCGAGGGCAACGACGTCGGCTACGGCTCCATCTGCGCCGCCGGCCCCCACGCCTGCACCCTGCACTGGGTCCGCAACGACGGCGACGTCCGCTCCGGAGACCTGCTCCTGCTCGACGCCGGCGTGGAGACCCACTCCCTCTACACCGCCGACGTCACGCGCACGCTGCCGATCAACGGTGCGTACACCGACATCCAGCGCCAGGTCTACGACGCGGTCTACGCGTCCCAGGAAGCCGGCATCGCCGCCGTCAAGCCGGGTGCGAAGTTCCGCGACTTCCACGACGCCTCCCAGCACGTGCTGGCCGAGAAGCTCGTCGAGTGGGGTCTGCTGGAGGGCCCGGTCGAGCGCGTCCTGGAACTCGGCCTGCAGCGCCGCTGGACCCTGCACGGCACCGGTCACATGCTCGGCATGGACGTCCACGACTGCGCCGCCGCGCGCACCGAGGCGTACGTCGACGGCACGCTGGAGCCGGGCATGTGCCTGACGGTCGAGCCCGGTCTGTACTTCCAGGCCGACGACCTGACCGTGCCCGAGGAGTACCGCGGCATCGGCGTCCGGATCGAGGACGACATCCTCGTCACCGAGGACGGCAACCGGAACCTGTCGGCCGGGCTGCCCCGGACCTCGGTCGAGGTCGAGGCCTGGATGGCACGCCTCAAGGGCTGATCCCCGGCGGCCGCCGGCGGCTTCGCTGCCGTCGCGACACCCTTCCGGTGGGCGGGACCCCGAACGGGGCCCGCCCATCGGCGTACCCGCGGCGCGTACGGGCGGGCGTGGGAGCGGGTGGCCGGGTGAGCGGCCGGGTGGCTAGGACACCTTCAGCAGCGCGCCGTCGCGCCACTTCAGCATCTTGTCGAAGCTCACCACCGCGCCGCGTCCCGGCCGGTTGCGGAAGCGCGCGTGGTCGGAGAGTTCCGCGATCAGGTGCAGGCCCCTGCCGTGCTCGGCCAGGGAGGGTCTGCGGCGGGCCACCGTCGCGGCGGGAAAGCCCGGACCCGAGTCGGTCACCTCGATGCGGCAGCAGTCCCCGTCCAGATAGGCCGTGACGTCGTACGCCCCGGCTCCGTCGTCCGGGAGACCGCCGCATCCGCCGTGCTCCACCGCGTTCGCACAGGCCTCGCTCAGTGCCAGCGAGAGATCGAAGGAGACGTCCGGGTCCACCCCCGCGGTCTCCATCGTCCCCAGCAGCAGTCGCCTGGCGAGCGGCACGCTCGCGGCTTCGCGCCTCAAGTGGAGAGACCACCAGATGCTCATACGGTTACCTATTGCCTTCCGCGGGGGGCGGTAAGCGCCCTGCGGCCGACGGAGCGCGCATTGACCTCGTTCAGCCGATGCGGCGCACCCGGGCCGCGGGGTGTGCGGGGCGGGTGCGGCGGCCTGACCGCAGCGGGGGTGGCGCGCGGTAACGGGACCCGGGTGTCCCCGTGTGCCGTGCGCGGAACGCCCGCACAGGGGGACTCATGGGACCTTCCGGACCTGCCGTATGGAGGGCCTGAGCGCAGTGCGATGATGACCGGGCCATGACTGCCCCCCACGCGACGCACGCCGGAGTCGGCCTCCGGCTGATCCGGGCCGCGGTGTTCACCGCGGTCTGCGTCGTGCTGTCCGCGGCCGGGCACGCCCTGGCATCCTGCGCGACCGTGCCCTGGTGGTCGCTGTGCATCGGCTTCGTCGCGGTGTTCTCGATCGCCGCCCCGCTCGCCGGACGCCGGCGCACTCTGCCCGGGCTCGCCGCCGGCCTCACCGCCGGACAGCTCGCCCTGCACGCGTTGTTCGGTCTCGGCCAGCACGGTGCCGCCGCCGCGCAGGCGCCGAGTTCCGCCGATGCCTCGCTCGCGATGCTCGCCGCGCGCTTGGTGTGCGGCGGCAACTCCGTACCCGTCAGCCCCGCTGACGCCCGGCAGATCCTGGAGACGGCCGGTCTCGATCCGGCCGCGCTCGCCGCGCAGGCCGCGATGCAGGGCCACGGGGCGCACGCGCACCTCGGCCAGGCGGCCGCTGCGGCGCCCGACACCGGTCTGTTCAGCCCGGCCATGCTGGCCGGGCACCTGCTGGCCGCGCTCGGCGCCGGCTGGCTGCTCGGCCGGGGAGACGCCGCGCTGTTCCGGCTCGTCGAACTGTCCCGGCTGTCCTGCGATGCCGCCCCCGTACGAGCGCTGCGTGCCGCGCTGGCCTTCGTACGCGCCCTCGGCGCCGGACTCGCGGGCACGGTCTCCCGTACGCCGCAGGCCCGTCGGACACGTTCCGCGCCCGACCCGGCCACCGGCCGGGTGGCCCTCCAGCACACGGTGATCAGGCGCGGGCCCCCCGGGGCGCTCGTCCTCGCAGCCTGACGCGGCACCCCCCTCCCCGGGAAACGGGGCGGGAGCACCGGTGCCGCGAACTCCGCGCGCGCCCGTGCGCGGAGCCAACGCCACCCTGCTTCCGTGGAGTGTTTCTGCCGTGAAGACCTCTCGCGTCTCCTTCGCCGCCGCCCTCGCCGCCGGTATCGTCCTGGTCCTGTCGGGCCCCGCCTTCGCCCACGTCGGCGTGCAGCCCGGCGAGGCCACCAAGGGCGGATACGCGACGATCAACTTCAAGGTCCCCAACGAGCGCGACAACGCCTCGACCACCCAGCTCGAGGTGAACTTCCCGGTCGACCAGCCGCTCACGTCCGTCATGCCGCAGGACATCCCCGGCTGGACCGTGAAGGTCGAGACGAGCGACCTCGACAAGCCGCTCACCGTGCACGGCAAGCAGATCACCAAGGCCGTCACCAAGGTGACCTGGTCCGGCGGCAAGATCGAGTCCGGCAAGTTCCAGCAGTTCCCGCTCTCCGTCGGCAAGCTCCCCGAGGATGCCGACCAGATGGTCATCAAGGCGATCCAGACCTACGACAACGGCGAGGTCGTCCGGTGGATCGAGGAGGCCAAGGAAGGCGCCGCGGAACCGCAGAACCCCGCGCCCGTCCTGAAGCTGACCGCCGCCAAGGCAGACGACCACCACGACGGCGGGGACAAGAAGGCCGACGAGGCCAAGAACGCCGACAAGGACGCCGAGGCGGGCCACGACGAGGCCGCGTCCGAGCACGGCTCCGACACGACGGCGCGGGCCCTCGGCATCACGGGCATCGTGGTCGGGCTCGGCGGTGTCGCCTTCGGCGTCGCCTCGCGCCGCCGCTCCGCCTGACCTGACGTGCCCACGGGCACCGCCCTTCGGACCATCCGTACTTTCCCCGATCCCAGGGACACCTCCTCATGCGCACCACTCGTGTGACGATCGCCGCTCTCGTAGCGGCGGCCGCACTCACCCTCACCGCCTGCGGCGGTGAGACCGCCAAGACCGGTTCGGTCACCCAGATCTCCGGCGGCCAGAACAACGCCAAGGCCGCGACCGTTCTGGACCGCCCCTTCGCCAAGCCGGAACTCGTCCTGACGGACACCACCGGCAAGCCGTGGAACCTGCGCGAGCAGACCAAGAACAAGCCGACCCTCATCTACTTCGGCTACACCCACTGCCCGGACGTGTGCCCGCTGACGATGAGCAACATCGCCGTGGCCAAGAAGGCGCTCCCCAAGGCGGACCAGGACAACCTCCAGGTCGTCTTCGTCACCACCGACCCCGAACGGGACACTCCCGAGTCCCTCAGCCCCTGGCTTCGCTCCCTGGACCCGGCCTTCACCGGCCTGACCGGGGACTTCGCCGCCATCCAGGCCGCCGCGCGCTCGCTCGGCATCGGTATCGAGGCCGCCACGACGGGGCCCGACGGCAAGGTCGTCTCCATGCACGGCGCCCAGGTCATCGCGTTCTCGCCCAAGACCGACGAGGGCTACGTCCTCTACGGCGAGGGCACCACCGTGGACGACTACACCAAGGACCTGCCGAAGATCATCAAGGGAGAGAACCCGTGAACGCCCGCACCACCCGCACCCTCGCCGTCGCCCTCTCCCTGACGGCCGCACTCGCCATATCCGGCTGTTCCTCCGACGCCGACAAGCCCTCGGTGAAGGTCAGCCAGGGCTTCATGCCCGAACCGGTCAACGACCAGATGGCGGGCGGGTTCATGGTCATCAAGAACGGCACCGCGACCGCCGACAAGCTCACCGGCGCCTCTTCCCCGCTCTCCGACGATCTCCAGATCCACGAGACGAAGGACCAGAAGATGCAGCAGGTCACGTCGCTGGACGTGCCTGCCAACGGCGAGCTCCGACTGGAGCGCGGCGGCAACCACGTCATGTTCATGGGCCTCAAGAGCACTCCGAAGGTCGGCGAGAAGGTCACCGTCGAGCTGCGCTTCGAGAAGGCCGGCCCCGTGAAGGTCGAACTCGACGTGAAGGAACGGACGTACACCGCGCAGAACTCCAACGCCCACTGACGGACCGAGGAACCGACACGCCATGACGGCCACCGCCCCCGCACCTTCCGCGGCCCGCGCCCCTGCCACGGCACTTCTGCCGCGGCTCGCGCTGGTCCTCGCAGCCCTGCTGGCAAGCCTGTTCACCGCGGCCTCCCCGGCCGCGGCGCACGCCGCACTCACCGCGAGCGACCCCAAGGAAGGGGCGGTGGTCGCCACGGCGCCCGCGCAGGTCTCGCTCTCCTTCTCGGAGCAGGTCGCCATGGGCGACGACTCCATCCGCGTCCTGGACCCCCAGGGCAGGCGAGTGGACACCGGCGAGCTGCGCGACATGTGCAGCGGCCACATCATCCGCTACGGCACCGCCCTGAACTCCGGCCTGCCCGACGGCACGTACACCGTCGCCTGGCAGGCCGTCTCGGCCGACAGCCACCCGATCTCCGGCGCCTTCACCTTCTCCATCGGCGCGCCTTCGGCCACCAACGTCACGCTCCCCACCCGGGAGGCCGGGGGTGGACCGGTCGGCATCGCGTACGGGATCGCGCGCTACGCCGCCTACGCCGGCTTCACCGTCCTCGTCGGCGGCGCCGCCTTCATCCTGCTCTGCTGGCGGAGGGGCGCCGCCGCTCGCCCGCTGCAGAAGCTCGTCGTACGGGCCTGGGTCACCCTGACCGCGGCCACCCTCGCGATGCTGGTGCTGCGCACTCCGTACACCGGGTCCGGGCAGTTCGCCGACGCCTTCGACCTCGCCGGGCTGAAGACCGTCCTGGAGACGAAGACCGGCGCCTCGCTCGTCTCCCGGCTGCTCCTGCTCGGCGCCGCCGCCCTGTTCATCGCGGTCCTCTTCGGTGTCTACGCACGGCGTCAGCAGGGTTCCGGAACCGCCGAGGAGGACAAGGACACCAGCGACCTCACCTTCGGCCTGGCAATCGGCGGCGCCGTGGTCTCGGGCGGCATCGCCGCGACCTGGGCCCTGTCCGAGCACGCCTCCACCGGCATCCAGCCGGGCATCGCCATGCCGGCGGACATCCTGCACCTCCTCGCCGTCGCCACCTGGCTCGGCGGTCTCACCGCCCTGCTCGTAGCCCTGTACAAGGTTCCGGAAATCGAGCGCGAAGCGGTGCGGCGGTTCTCGAAGGTGGCCTTCTTCAGCGTGGTGGTGCTCGCGATCACCGGCGTGTACCAGTCCTGGCGTCAGCTCGGCAGCTGGTCCGCCCTCACCGGGACGGACTACGGTCGGCTGTTGCTCCTCAAGGTCGGCCTCGTCGCCGTCCTGGTCGGCATCGCCTACGTGTCCCGCCGGTGGACCGGTCGGCTGCTCGACGGGCCGTCGGACGCCGGGCGGAAAGGCGAGCGGACCCTCGCACCGCTTGATGTTTCACGTGAAACGACGGGCGGTGTTTCACGTGAAACCGAGGCCGTTTCACGTGAAACGGACCCCGTGACCTCCCCGGCCGACCCGAAGCGCGCCGCCCAGCTCGCCCGGCAGCACGCCGCCCGCGAGACGGCGCGCGAGAAGCAGGTCCGCGACGCCGACCCGGATCGCGCCGGACTGCGCCGCTCGGTGCTCGCCGAGGCGGGAGTGGCCGTGGTCCTGCTGGCCGTCACCACGGTGCTCACCAGCACCGAACCGGGCCGTGCGATGGAGCGCGAGGCCGGGCGCGGCTCCACCTCCACCGCTGTGCCGGACCGCGCGGTCAAGATCACGCTGCCGTTCGACACCGGTGGCCCGAACGGCAAGGGCGACGTCCGGCTCGAACTCGACCCGGGTCGGGTGGGGGCCAACACCCTGCACCTCTGGGCCGACTCCCCCGAGGGCCAACCGCTTGACCTCCCGGAGATCAAGGTCGCGTTCACCCTTCCGGCGAAGGACGTCGGCCCGCTGCCGCTCGTTCCCGACCGCGCCGCTCCGGGGCACTGGACGGCCTCCGGAGTACAGCTGCCACTGACCGGAGAGTGGCGCATCGACGTGACCGTCCGTACCTCCGACATCGACCAGACGACCGTCCAGAAGACCGTGAAGATCGGCTGAGCAGCGTGACCGAGAGCACCCCCGACATCGAGATCTCCCGGCGACGCCTGCTGGGCACCGTCGGCGCCGCGGGCGCCGCGGGACTCGCGCTCGGCGCAGCCGGTGGCGCCCTGGCGCACGCGGCCGCGACCGACGCGGGGACATCGGCCCCCGGCGGAGCCGCCGGGAGCCTGTCCTCCCTCGGCGCCACGCAGGTCGCCTTCCACGGCGACCATCAAGCCGGCATCACCACACCGCTGCAGGCCAAGGGACACCTCGTGGCCTTCGACCTCGTGGCGGGCGCGGGGCGCACGGAGGCCGCCGCGCTGCTGCGGCGCTGGTCCGACACCGCACGGCTGCTCATGGCGGGCAAGGCCGCTCCGGACTCCGACACGGGCATCGCTCTCGACGCCGGCCCTTCCTCCCTCACCGTCACCTTCGGATTCGGTCACTCCTTCTTCGAGCGCACCGGCCTCACCGCCCGCCGTCCCGCCGCCCTCGACGCGCTGCCGGACTTCTCCTCCGACCGGCTCGACGAGGGGCGCAGCAACGGCGACCTGTGGGTCCAGATCGGCGCGAACGACGGCCTCGTCGCCTTCCACGCCCTGAGGGCCCTGCAGCGGGACGCCGGGCAGGCGGCCCGTGTCCGCTGGCAGATGAACGGCTTCAACCGGTCCCCCGGAGCCACCGGAACGCCGATGACCGCCCGCAACCTCATGGGGCAGATCGACGGCACCGGAAACCCCAAGCCCGCCGAGCCCGATTTCGACCGGCGCATCTTCGTGCCCGGCACGGGCCCCGGTCCGGCCGAGCACGCCTGGATGGCCGGCGGCTCGTACGCCGTCGTCCGGCGCATCCGCATGCTCCTCGACGACTGGGACAAGCAGTCGCTCGCCCAGCAGGAGCAGGTGATCGGCCGGAACAAGGCCACCGGTGCCCCGCTGACGGGCGGCGGCGAAACCACCGAGCCGGAGCTCACCAAGATCGGCGCCGACGGGAAGCCGGTCATCGCGGCCAACGCCCACGCGCGGATCTCCGCGCCCGAACAGAACGGCGGGGCGGCCATGCTGCGGCGCCCGTTCTCCTTCCACGACGGGATCGGCGCCGACGGCGCCCCGGACGCCGGGCTCCTGTTCGTGTGCTGGCAGGCCGATCCGCTGCGCGGGTTCGTCCCGGTCCAGCGGAAGCTCGACCGGGGGGACGCGCTGTCGGAGTTCATCCGGCACGAATCCAGCGGGCTCTACGCGGTCCCGGCCGCTCCCCGCTCCGGGGAGTACGTGGGGCAGCGGCTGCTCGAAGGGTGAACAGCACCCCGGCGTGGAGCACCCCGGCATTAGGCTGATCACATGACGGCCACGCGCTTCACCTATCTCGGTCCCGAGGGCACTTTCACCGAAGCCGCCCTCCGTACGCTGCCGGAAGCCGCGACCCGGGAGCTGGTCCCGATGGTCTCGGTGCCGGCCGCACTGGACGCGGTACGCAACGGCGAGGCTGCGGCCGCGCTGGTCCCGATCGAGAACTCGGTGGAGGGCGGGGTCACCGCGACCCTCGACGAGCTGGCTTCCGGCGAGCCGCTGATGATCTACCGCGAGGTGCGGCTGGCCATCGCCTTCGCGCTCCTCGTGCGTCCCGGGACCGCCCTGTCGGACGTCAAGACCGTCACCGGGCACCCGGTGGCCCAGCCCCAGGTGCGCAACTGGCTCCGCGCCAACCTGCCCGATGCGGTGTGGGAGTCGGCGGCCTCCAACGCCGACGGCGCCCGGCTGGTCCAGGAGGGCCGTTTCGACGCCGCCTTCGCCGGCGAGTTCGCCGCCGCCACCTACGGGCTCGTCCCGCTGGTCACCGAGATCCACGACGCGGAGAACGCGGAGACCCGGTTCGTGCTCGTCGGGCGGCCGGCCAGGCCCGCCGCGCCGACCGGGGCCGACAAGACCTCCGTCGTGCTCTGGCTCGCCGACGACCACCCCGGCGCCCTGCTGGAGCTCCTCCAGGAGTTCGCCGTGCGCGGGGTGAACCTGATGCTGATCCAATCCCGGCCGACCGGCGAGGGCATCGGCAACTACTGCTTCGCCGTCGACGCCGAGGGCCACATCTCGGACCGGCGGGTCAGCGAGGCCCTCATGGGCCTCAAGCGCACCTGCCCCCAGGTCCGCTTCCTCGGCTCCTATCCGCGCGCCGGCGTCGCTCTGAGTGACGTACGGGCTGCACGGCCGGGAACCTCCGAAGCGGACTTCACGGCTGCCTCCGACTGGCTGACTCGTTGCCTGGACGGCCGGGCGTAGGGCTTCGTCCACTGTCCACAGAGTTATCCACAGGGCTAGATGGCAACCTGGGGACAAGTCGACAGAACAGCGCGACAAGGTCGACAAATCGGCTGTGGGTCCAGGTTTCGCGCTGGGGAGCGGAGGGTGAACGGTGTCACCCGCGCATCGCCGATCAACTCTTTGGGGCGAGTCATTCCCACCCGAATGAGTGTGTGAGGGTGGTTTGAACCCCGATTCGCCCCGGTCGACCACGGAACGGGATTGATCTATTCCCGTGTCCACAGAGGCGGCGCACAGCCTGTGGATAAGCTGCCGGTAGCGGCCATTCCTGTGGACAAAGAACTGCCTGCCGCCCTGCTCAGGGCCCGCCCGGCCGCCACCTCCGGGCCCCATTTCAGGGAAAGGCGCGACATTTATCGACCATGGGAGAAGGGCCTCTTCCAGCCGACCAGCAAGACTTATCCAATAGTGGCAATTGGGACATAGCGACACGCAGCGTGATATCGGTGTGATCCCCTGAACCCCAGCCCGGTAGCCTGGAGGGGTGATTGACCTCCGGCTGCTCCGTGAAGACCCTGACCGTGTCCGCGCCTCGCAGCGCGCCCGTGGAGAGGACGTCGAGCTCGTCGACGCACTGCTCTCCGCCGATGAGCGCCGCAGGTCCTCCGGCACGCGCTTCGACGAACTGCGCAATGAGCAGAGGTCGCTCGGCAAGCTCATCCCGAAGGCCTCTCCGGAGGAGCGGGCGGAACTGCTGAAGAAGGCCGAGCGGCTCAAGCAGGACGTCAAGGCGGCCGAGGCCGAACAGAACGAGGCGGACGAGGCTGCCAAGCAGCTCCTGCTGCGGCTCGGGAACATCGTCCACGTGGACGTCCCGGTCGGCGGCGAGGAGGACTTCACCGTCCTGGAGACGCACGGCAACATCCGCGACTTCGCCGCCGAGGGGTTCGAGCCCAAGGACCACCTGGAGCTGGGCGAGTCGCTGGGCGCCATCGACGTCGAGCGCGGCGCCAAGGTGTCGGGATCCCGCTTCTACTACCTCACCGGCGTGGGCGCCCTGCTGGAGCTGGCCCTGGTCAACGCGGCCATCGCGCAGGCCACCGAGGCCGGCTTCATCCCGATGCTGACTCCGGCCCTGGTCCGCCCGCGGGCCATGGAGGGCACCGGCTTCCTCGGCCAGGCCGCGGAGAACGTGTACCACCTGGAGAAGGACGACTACTA
Organism: Streptomyces sp. NPDC048461; assembly: GCF_055587105.1. Classification (NCBI taxonomy): domain Bacteria; kingdom Bacillati; phylum Actinomycetota; class Actinomycetes; order Kitasatosporales; family Streptomycetaceae; genus Streptomyces; species Streptomyces sp. NPDC048461. Next base: position 376,265 of record NZ_JBVJGW010000004.1, on the reverse strand, counting down.
CCTCGTCGGCACCTCCGAGGTCGCTCTCGCCGCGTACCACATGGACGAGATCATCGACGCCGACAAGCTGCCGCTGCGGTACGCGGGGTTCTCCCCGTGCTTCCGCCGCGAGGCAGGCACGTACGGCAAGGACACCCGCGGCATCTTCCGCGTCCACCAGTTCGACAAGGTCGAGATGTTCTCGTACGTCGCACCGGAGGACGCCGAGGCCGAGCACCAGCGCCTCCTGGAGTGGGAGAAGCAGTGGCTGACCAGCCTGGAGCTGCCCTTCCAGGTGATCGACGTCGCGACCGGTGACCTCGGCTCCTCCGCCTCGCGCAAGTTCGACTGCGAGGCGTGGATCCCGACCCAGGGCAAGTACCGCGAGTTGACCTCCGCGTCGAACTGCGACGGATTCCAGGCCCGCCGCCTGTCGATCCGCTACCGCGACGGCAAGAAGACCCAGCCGCTGTCGACGCTGAACGGCACCCTGTGCGCCGTGCCGCGCACGATCGTCGCGATCCTGGAGAACCACCAGCAGGCCGACGGCTCGGTACGGGTGCCCCAGGCGCTCCGTCCGTACCTCGGCGGCCGCGAGGTCCTGGAGCCGATCAACAAGTGAGCCCCGCCCCGTTCCCGTACAAGCTCGTCGCGACGGATCTCGACGGCACCCTGCTGCGCGGCGACGACACCGTCTCGGAACGCACCCGCGAGGCGCTCGTCGCCGCCACGGCGGCCGGTGCGGCGCACATCATCGTCACCGGCCGGGCCGTGCCCTGGACCCGGCACGTCCTGGACGACCTCGGCTATCAGGGGATCGCCGTGTGCGGGCAGGGCGCGCAGGTCTACGACGCGGGATCGCACCGGCTGCTCACCTCGGTGACCCTGGACCGGCAGCTGGCCGGTCTGGCGCTGTCGAAGATAGAGGCCGAGATCGGCCCGCTGGCCCTCGCGGCCAGTCGGGACGGCGTCGACGGCGAGGTCCTGATCGGACCCGGCTACCAGGTGCAGGAGGGCCTGCCGGCCGTCTACCTGGAGGACACGACCGCGGTGTGGACCGCGCCGCTGAACAAGCTGTACATCCAGCACCCGGGTCTGGACGACGACGCCCTCGTCAAGGCTGCGCGGCAGACCGTGGGCAGCCTGGTCGACATCGTGATGGCGGGACCGGGCGTCGTGGAGATCCTGCCGCTCGGCCTGACCAAGGCCACCGGCCTCTCACTGGCCGCACGCCGGTTGGGCGTGAAGGCCGCGGAGACCATCGCCTTCGGCGACATGCCCAACGACATCCCCATGTTCGGCTGGGCCGCGCACGGGGTCGCGATGGCCAACGCCCATCCGGAGCTGAAGAGCGTGGCGGACGAGGTGACGACCTCCAATGAGGAGGACGGCATCGCGGTGGTGCTGGAACGCCTGCTGGGCGCCGCCTAGAACGTACGGCGGAGGAGGTCCGGGGCTGCCCGCGCCGAAGGCGCGCTCGAAGTGGCTGCCCCGGACCTCTTGTTGCTCCCCGCACGGCTCACTCTGCCCCGGGCGCAAGCCGCGTACCAGTGAATTTCCGTGCATCAGCCGTCAATCCGGCAGGAGCGGGGGCAGGACGCGGTCTGCGGAGCACGGCGTCGCGAAGGCGGCGCCCGACGCTCGGCTATCCCTGTTTCACGTGGAACGCCGGCCGTGTTTCACGTGAAACAACGCTACGGGTGAGCGGCCAGGCGAGCAGGCCGACCGCGAGGGCGATGGCGTGGCCGAGGTCGGTGAAGGTCCCGCCGGTGGCGAGGGGGAGTCCGAAGAAGGCCACCACCCCGGCGAGGTAGAACCATCTCCACGGACTGGGCAGCCGGTAGGTGAGCACGCCCGCGGCCGCCGCGAGTCCGTAGCTGACGCCGATGTCGACGACGTGGGTCATGGTCCGCGGGGCTCGATGGTCCTGAATGGCCGTCAGCAGAACCTTCTGGCTGACCAGGGTGGCGACGATGTGGGCGGTCGCGACGATCAGGAGCCAGCGCAGGGTGCCGAGCCAGCGTTCGACGGGGGCGTGGAAGACCTCGAAGAGCAGCGCGTAGAGGGCGAGCGAGGCCGGGTTCTCGATCCAGAAGGCGCTGCTGAGGAGCGCCCGCACGGGATGCTGGACGAGCTGGTGGATATTGCTGCTCTGGCGGTGGAGCAGGACGTGGTCCACTCGGTCGGGCGCGATCACGACGATGATGCTGGTGACGGCGATGATCAGCAGCCAGAGGTGCGTTCCGGGCGAGGAGCGTATCCAGGACCGCAGGGGCCTGGAGGGCTCCGGCTCGGTGTGCTCGCTCATGCACCGATGATGCCGTGTGCAGCTGTGCCCCGCCCGGCCGGTGGGCCGGGCGGGGCACAGGGTCCGCCGTGGTGTGCCGATGGACAGGCCGGGGGTGCTACTCCTCCCCGGCCAGCGTGAGGCGGCGCAGCTTCTGACCCGCGTAGACGGTGGCCCCGACGGTGACCACCACGAGCAGGACGACCGCGGTGGGCAGGCCGACGGTGGCGTCGACGTATCCCTCGCCCGCGACCTTCTCGGCCAGGGAGAGGGCCCACTGCTGGACGCTGAGGGTCTTGGCGCCCGAAACGAGGCTGCCGAAGAGCGACTCCCAGATCAGCGCGTACACGAGGCCGAAGACGACCGCGTGCCGGCTGACGGTGCCCAGCAGCAGGAACAGCGCGCTGTAGGCGATCGAGGCGACGAGGGCGGCGACCGTGTAGGCGATGGCGATCTGCTGGCCGTTGCCGTTGAGGATGAACCCGGCGATCAGGGTGGGGATCGCGGAGAAGGCCATCGTGACGGCGATGGCGACGATCAGCTTGGTCATGATGATCGTCGGTCGCTTCACCGGCTTGGAGAGCAGGTAGACGATCGATCCGTCGTCGATCTCCGGGCCGATGGCACCGGTGCCGGCGATGACGCCGATCAGCGGAACCATCGTCGCCAGGGCGAAGCCGCCGAGCAGGTCGGCGGCCACCTTGTCGTCCACGCCGGTGAGGGCACGGACGGCGATGGCGATGACGATCAGCAGAGCCGGGAGGAGGAAGAGGATCAGCGCGCGGCGGCGGCCGAGCAGGGCCCGGTAGGTGAGCCGGGCAACGGTGGGGTTGTACATGGGTGCCAGCTCCTTCAGGCCGAGACGAGGTAGGAGAAGACCGACTCGAGGGACTCGTCGGAGGGCGAGACCGTCAGCAGCCGGATTCCGTGCGCGCGGGCGACCCGCGGCAGCAGTTCCGTGAAGCGTCCGAAGTCGACGGCCTGGATGCGCAGGGCGCCTTCCTTCAGGTCGACCTCGATACCGGCGGTGGACGGGTCGGCGATCAGGGCCGCCGCGAGGACCCGGTCGTCGGAGGATCGGACGAGGTAGCGGTGGGGGCGGTCCGTCATCAGGCGGCGGATCTTGCGGAAGTCGCCCGAGGCCGCGTGCCGGCCGGCGACGACCACCTCGATGTGGGAGGCCAGCTGCTCGACCTCCTCCAGGATGTGCGAGGAGAACAGCACGGTGCGGCCGGCATCACCCATGCGCCGCAGCAGGTCCATGAGCTGCATGCGCTGGCGGGGGTCCATGCCGTTGAACGGCTCGTCGAGGAGCAGCACGGCCGGGTCGTGGACCAGTGCGGAGGCCATCTTCACGCGCTGGCGCATGCCCTTGGAGTACGTGGAGATCTTGCGGTCCTGGGCGTACTCCATCTCGACGGTGGCCAGTGCCCGCCGGGCGGCCGCGTCGTCGAGCCCGTGCAGTTCGGCGTTGGCGACGACGAACTCGCGGCCGGTGAGGAAGTCGTACATGGCCTCGCGCTCGGGCACGACGCCGATCTGCTTGTAGACCTGTTCGTTGCGCCAGATCTGCGTTCCGTCGATCGTGACCGTGCCCGTGGACGGGGCCAGGAAGCCGCCCATCATGTTGATGAGCGTGGACTTGCCGGCGCCGTTGGGACCCAGCAGCCCGGTGACGCCCGGACCGATGCGCATGGTCACGTCGTTGACGGCGACGACGTTCCCGAACCAGCGGGACGTGTGGTCGATGTCGATGATGGTCACAGCCCGGCCTTCCGGTAGCGGGCCATCAGAGCGGCGTAGGAGCCGACGATGAGGCCGAGGGCGACGAGCAGGTAGACGAAGCCGGTGCCGGCCGCGGGGCCCTCACCGCCGGGGAAGGCGGAGGTGGCGCCGAGGAACGCGGTCTGGATGCCGTCGATCAGGGTGATCGGGGAGAACAGGCCCATCCAGTCGATGGCACCGGTGTTGCCCGTGCTGTAGGCGATGCCCTGGACCGCGGTCACCGCGCCGTAGGGGATCAGGAGCACGGCGATGATGGCGGCGACTCCGAAGCCGCGGCGCGGGGTGAGCGCCGCCATGATCAGGCCGAGGCCCGAGAAGAGCAGCGACAGCAGAAGTACCGACACCAGTCCCTGCCCGAATCCCTTGGTCTGATCGCCGAAGTCGAACTTGGCCAGCAGCGAGCCGATCCACATGATCAGCAGCGGCGTGGCGGTGAGGATGAACAGGGCCGAGGCCATGGCCGCGAACTTCGCGACGACGTAGTCGACGCGCTCGATCGGCCGCGAGAAGTACAGCGGCACGGTCTTGAAGCGCAGGTCGCGCGAGACCGACTGGGGCGCCTGGGAGGCGAGGAAGAGCCCGATGATCACTTGGGTGGTCAGGGCGTACGTCGTGTACTTGATCGGCAGGTCGGTGCTGCCGGGGACGGTGATGGCCACCGCGACGAGGATCAGCGCGGGAACGCACATCACCGCGAAGAGGATCATCGGCAGGACCTTGGACTTGGCGGAGCGGCCGAGCCCGTACGCGCCGCGCAGGGACTGGGAGAACAGCGACTTGCGGGCGTAGGAGCGACCGAGCCGCGGCCCGTCGTAGGACCGGTAGCCGATGTTGTGGATCTGGGTCGAGGTGTCAGGCGCCATCGGAACCGGCTCCCTTCTTCTGGGCGGTGTGGACGGGCTGGTCGTTGTCGCGGAAGACCTCCGCGATGTGGTGGCGGCGCTGCTCCATGCGGACCAGACCGAGGCCCAGATCGGCGACGGTGTCGCGGACGGTGTCGTAGGTCTGCTCGCCGGCGGCCTCCACGAGCAGGACGTGGCCGGCGCCCGGCAGGCCCTGCTCCTCTCCCGCGTGGAGGGTGAGCCCCACCTCGGTGAGCGCCTTGCGCAGGGCGGCGGTGCCGTCCGGGTGCTCGTCCGAGTCGGTCACCTCGATCGCGAGGGTCGCGGTGCTCTGGGTGAAGTCGCTGGTGGAACTGGAGCGCAGCAGCTTGCCGCCGTCGACGACCACGACGTGGTCGCAGGTCCGCTCCAGCTCTCCGAGGAGGTGGGAGGTGACCAGGACGGAGATGCCGAAGTCCGTGTAGATGCGGCGGATGAGTCCGAGCATCTCGTCACGGCCGACGGGGTCGAGGCCGTTGGTGGGCTCGTCGAGGAGGACCAGCTGCGGGTCGTGGACGAGCGCCTGCGCGAGCTTGACGCGCTGCTTCATGCCGGTGGAGTAGCCCCCGATGGGGCGGTAGCGCTCCTCGTACAGTCCGACGTGGCGCAGGGTGTCGGCCGTGCGTTCGCGGGCGGCGGTCGGCGGGAGGCCGGACATGCGGGCCATGTGAACGACGAACTCGGTGGCCGAGACGTCGGGTGGCAGGCAGTCGTGCTCGGGCATGTAGCCGACGCGTTCACGGATGGCGCTGCCATGCGTGGTGACGTCGAGGCCGAGCACGGCGGCACTGCCCTCGGTGGCGGGGGACAGTCCCAGCAGAATCTTGATCAGCGTGGACTTGCCGGCTCCGTTGGCACCCACGAGGCCGGTCACACCAGGCCCGATGTCCAGGGAGAGCCGGTCGAGGGCGGTCACTCGGGGGTACCGCTTGCTCAGGCTTTCGGTCGCGATGACAGTCACGGGTTCGACGTTAGTGGTCCGGGCCCCGCGAATCGTCAGACCTTGAGCTGGCTCCGGTCTCCGCCTTCAGGCGTACATGCCCGTACTGGAGGCTGATGTGACCCGGACAAGTTTGTCCACAGGTCCGTGCACGGGCCTTGACGTGATCTCCAGTCATTGTCACATTCATCAGTGTCAAGTTACGGGCGCGTACGGCTACAGGGACGGACTGCTGGCATGGCTGGGGACACCAAGCAACGCACCGCGCAACTCACCCCCGAACTGCGCGGGTTCAGGGAAGTGCAACGGCTCTCGTACGCGTGCGCGGAGGCCGTCGCCGCGCAGCTGCGACCCGGGGTGACCGAGCGGGAAGCCGCGCGGATGCAGCGCGAATGGCTGCGCGAGCGGGGCGTGCGGGACTGGTTCCACCTGCCCTTCGCCTGGTTCGGCGACCGCACCGCCTTCGCGAACTTCAGGATCCCGCTGCAGTTCTTCCCGACGAACCGGAGGCTGGAGCCGGGGATGCCGTTCATCCTCGACATGGCGCCGGTCTTCAAGGGCTACGCGGCCGACGTCGGCTACTCGGGCAGCCTCGGGCTGAACCCGGTCCAGGACCGACTGATGTCCGATCTGCACGCACACCGCGTGCTGATCCTGGAGCAGGTGCGCGAGCGCCGCCCCCTGCGCGAGATCTACGAGAACGTCGAGCGGCTGATGACGCGCCAGGGCTATGCCAACCGGCACCGCGCCTATCCCTTCGGCGTGATCGCGCACAAGATCGACCGGGTCAAGGAGCGGCGCTGGTCGCCCACCGCGTTCGGATTCGGCACCCAGTCCCTGAAGGGGCTGGCAGGCGACGCCCTGCACGGGCACCGTGAGGGCTGGTCCCCGCTGTGGAGCCCGTACCGCTTCTCCGACCATCCGCCGCAGCCCGGTCTGTGGGCGGTGGAGCCGCACCTGGGCTTCCGGGGCACCGGGGCGAAGTTCGAGGAGATCCTGGTGGTCACCGATTCCCGGGACCCCGGGGAAAGTGCGTTCTGGCTGGACGACGATCTGCCGCACGTGCGGCGCTGGGCTGAGGAGAAGGCGGCATGAGCGGGACGAGCGGGACAGGACCGGCGGGACTGGCAGGCGCGCGCGAGCGCCGGGTGAGCACCGGCGGCGTCGAGCTGTGCGTCGCCGAACTCGGCGAGGCGGGCCGGCCGACCGTCGTGCTGGTGCACGGCTACCCGGACAGCAAGGAGGTCTGGTCGGAGGTCGCGGAGCGGCTCGCAACGCGCTTCCACGTGGTGCTGTACGACGTACGCGGCCACGGGCGCTCCACCGCGCCGCAACCGTTGCGCGGCGGGTTCACCCTGGAGAAGCTGACGGACGACTTCCTGGCCGTCGTCGACGCGGTCAGCCCGGACCGGCCGGTGCACCTGGTCGGCCACGACTGGGGCTCCGTACAGGGCTGGGAGTTCGCGACGGTCGCCCGCACCGAGGGCCGGATCGCCTCCTTCACCTCGATGTCGGGGCCCTCCCTGGACCACTTCGGGCACTGGATCAAGAAGCGGATGGCCCGGCCCACCCCGCGCCGGGCGGCGCAGCTGCTCAGCCAGGGCGCCAAGTCCTGGTACGTGTACATGCTGCACACCCCGGTGCTCCCGGAGCTCGCCTGGCGCGGGCCGCTCGGCAAGCGCTGGCCGGCCATCCTCCAGCGCGTCGAGAAGGTCCCGGCCGGGTCCTACCCCACGGCGTCGCTGCCCACGGACGCGGCGCACGGAGCCTGGCTCTACCGCGACAACGTCCGGCCCCGGCTGCGCCGCCCGCGCGCCGACGCCTACGCGCACGTACCGGTGCAGCTGATCACCCCGACCGGGGACGCCTTCCTGTCCGAGCGGCTCTACGACGACCTGGAGCGGTGGGCCCCGGATCTGGTCCGGCGGACCCTCCCCGCCAAGCACTGGGTGCCCCGGACCCGGCCGGACCAGCTCGCCGCCTGGATCACCGACTTCGTCACCTCCCGGGAGGAGCCGGCCGCGCGGGCCCCGGAGCTGCGGGCTCCGGGCCGGTACGCGGACCGCTTCGGCGGGCAGCTCGTCCTGGTGACCGGCGCGGCCAGCGGCATCGGCCGGGCCACCGCCTTCGCGTTCGCCGAGGCGGGTGCCCGGGTCGTGGCCGTGGACCGGGACGGCGAGGGCGCGGCGCGCACGGCCGAGATGGCCCGGCTCGTCGGAGCCCCCGAGGCCTGGGGCGAATGCGTGGACGTCAGCGACGAGCAGGCGATGGAGAAGCTCGCGGCGAAGGTCGCCGCCGAGTACGGGATCGTGGACGTCCTGGTGAACAACGCCGGAATCGGACTGTCCGGAGCCTTCCTCGACACGAGCGCCGAGGACTGGAAGAAGGTCCTCGACGTCAACCTGTGGGGCGTCATTCACGGCTGCCGGATCCTCGGCCGGCAGATGGCCGAGCGTGGCCAGGGCGGACACATCGTCAACACCGCCTCCGCCGCCGCGTACCTGCCGTCGAAGACCCTTCCCGCCTACAGCACCTCGAAGGCCGCGGTATTGATGCTGTCGCAGTGCCTGCGCGCGGAGCTGGCGTCGAAGTCGATCGGCGTCTCCGCCATCTGCCCCGGCATCGTCAACACCAACATCACCGCCACCTCGCGCTTCGCCGGGGTGGACGAGACCGAGGAGAAGCGCCGCCAGGAACGCTCCTCGCGCCTGTACGGCCTGCGCAACTTCCCGCCGGAGAAGGTCGCCGACGCGATCCTGCGGGCCGTGGTCCGCAACGAGGCCGTGGTACCGGTGACCCCCGAGTCCAAGGGGGCCCTGTGGATGTCCCGCTTCGCCCCGCGCACCCTGCGGGCCATCGCGAAGCTGGAGCCCCCGCTGTGAACCCGGGCGGTGGCCCGCGCGCGGATCCGTACCCGTACCCGATCGGTCCGCGGCGGGTGGCCTTCGACTGCTGCGCGCGGCGGATCGAGGGGATGGCCGTGGTCGCGCCGGTGCTCGCCTGACTGGGGGTGTGGGGTGCCTCGTACCTCATGCGCAACGACCCCGGGACGGGCGGACGGACGCGCTGTTCGCTCGGCGGCCACCACCGGGCGGTGGCCAAGGGACTGCTGCCCGCGTGGAGAGAGCTCGGCACGGCCATACCCCGCTCCTTCCGGCGGTCGTACCATCCCTCGCAGGAGGGCTCGCTGCGCAGGGCGGTCGGGTACCTCGCGGCCTCGCCCGCCGCCCGGACCACAGCGGGTACGGTCGGCCGAGCCGCGATGTCGTAGGGAGCCGGGATTGTCCGAGCAGACGGTAGCCGAGTACCGGATCGAGGATCTGGCGCACCACAGCGGGGCCACGGTGCGCACGATCAGGGCGTACCAGGACCGCGGTCTGCTGCCGAAGCCGGAGCGGCGGGGCCGCTCCAACGTCTACCGGGACACGCACCTGGCGCGCCTGCGCCAGATCGCGGACCTGCTGGACCGCGGCTACACGCTGGCCTCCATCAAGGAACTGCTGGAGGCCTGGGACGCCGGACGCGGGCTCGGCGGCGTCCTGGGGCTGGTCGCCGAGGTGCACGGGCCGTGGACGGACGAGGAGGCGGCGCGGATATCCCGGGAGGAGCTGAACGAGCGGTTCGGCGGCAGGCCGGACGACGACGCGGTGGGCGAGGCCTGCGAGCTGGGGGTGCTGGAGCGCATCCCCGACCGGCCGGACCAGTTCCTGGTGCCCTCCCCGCAGGAGCTGGCGGTGGCCGCCGAGCTGTACGCGGCCGGCGTGCCGCTGGCGGCGATCACCGGGCACCTGCGCGAGCTGCGGGGGCAGGTGGAACACATCGCCTCGCGGTTCCTGGAGTTCACCACCGAGCACGTCTTCGCCCGCTATCTCGGCGAGGTGCCGCCCACGGACGCCGACGCGGCCGAAGCCGCCACGATGGTGCGGCGGCTGCGGCCGCTGGCCCAGCAGACGGTCGATGCCGAACTGGCGCGGGCGATGCGGCTCTTCGCGACGCGCCATCTGCAGCAGCACCTCGGGGCGCCCGGCGCTCCTCAGCAGACGGGACCGTCACCGGTGGCCCTGCCGGCCGGCACGGTGCGAGCGGTGCAGGAGCTGGTGGGCGCCGAGCACGTGGCGGAGTTCGTCCGGGCCGCGACGGAGCGGGAGCTGCAGGCCCGGACGATGAACGATCTGGCCCGCCGGGGCGAACGGTAGAGTCGGCTGCCGATCGACCGGCGGCACCGAGTGGGGCTCGGCACGCGGTGCCCGGTGCTCCGCCCGCGGCGCCCGGTACCGATCGGCCGGTAGTCCACAGGGCAATCACGCGTTTGCCGTCAAAACATGCCCAAACGGCTGTGGACAACCGGCTCTTCCTGTGGGCAACAGGGTTCCGGCTGGACCATTTCTCAACCAATGGTCTCGTACGCCACCTTGCCGGTGGCCGCACCCTCCCCCGCTCCGGTCCCGGACGGGGACTCGCCCACCGCCTCCCTCGCCACCGGGACGTCCACCACCACGTCCACCACGACGGGCGCCACGGCAATCGGCGTGACGGCGACCGGCACACCGGCGACCGGAGCCTCCTCCGCCGCGGCTACGCCCGCGCTCCCGGCACGGGTACCTCCGTACAGCAGGGCCGCGAGGGCCAGGCCGACCGCCCCGCCGAGCAACTGGGCCGCGACGAAACCCGGCAGCGACTGCGGGGCGATGCCCGTGAAGGAGTCGCTGAAGCTGCGCCCGATGGTGCCGGCCGGGTTGGCGAAGGAGCCGGACGAGGTGAACCAGATCGCGGCGGCGATGTACGCGGCGACGGCGGCCGGTACGAGCCCTGCGCGCCCGATGCGCCCGAGGCCCTGGATGACGAGGACCAGCCCGGCGGTGGCCACGACCTCGCCGACCAGCAGATGGCCGCCGTCGCGGACCTGGGTGGCGAACGCGCCCGGGGTCCGCCCGAACATGGTCTCCGCGAGGACGGCGCCGCCGATGGCCCCGGCCGTCTGGGCCGCGGCGTAGACGAGCGCCTCCCGCCCGCCGAGCCCTTCACCGCCGGTGCGCCGCGCCCACCAGGAGGTGAGGGTGACCACCGGGTTGAGGTGGGCTCCGGACAGCGGACCGAAGAGCGTGATGATCAGCCCGAGGCCGATGGCCGAGGCGAGCGAGTTGGCGATGAGGGCGACACCGGCGTCGCGACTGAGCTCGGCGGCCTGGATTCCGGAACCGACCACGACCACGAGCAGACCGGCGGTGCCGATCAGTTCGGCAGCCGCACGGCGTGGAAGAGAGGTCTGGGCTGTCATGGTTTCTCCCCTTGGACAGAGGTGTCAGCGGAAAATATATTCCGTATCTTGGAATCGTGATAGAGGGTGTCCACTCCTGTCGCCGCCGCGAAATTCACTGCCGGAGCGGCGCCCGACCGGGCACCCTGGGGCCATGGATGACAGACGCACCGTGAAGGTGTCCAAATACGTCTCGAAACACCTCCGGCACCAGCCTGAACGGATCGGACTGGTGCTCGACCCGCACGGGTGGGTGGAGATCGACGACCTGCTGCGCGCGGCCGCCGACCATCACTTCGCCATCAGCCGCGCCGAGCTCGACCACGTCGTGGCCGCCAACGACAAGCAGCGGTTCGCCGTCGAGGGCACCCGCATCCGGGCCAGCCAGGGGCACACCGTCGCCGTGGACCTGGACCTGCCGGAGGCGGAGCCGCCCGCGTACCTCTACCACGGCACCGTCGCCGCAGCCCTGGACGCGATCCGCGCCGAGGGCCTGCGCCCGATGGCCCGCCACCACGTCCACCTGTCGCCCGACCGGGAGACGGCGACCCGGGTCGGCGCACGCCGCGGTCGGCCCGTCGTGCTGAGCGTGGACGCGGGGGCGATGCGCGCGGCCGGGCACGTCTTCCGGATCAGCGCCAACGGCGTGTGGCTGGTAGAGGCCGTTCCGCCGGACTTCCTGCGTTTTCAGTAGCACTGTCCCGGAGGGAAAACACCGGGGAATTGTCAGATCATCCCCCTACTCTGTTCCCACTCCGGGATCCGTGAGGGGGGAACCTCGCGATCGCCGAACCACCCCTGAAAGCACGCGAGGTGACGCCTTATGACGTCCACGTCCCCGTCCACGCCGCCCTCCTCGTCCGAGGCCCCGCCCGCGGACCCGTCCGCGCCCCACAGCTTCCAGGTCGACCTGCGCGGTCTGGTCGACCTCCTGTCCCACCACCTCTACTCCAGTCCGCGTGTGTACGTCCGCGAGCTGCTGCAGAACGCCGTGGACGCGGTCACCGCCCGCAACGCCCTCGACCCGGAGGCGGAGGTCCGCATCCGGCTGTCGGCGTCCGAGGGGCGCGTGACCATCGAGGACAGCGGAATCGGCCTGACCTCCGACGAGGCCCACTCCCTCCTGGCCACCATCGGCCGCAGCTCCAAGCGGGGCGGCGAGCACGGACTGGAGGCCACGCGCCGGGAGTTCCTCGGCCAGTTCGGCATCGGCCTGCTCGCCTGCTTCGTCGTGGCCCGCCAGATCCGCGTCGTCACCCGGTCCGCCCGCGACCCGCAGGCCGCGCCGGTCGAATGGCTGGCCACGGACGACGGCTCCTACACCATCCGCGAGCTGCCCCGCTCCGCCCGCCCCGAGCCCGGCACCACGGTGGTCCTGGAGGCCCGGCCCGGCGCCGCCGAATGGACCGTCCCGGACAAGGTGGAGCAGCTGGCCCGCGACTACGGCTCCCTGCTGCCCTACGACATAACCTTCGACGACGGCCTCGGCGGCGAGCCCCGCCCCGTCACCGATCGCCCCGCCGTGTGGGACCGCCCCTTCCCGACCCCGGTCGCGCGCCGCGTCGCGCTTGCCGGGCACTGCGCGGGCCTCTTCGGCTTCACCCCGCTCGACACCATCGACCTCGACCTGCCGGTGGCCGGGGTGCGCGGAGTGGCGTACGTCCTGCCCGAACCGACCAGTCCCGCCCACCGGGCCGGACACCGCGTCCATCTCAAGGGCATGCTGCTGACCGACCGCGCCGACAACCTGCTGCCGGACTGGGCGTTCTTCGTCCGAGCCGTCCTCGACACGGACACGTTGCGGCCAACCGCGTCCCGCGAGAACCTCTACGACGACGAGACCCTCTCCGCCGTACGGGACGCCCTCGGCACCCGCATCCGCGGCTGGCTCGCCGAGCTCGCGGCGAGCGACCCGGAGCGCCTGGCCGCCTTCCTGCGCGTCCACCACCTCGGCGTGAAGTCCATGGCGCGCCACGACTCCGAGCTGCTCGCGCTGATGCTGCCGTGGCTGCCGTTCGAGACCAGCGACGGCTCCATGAGCCTCGTCGAGTTCACGGCCGCCCACACGGAGATCCACTTCACGCGCACCGTCGAGGAGTTCCGGCAGATCGCGCCGATCGCCGCGGCCCACGGCCTCGGCGTCATCAACGCCGGCTATACCTACGACGCGGACCTGCTGGCCCTCATGCCCTCCGTACGCCCCGCGCTCAAGGTCACCGAGCTGGACGCCGGAGCCGTCACCGAACGCCTCGACCAGGTGCCGACCTCCGCCGAACTGGCGCTGGCCCCCTTCCTGGCCACCGCGCGCACCCGCCTGGAACCCCTGGGCTGCGACGTGGTGCTGCGCGCCTTCCAGCCCGTCTCCGTGCCCGCGCTCTACCTCGACGACCGCCAGGCGCGGCAGGAGCGCGACCGGACCGCCGCACTGGAGAGCGCAGACTCGTTGTGGAGCGGCATCCTCGGGGCGCTGCGGGGCTCCGCACCCCGGGCCCGGCTGGTCCTCAACCACAACAACCCGCTGGTCCGCCGGATCTCCACCCTCCCCGACGGGGAACTGACCGGCACCGCGGTCGAGTCGCTGTACGGACAGGCCCTGCTGATGTCCCAGCGGCCGCTGCGCCCCGCCGACTCCACCCTGCTCAACCGGGCCTTCCTCGGGCTCCTGGAATGGGCGACCCACTCCACCGACGCCGCGGAGGACCAGAAGTGACGACGACCCGTGAAGAGATCGAGCAGGGGCTGGCCCAGAACCGCGAAACGCCGAACGGCTCCGCGCGCAACGCGCACGCCGAGGCCCTGGCCGGGGCAGCGGAGGCGAGCGGCGACCGGGCCCTGTTCCGCGAGACGCTCGACAACCTGATCAACGCCTACCTGTACAGCGCCGAGTCGTCGAAGATCCTGGTGCCCTTCGCCCGGCTGCTCCAGGAGTACGACAAGGACCCGGCCGCCTTCTCCGAGTGGGAGGCGCACTCGCTGTTCTGGCAGTTCAAGTGGGTGGCCTCGGCGATCTCCGACTCCCCGGACATCCCGCTGGAGTCGGCCGCCGGCTGGCTGGACGAGATGGAGCGGCGCTACCGGGTCGCGGGTTACAGCGAGCGGCCCGTGCGCGAGGCCGAACTCTGGCTCGCCCACGCGACCGGTGACGACGAACGCGCCGAGCGGGCCTTCGGACGCTGGCTGGCGGCGGAACGCGACGACATGAGCGACTGTCAGGCCTGCGAGCTCAACAGCCAGGGGCAGTACGCCGTCCTGCACGACGACGACGCCGAGGCCCTGGAGCTCTGGAAGCCGGTACTGGCGGGTGAACTGACCTGCGCGGAGGAACCGCACCGGGTCCTGGCCACCTCGCTGGTGCCGCTGCTCCGGCTCGGCCGGGCCGACGAGGCACGCTCCCACCACCTGCGCGGCTACCGCATGGCCCGCGGCAACGAGAGCCTGCTGCCGACGATCGGCAAGCACATCGAGTTCTGCGCCCTCACCGGGAACGAGTCCCGTGGCCTGGAGATCCTGGCCGAGCACGCGGTGCACGTCGGACCGCTCGCCAACGTCGACGATCAACTCGCGTTCCACGGAGGCATTCTGGTCCTGCTGCACCGGCTGGAGGAGCTGGGACACGGCGGGAGTCCCGCCGTCCCGTACGAGGGCGCCCCGCGCACGGTCTCCGAGCTGTACGCGGTCCTGTACGCGGGCTGCCTCGACATCGCCCGGCGCTTCGACACCCGCAACGGCACCGGTCGGATCTCGGACCGCTTCCTGGCGCGGATCGGGCGCGAACCGCTGCTCGGGGTACTCCCGTTGGGGGTGCGCAGCGCGGCGCTGCCGCGCGACGGGGCGGCGACCGCTCCGGCCCCCGCCCGGAAGCCGCATGCCGCCGCGTCCGAAACGGCGTCCGTCACCGCGTCCGGCTTCGAAGAGCTGGTCGATCGTGCCCGTCACGCCCGCGACCTGGGGCACCCGGGCACCGACGCGCTGTGGGCGGAGGTCGGCGTACGGCTGGACGCGCGGCCGGAGCCCGATCCCATGGTCTCGGCCGACCTGGCGGACCAGCGGGCCCTGGCGGCTGCACGGAACGGGGACGAGGACGCCCCCGGCCTCCTGACGGCGGTGCGGGACACCTACCTGGCACTGGGGCGGGCGGAGCGCGCCGCGCTGGCGGAGCTGCGGCTGGCCGGCGTGGCCGCCCGGTCCGGGGCGACGCCCGCAGAGATCCGGGCGCTGTTCCGGGTGGCGGCCCGGGCAGCGGAGGCGCTCGACCCCGCCGAACCGTCGCGGACCCGCCGGATCGCTCTGGTGGAGCTTTCGGTGATACGCGTGGAGTCCTACCTCCGCTCGCTCGATGCGCCCCACGACCACGACCACGGCCACGACGGCGCACACGACCACGGCCACGGCGAGGTCGTGGCGGAGCTGGCGGACTTCGTCGCCGCCTACGCCGGTACGGTGCCCGACCTCGCCGCGGAGGCGGAGGAGATGCTGGGCCGCCTCGCCCTGTCCCAGGGCGACCCCGACCGGGCCGTGGTGCTGCTGGCCACCGCCGCGGAGCGGGCGGTCGCGGCCGGTCGTCCCTGGCAGGCGGTGGATCCGCTGTCGCTGCGGGCGGGGGTGCTGATGTCGCTCGGCCGGCCGGAGGAGGCGGAGGCCGCCGCGCGGTCGGGCCTGGAGCACGCCTCCGAGGTCACCGACGCCGAGGCGCAGGGCGCCGTCCGGCTGACCCTCGCGGACGTCCTGCTGCGCCGCGGCGACGCGGTACGGGAGGCGGCCGAGCACGCCCTGTCCGGGGCCCACTGGTTCGACCAGGCCGGGCTCGCCGCCGACGGCGGAGCCCAGGCGCGGCTGATGCTGGCGCGGGCGTACGCGCGGGACGGCCGCACCGCCGAGGCGGCCGAGGTGCTGCAGTCGGCTCTGCCCGACCTGCTGGAGCACGGAGAGGAACAGGTCGTGTCCGGCCGGGAGTTCCTGGGCGATCTCCTGCGCGAGCTCGGCGATTCCCGTCCCGCGGCGGAGCAGTACCTGCTGGCGGCGGAGGCGGCCAAGGACTGGGAGAACCCGCGCCCCCAGGCACACCTGGCTCACTCGGCCGCGGAGGCCCTCGCCGGCGCGGGACTGGCCGCCCAGGCGACCGCCGCCTACGAGCGGGCCCTGGACCTGTACCGCCTGACCGGGGACGCTCCCGTCCCGGAGGTCCGCGTCCTGCGGTCCCTGGCCTGGCTGGGCCTGCGCGAGGAGGTCACCGACGCGGCGGTGACCCGGGCGCGCAAGCTGATGGACGGAGCCGCGGGGGTCCTGGAGACGGCCCTGGCCTCCGACCCGGACGACCGGGAACTGAGGTCGGAACTCGCCCAGACCTGGCACCAGCTCGCGCAGGTACTGGACCGCCGTGTCAGCGAGGACGCGGCGGACGACGACACGGAGGACGACGCCGTCACCGGGGAGGACACCACGGCGGACGGTTCCGCCGACCGCCCCGGGGCCGCGGAGAAGCTGGGCGACGAACGGGTCGAGGCCCTGCGCGTCGAGGAGATCGAGCTGTGGGACCGGGCCGCGGCGCTCTACGCGGAGCTCGGACCGGACCACCTGCGGGACCGGTTCCAGTGTCTGAACAACGCCGCCTGGACGGAGCAGGAGCGGGGCCGCCCCGAAGCCGGCGCCGCCCGGGTCTCGGCCCTGGTCGACGAGGTGCGCGCCTGGCCCGAGGACGCCGTGCCCGACTGGCTGCTGCCCTCGGCGGAGCACCTGATGAGGCAGTTGGCGAACTGAACCCGGCGCCGGCGCCGCTCCTCGGGAGGTGCGGCGCCGGTGGAGGAGTTCAGCCGTCCAGCTGAGCCGGGGCCTCGGTCGCGATCCGTTCGAAGACGGTCTCGTCGGCGGCGAACTCGGATCCGGGGATCGGCGCGTGGATCACCAGCTCCGTGAAGCCCAGCTCCCGGTGCCGGCCCGCGAAGTCGACGAACGCGTCCACGGACTCCAGCAGCGTGCTGCGCTCGGGCGTGAATCCGGTCAGCAGGATCCTCTCGATGGAGTCGGGCTTCCGCCCGGCCTCCGACAAGGCCTCGTCGAGCCGTCCCGCCTGCCCGCGAAGGGCCTCCAGCGACTGCTCGGGGGTCCCCTCCTCGAAGAGCTTCGGGTCTCCGGTGGTCACCCACGCCTGCCCGTACCGGGCGGCGAGCTTCAGCCCGCGGGGCCCGGTCGCGGCGACCGCGAACGGCAGCCGGGGCGACTGCACGCAGCCGGGGATGTTGCGGGCTTCCTCGGCCGAGTAGAACGCTCCGCGTTCACTGACCGCCCCCTCGGTCAGCAGTCGGTCCAGCAGTGCCACGAACTCGGCGAAGCGGTCGGCCCGTTCGCGCGAGGTCCAGGCTTCCTGCCCCAGAGCGGTCGCGTCGAAGCCGTTGCCGCCCGCACCGATGCCGAGGGTGACCCGCCCGGCGGAGACGTCGTCCAGGCTGATGAGGTCCTTGGCGAGGGTCACCGGGTGGCGGAAGTTCGGGGAGGTGACGAGCGTCCCCAGCCGGATCCGCTCGGTCACCGCGGCGGCCGCGGTCAGGGTGGGCACCGCGCCGAACCACGGAAGGTCCCGGAAGCCCCGCCAGGAGAGGTGGTCGTAGGTGTAGGCGGTGTGGAACCCGAGGCGCTCTGCCCGCTGCCACTGGTCGCGGCCGCCCTCGTGCCATCGACGTACCGGAAGGATCACCGTACTCAGACGCAGACTCATGCGATCGAGCCTACGGGGCCGGACACGACGCCCGCACGTCTCCGGCCAGTGGACCCCGCCTCGGTAGACCCGTCGTGTTTCACGTGAAACACGACCGCGGCACCGATGTTTCACGTGAAACGTCGGGCCGCCCCGGCGCGACCTTCCGATCATGGTCCGTCCGCTCGGGACCATGGGCGAAGATGGAGCCGTGACCTCGGCTCCCCAGTGCCCGGAAGGGCCCACCCCCGCACCCCGGCTGATCGCCACCGATCTCGACGGCACGCTGCTGCGCGACGACAAGTCGCTCTCGCCGCGTACCGTCGCCGCGCTCGCCGCCGCGGAGGAGGCCGGGATCGAGGTGTTCTTCGTGACCGGACGCCCGGCGCGGTGGATGGGGGTGGTCAGCGACCACGTCCACGGTCACGGACTCGCGATCTGCGCCAACGGCGCGGCGGTGGTCGACCTCCACGGGGGGCCGGAGTTCGTCCAGGTCAGGGCCCTTCCCCGGGAGGCAGCCCACTCTGTCGTAGAGGCCCTGCGGGCCGCCGCACCCGGCACGTCCTTCGCGGTCGAACTGACCACCGGCATCAACTACGAGCCCGAGTACCCGCCGTTCTTCCAGGACCCCGGTGCGAAGATCGCCACCGCCGAGAAGCTCCTGTACGAGGACACGGACGACAGCGCCGCACCCGTGCTCAAGCTGCTCGCGCACCACACCGAACTCGCCCCTGACGCGTTCCTGAAGCTGGCCCGCTCCGCCGCCGGCGCGTACGCGTCCATCACCCGCTCCAGCCCGACCTCCCTGTTGGAGATCAGCGGCCAGGGCGTCTCCAAGGCCAGCACCCTGGCCCTGTGCTGCGCCGAACGGGGTATCACCCCGGCAGAGGTCGTCGCCTTCGGCGACATGCCGAACGACGTGGAGATGCTCGGCTGGGCGGGCACCTCGTACGCCATGGGCAACGCCCACCCGGACGTGATCGCCGCCGCGTCCGGTCGTACGACCGCGAACAACGAGGACGGGGTCGCCGTCGTCATCGAGCGGATCCTCGCCGAGCGCATCGCGGCCATCGCGGCGGCGGAGCAGCAGAACGTCTGATCGCGTCACCCGGTCTGGAACGGCACACCGCTCTGGAAGGGCACACCGCTCCGGAAGGGCACATACCGGACCCGGTCTAGAGCGGGGCCTCCCACAGCAGGGTGGTGCCGCCACCGTCCTCACCGATGCCGGGGCCGTAGGAACTCGCGCCGCCCAGCGACTCCGCCCGTCGCCGGAGGTTGCGCAGACCGCTGCGGCGGCCGCCGTCCGGAATGCCCACCCCGTCGTCGGCGACCTCCAGGCGCACGCCCGGCCGCCCGTCGGCCAGCGCGATCGTGGAGTCCACGACGACTTCGATCCGGGACGCCTCCGCATGCCGGAAGGCATTGGACAGGGCCTCTCGGAGCGCCGCGATCAGGTTCTTGCCGACCAGCTCGCCGACGACGGCGTCGATCGGTCCGAGGAAACGGTGCGCGGGCTTGAAGCCCAGCGGCACCGCCGCCATGTTGATCTCCCGCAGCACCCGGGTGCGCAGCCCCGACGGCGCCTCCGCCGGGCCCTGCTGGAGCGCGAAGATCGCCGTGCGGATCTCCTGGATGGTCACGTCCAGCTCGTCCACGGCCTTGCCCACGCCGTCGCGGACCTCCGGGACGACCGACCGGCGCTGGGCTCCTTCCAGCATCATCCCGGTGGCGAACAGCCGCTGGATGACCAGGTCGTGCAGATCGCGCGCGATGCGGTCGCGGTCCTCGAACACGGCGAGCCGCTCCCGGTCGCGCTGCGCCTCGGCCATCATCAGCGCGAGCGCCGCCTGCGAGGCGAACTGCGTGGCCAGGGTCCGCTCGGCCTCGGTGAACGGCCGCTGCCCGCGGGCCCGGGGCGTCACCAGCGCCCCGAGAACCCGCCCGCCGCTGTGCAGGGGCAGCATCATGCAGGGTCCGTACTGGCTGGTCAGCTTGCTGATCATGCGCGGGTCGGCAGCCGCGTCGTCCACGAAGACGGCCTCGCCCTGGAGCAGCTTGTCCACCACCGGGCTTTCGGCCGGGATCACCACGCCGAGGGAGGTGGCCGGGTTGTCGGCGGAGACCGCGACGATCTCCATCCCACCGTCCTCGGCCGGAAGCATGACGATTCCCGCGGAGGAGTCGGCCAGGCGTCGGGCCTGCTCCGCCACCACCGCGAGGGCGTCATCCGCGTCCCCGCCGGACAGCAGTGCCGTGGTGACGGCCACCGAGCCGTCGATCCAGCGTTCGCGCTGGGTGGCGGCCTCGTACAGCCGGGCGTTGCCGATGGCGATGCCCGCCTCGGTGGCCAGCACCCGGACCATGTGGACGTCGTAGTCGTTGAACTCGCCGCCGCCGTTCTTCTCGGCGAGGTACAGATTCCCGAAGATCTCCCCCTGCACCCGGATCGGGACGCCGAGGAAGGTCTTCATGGGCGGGTGGTGCTTCGGAAAGCCGGCCGAGCGCGGATCCTTGGTGAGATCGGCGAGGTGCACCGTGTCGGGGTGGGAGATCAGTGCCCCCAGCAGGCCCCGCTTCCCGTCCGGACGGTGGCCGATCTTCCGGGCCGGCTCGGGACCGATCCCGAAGGTGACGAAGTCCGAGAGGCCCCGGCCCTCCGTGTCGACGACGCCGATCGCCGCGTAGCGGGCGTCCGCGAGCTCGGCCGCCGTCTCGCAGATGCGGTCCAGCGTGGAGTGCAGCTCGAGACCCGTGCCGACCGACCTCATCGCCTCCAGCAGTTGGGGGACCCGGGCGGTGAGCTCGGTGGACAGGCCTTGCAGACTCCTGGTGGCCTGGGTGGCGGCCTCCAGCGGGTCCGGCGTCCCGGGTGATGCGTCCGGCGATTGCTGCGACTCCTGCGCTGACATGCCCTTGAGCCTAGTTAGTCCCTTTTACTGGGGAAAGTCGGCCGGCGTCCGGTCCGCCGCACTCTCCCGTTCCAGCAGTCGCCGCAGCGGCCCGTCCTCGGCGGCCAGCTCCGCGTAACCGCCCCGCTGGACGACCTCTCCGCGGTCCAGTACGAGCACTTCGTCGACGGCCTCCAGACCGGCCAGCCGGTGCGTGATCAGTACGGTGGTGCGGCCCTCGGTCGCTGCGAGCAGGTCCGCCGTCAGCGCGTCCGCCGTCGCCAGGTCGAGGTGCTCGGCCGGCTCGTCGAGGACCAGGACGGGGAAGTCCGCGAGCAGCGCCCGGGCCAGGGCCAGGCGCTGGCGCTGGCCGCCCGAGATCCGTTCGCCGTGCTCACCGACCAGAGTGTCCAGCCCGTCCGGCAGACCGTCGGCCCACTCCAGCAGGCGCGCGGCGGCCAGTGCCTCCCGCAGCTCCTCCTCACTCGCTCCGGTCCGGGCCAGCCTCAGGTTCTCCCGTACCGAGCTGTCGAAGATGTGGGCGTCCTGGGCGCAGAGCCCCACGCGTGCCCGTACGTCGTCGCCTTCGAGCGCGCGCACGTCCGTGCCGCCCAGGGTGTACGCCCCCTCGCGGGGGTCCAGGAACCGCAGCAGCACCTGGGCGAGGGTGGTCTTGCCGGAGCCCGAGGGGCCGACCACGGCGATGCGGCGCCCGGCCTCCAGGGTCAGGTCCAGTCCGCGCAGCGCGTCCCGCTCCTGGCCGGAGTGCCGTGCGGAGAGGCCCGTCAGCCGCAGCGGGAAGGGCGAGACGGGCGGCTCGGAGGGGCGCTCCGGCTCGGCGACCGGAACCGGCGCGTCGATCACCTCGTAGACCCGCTCGGCGCTGCGGCGCACCCGCTGGCGGTACTGGACCGCCAGCGGAAGGCCGTTGACGGCTTCGAACGCCGCGAGGGGGGTGAGCACCGCGACGGCCATGGCCACCCCGGACAGCCGCCCGTCGTGGACGGCGTTCGCGGCGGCGGCCGCGGCGGCCACCACGGTGAGCCCGCAGATCAGGGCCGACAGCCCGCTGCCCAGCCCGGTCGCCGCGGCGCCGCGGGCGGCGATGCGCGTGAGGACGCCGTCGCTCTCCCGTGTCCGGCCCTTGCGCTCCTCCAGCGCCCCGGCGACGGTCAGCTCCGCGGTACCGGTGAGGAGGTCGGCCACCCGGGTGGCGAGCTCGCCCCGGGCCGGCGCGAGCAGGCGCTCGGCCCGGCGGGCGGTCGCCCCGCTGATGAGCGGCACCCCGATCCCGGCGGCGAGGAGGCCGACGGCCAGGACGGCTCCGGCCTCGGGCAGGAGCCAGGCGGTGAAGGCGACCGAGCCGGCTCCCACGAGCACCGCGGTACCGACCGGGAGGAGCCAGCGCAGCCAGTAGTCCTGCAAGGCGTCGGCGTCGGCGACCAGCCGGGCCAGCAGGTCCCCGCGCCGGTGCTCGCGCAGCCCGGCGGGCGCGATGCGCTCCAGCCGCCGGTACACCGAAACCCGCAGGTCGGCGAGCATCCGCAGCACGGCATCGTGCGAGACGAGCCGCTCGGCGTACCGGAAGACCGCCCGCCCCATCCCGAAGGCACGGGTGGCCGTGACGGCCACCATCAGGTAGAGCACGGGAGGCTGTTCGGAGGCCCGCGAGATCAGCCAGCCGGACACGGCCATCAGGCCCACGCTGCACCCGACGGCCAGAGCCCCGAGCAGGAGACCGAGCCGGAAGCGCCCCTGCCACGCCCTGGCCACCGCCCGCACCCGGCGCAGCGGGTCCGCCCCGCCCGAGTCGGTTCCGCCCCTGGCCCGCACCCGCTCGGGCGCGGTACCGAGGATCCACTCGCCGGCGTCCGGGTCGGAGACCGGCGCCCCGGTCTCCGGTCCGACCGCGATCCGGGGGGTCGCGGTCCGGGGGAGGGGCCGCGCCGGAGCGCCCCCGGCCGCCATCGGGACCACACGGTCCGCGACGGCGAGCAGCGCCGGGCGGTGCACCACCAGCAGCACGGTGCGGCCCACGGCGAGCCGGCGTACGGCGTCCACCACCGCGGCCTCGGTCTCGCCGTCCAGCGCGGCGGTCGGCTCGTCCAGCAGCAGGACGGGCCGGTCCGCCAGGAACGCCCGCGCCAGGGCCAGGCGCTGGCGCTGCCCGGCGGAGAGCCCCACGCCGCCCTCGCCGAGTGCCGTCTGTACTCCGAGGGGCAGGGTCGCCACGAACTCCGCTGCCCCGGCGTGGTGCAGCGCTTCGGCCACATCGGCTTCGGAGGCCTCGGGGCGGGCCAGCCGTACGTTCTCGGCGATCGTTCCCGCGAACAGGTGCGGGCGCTGCGGCACCCAGGCGATCCGCTCGCGCCACTGGGGGCGCGACAGCTCGGCCAGGTCGACGCCCGCGACCCGGACCCGGCCGGCGGTGGGTTCCACGAAGCCCAGCAGGACCTGGAGGAGCGTGGACTTCCCCGCCCCGCTCGGGCCGGTGAGGGCGACGACCTCGCCCGGCCCGACGGTCAGGGAGACCGGGCCGGGGGAATCCTCGCCGCGACCCTCGTACCGGACGGCGACCGCGTCGATCTCGATCCGCAGGGGGGCACCGGCGGGCAGGAGGGCCCCGCCGCCCGGGTGCGCGTCGGGCGTCTCCAGGACGTCGAAGATCTGCTCCGCGGCTGCCAGGCCCTCCGCGGCCGCGTGGTACTGGGCACCCACCTGGCGCAGCGGGAGGTAGGCCTCGGGGGCCAGGATCAGGATGA
The DNA here is from genome assembly GCF_055587105.1 of Streptomyces sp. NPDC048461. NCBI lineage: Bacteria > Bacillati > Actinomycetota > Actinomycetes > Kitasatosporales > Streptomycetaceae > Streptomyces > Streptomyces sp. NPDC048461. Next base: position 352,792 of record NZ_JBVJGW010000004.1, on the reverse strand, counting down.
CCAGGCCGGTGTAGAGGTCGAGCTCGCCGTGGACCAGTCGCATGCCGATGGTCACGGCCACCAGAGCCACCGACAGGGTGGCGAGCAGTTCCAGTGCGAAGGAGGAGAGGAAGGCGATGCGCAGGGTCCGCATCGTCGCGCGCCGGTAGTCGTCGGTGATCGCGCGGATCGATTCGGCCTGCGCCTTCGCCCGGCCGAACACCTTCAGGGTCGGCAGCCCGGCCACCACGTCGAGGAAGTGCCCCGACAGCCGGGAGAGCATCCGCCACTGGCGGTCCATCCGGGACTGGGTGGCCATGCCGATGAGGATCATGAACAGAGGGATCAGCGGGAGCGTGACCACGATGATGGCGGCCGAGACCCAGTCCTCGGTGACGATCCGGGCCAGCACCGCCACCGGCACCACCACCGCGAGCCCGAGCTGGGGCAGGTAGCGCGAGAAGTAGTCGTCGAGGGCGTCCACGCCCCGGGTGGCCAGCGCCACCAGCGAGCCCGTCCGCTGCTTGTCGATCCGGCCGGGCCCCAGGTCGGCGGCCCGTTCCAGCAGCCGCCCCCGCAGTTCCGATTTGACCGCCGCACCCGCCCGGTGCGCGGCCAGCTCGGTCAGCCAGGCCACCAGGGCCCGCCCGAGGGCCACCGCCGCCAGGAGCAGCAGCGGGGTCCTGAGCGCCGCTCCGTCCAGACCGTCCTCGAAGGCGCCGACCACGATCTCGGCCATCAGCATCGCCTGGCCGACGACCAGCCCCGCCCCGGCCAGGCCCAGGACCACCACCGCCCCGAGGAAGAGGCGGGTGGAACGGGCGTACCGGAGCAGGCGCGGGTCGATCGGTTTCACGTGAAACATCCCCCAGGGCAGGGTCAGTCAGGCAGGTGGGCCGGAGCCGGGCTCCGAGGTGCTCAGTGCACGTCGACGATGTGCTGGGTGCCGATCCGCTTGCGGAACACCCAGTACGTCCAGCCCTGGTAGAGCAGGACGAGCGGAGTGGCCACGCCCGCACACCAGGTCATGATCTTCAGGGTGTACGCGCTGGACGAGGCGTTGGTGACCGTCAGGTTCCAGGCCTCGTTCAGCGACGACGGCATGACGTTCGGGAAGAGGGTCAGGAAGAGCATCGCCACGGCCGCCGCGATGGTGATGCCGGACAGGGCGAACGACCACCCCTCGCGGCCCGCCAGGTTGAGGCCCAGGGCCCCGAGCAGGGCCAGCACCGCGACGGCCATCGCGATCAGGCTCTTGCCGTCACCCCGCGAGACCTGGGTCCAGATCAGGAAGACCAGGGCCAGCACGGCGGTGACCGCTCCCAGCCTCGTGGCCAGCCGACGCGAGCGGACCCGGATGTCACCGACCGTCTTCAGCGACGTGAAGACCGCGCCGTGGAAGGTGAACAGGGTGAGCGTGACCAGACCGCCGAGGATCGAGTACACGTTGAGCAGGTCGAGGAAGGTACCGACGTACTCCTTGTTCTCGTCGATCTTCACGCCCCGCACGATGTTGGCGAACGCCACGCCCCAGAGGAACGCGGGGATCAGCGAGGTCCAGAAGATCGCGTGCTCCCAGTTGGTCTGCCACTTGTCCTCGGGGCGCTTGTGCCGGTACTCGAAGGCGACGCCGCGGATGATGAGGCAGACCAGGATGAGCAGCAGCGGCAGGTAGAACCCGGAGAAGAGGGTGGCGTACCAGTCGGGGAAGGCGGCGAAGGTCGCGCCGCCGGCGGTCAGCAGCCAGACCTCGTTGCCGTCCCACACGGGCCCGATCGTGTTGATCAGGACCCTCTTCTCCGTCCGATCGCGGGCGAGCAGCTTGGTCAGGACACCGACTCCGAAGTCGAAGCCCTCCAGGAAGAAGTAGCCGATCCACAGGACGGCGATGAGCACGAACCAGACGTCGTGGAGTTGCATGATGTGGACTCCTCAGCCTCAGTACGAGAAGGCCATCGGCCGGTCGGGGTTCTTGTCGTCCCCACCGATCTTGGTGGGCGGGTTGAGATCGGCCTCGGTGAGTTCGGGCGGGCCTGCCTTGACGTACTTGACGAGGAGCTTGACCTCGATGACCGCCAGCACGGCGTACAGGAGGGTGAAGCCGATCATCGAGGTGAGGACCTCACCCTGCGAGACGTTCGGCGAGACGGCGTCCCGGGTGCGCAGGACCCCGTAGACCACCCACGGCTGGCGGCCCATCTCGGTGAAGATCCAGCCCCAGGAATTGGCGATGAGCGGGAAGCCCATCGTCCAGAGGGCGACGACCCAGTACAGGTTGGCGAAGCGGGGGCTCAGGGCCTTCCTGAAGAGGACCAGGTGAGGGACCTCGTCCTCACCGGTGCGCAGGCCCGGCGGCAGCAGGAACTTCTTGCGGGTCAGCCACAGTCCCAGCGCTCCGATGCCGAGGGAGGCCATGCCGAAACCGATCATCCAGCGGAAGCCCCAGTAGGCGACCGGGATGTTCGGCCGGTAGTCGCCGGGCCCGAACTTCTCCTGCTGCGCCTTGTTGACGTCGTTGATGCCGGGGACGAAGGAGGTGAAGTCGTCGTTGGCCAGGAACGACAGGAGGCCGGGGATCTCGATGGCGACCTTGTTGTGGCCCTTGTCCACGTCTCCGTACGCGAAGACCGAGAAGGGTGCGGGCGCCTCTCCGTCCCAGAGCGCCTCGGCGGCGGCCATCTTCATCGGCTGCTGCTTGTACATGACCTTGCCGAGCAGGTCACCGCTGATGGCGGTGCCCATACCGGCGATGATCATGACGATCAGACCGAGCCGCAGCGAGGAGCGCATCACCGGGACGTGCTTCTTGCGGGCCAGGTGGAAGGCGGCGATGCCGGCCATGAACGCACCGCCGACCAGGAACGCGGCCGTGATGGTGTGGAAGAACTGGGTGAGCGCGGTGTTCTGGGTGAGCACCAGCCAGAAGTCGGTGAGCTCGGCCCGGCCCCGCTCCTCGTTGATGCGGTACCCGACCGGGTGCTGCATCCACGAATTGGCCGCCAGGATGAAGTAGGCGGACAGGATGGTGCCGATGGACACCATCCAGATGCAGGCGAGGTGGATCTTCTTCGGCAGCTTGTCCCAGCCGAAGATCCACAGACCGATGAAGGTCGACTCGAAGAAGAAGGCGATCAGCGCCTCGAAGGCCAGTGGAGCCCCGAAGATGTCACCGACGAACCGCGAGTAGTCGGACCAGTTCATGCCGAACTGGAACTCCTGGACGATGCCGGTGACGACACCCATCGCGATGTTGATCAAGAAGAGCTTGCCCCAGAACTTCGTGGCTCTGAGGTACTTCTCCTTCTCGGATCGCACCCATGCGGTCTGCAGGCCGGCCGTGAGCGCGGCGAGCGAGATCGTCAACGGGACGAAGAGGAAGTGATAGACGGTGGTGATGCCGAACTGCCATCGCGCCAGGGTTTCCGGCGCCAGAGCGAGGTCCACGTCATCTCCTTCGGCCGTGGGGGACAGCGGCATTTGCCTGGTGCATCCCACTCAACTCGGGAGGAAGCGGGACACGCTTGTGAACGCGTTCACATTCACAAGCATTATGTCCTACTGCATTTCGATCTCCGAAGGGGGGTACCCCTAGCCAACAACTTCAACAGATTGTTGAATGCGGCCATGCAGATACGAATCTCCTGGCCCGCCGGGCAGCTCACGGCCACCCTGGACGAGACCCCGACCAGCAAGGCGCTGGCCGAGGCCCTTCCGATCTCCGCCTCCGCCAATCTCTGGGGCGAGGAGGTCTACTTCGACACCGGCGTGTCCGTGGCCCTGGAGCACGACGCCCGGCAGGTCGTGGACCCGGGAACCATCGCCTTCTGGACCGAGGGCGACGCGCTTGCGCTGCCCTTCGGCCCCACACCCATCTCGCGTGGTGGCGAGAGCCGCCTGGCGAGCCCCTGCAACGTCCTCGGCTCGTTCGACGGCGACCCCCGCCAGCTGTCCACCGTCCGCGAGGGCGACCCCGTCCGCGTGGAACTGGCCTAGCGAACGGGCCCGGCCCGCCCGTCAAGGCGCATGGGCCGGCACACCGGCCGCATCGGCCGGCGAACCGCCCGGCCCACCTACAGCTCCTTGAAGAACGCCCCCGCCGTGTGCAGGAAGAGGTCGTTCGCCTCGGTCTCACCGATCGTGACCCGCAGGCCCTCACCCGCGAAGGGCCGGACCACCACACCGGCCTTCTCGCAGGCCGCCGCGAAGTCGGCGGTCCGCTCCCCCAGACGCATCCACACGAAGTTCGCCTGCGTGTCCGGGACCGTCCAGCCCTGCGCGAGCAGCGTCTCGTGCACCCGTGCGCGCTCGCCCACCAGTGCCCCGACCCGGCCCATCAGCTCGTCCTCGGCGCGCAGCGAGGCCACCGCCGCGTCCTGGGCGAGCTGGCTGACCCCGAAGGGCACCGCCGTCTTGCGCAGCGCGGCGGCCACCGGCTCGTGCGCCACCGCGAAACCGACACGCAGGCCGGCCAGGCCGTACGCCTTGGAGAACGTACGCAGCACGGCGACGTTGGGGCGGTCGCGGTACAGCTCGATGCCGTCCGGCACGTCCGTGTCGCGCACGAACTCGCGGTACGCCTCATCCAGCACCACCAGGACGTCCGAGGGCACCCGGTCCAGGAACCGCTCCAGCTCGGCGCGGCGCACCGCGGTGCCGGTGGGGTTGTTGGGGTTGCAGACGAAGATCAGCCGGGTTCGCTCGGTGATCGCGTCGGCCATCGCGTCCAGATCGTGCACGTCACCGTCGGTGAGCGGGACCTCCACGGAGGTCGCACCCGAGATCCGCACGATGATCGGGTAAGCCTCGAAGGAGCGCCACGCGTAGATGACCTCGTCGCCCGGGCCGGCGGTCGACTGGATCAGCGACTGGGCCACGCCCACCGAGCCCGTGCCGGTGGCGATGTGCTCGACGGGCACCCCGAACCGCTCCGCGAGCTCGTTCACGAGCCCGGTGCAGGCCATGTCCGGGTAGCGGTTGAAGTTGCCGGCAGCGGCGACCGCGCTCTCCAGCACCCCGCGCAACGGCGGGTACGGGTTCTCGTTCGACGACAGCTTGTACGCGACGGCTCCGCCCGCGGCCGCCGGCTTGCCGGGCTTGTATGTCGGAATGCCGTCCAGCTCGGCGCGCAGCCTCGGGCTCTTCTCGCTCACCGCAGGTCCTCCTCGACCGTCCCGTACGACGTCGCCGCCGACTCAATACTGCTCACCTTATGAGGATTCCTCGCTCACGAGAATGGGGGCGCCTGGAATGCGGGGGAGCGCGCGCATATATGCGCGCGCCGGTGGCCTGCGCCGTGGCGCGCATCCCTCGTGCAGGTGAGTTGAGACCGGTCCGGCACCACACCGTTTTGGCATGCCCGGTCCCGCCGACAAGCGCCCCACCCTTCCCTCTCCCTCAAACACCTTCATTTCCAAGGTCATTGGGGGTGGCGAACCATGCAGAAACGTGCCTGTCAACGCGTGCATATGCACCCGGACCACGCACCCCGCCGAGCCCTACTATCGGCTCGCCATGACAGCAGCAGGGAAGCATCAGGTGAGCCGGACCGAGACCACCCGGCGACCGGCCGGCCGACAGGGCCGGGCCGGCATCAGGGACGTGGCCGCCGCAGCGGGCGTCTCCATCACGACCGTCTCCGACGCGCTCAATGGCAAGGGGCGGCTGCCGGACGCCACCCGCCGCCACGTTCGCGAGGTCGCCGACCGGCTGGGCTACCGCCCGTCCGCCGCCGCCCGCACCCTCCGTACCGGAAAGTCGGGCCTGATCGGCCTGACCGTGACGACGTACGGGGATGAACCTTTCACCTTCACCGAATTCGCCTACTTCGCCGAGATGGCCCGGGCCGCGACCTCGGCAGCGCTCGCGCGCGGCTACGCCCTCGTCATCCTCCCCGCCACCTCCCGACACGACGTGTGGTCCAACGTCGCCCTCGACGGCACCGTCGTCATCGACCCCTCGGACCACGATCCCGTCGTCACCGAACTGGTCCGCCAGGGCCTGCCCGTCGTCTCCGACGGCCGCCCGGCAGGCTCCCTCCCCGTCACCGCCTGGGTCGACAACGACCACGAGGCGGCCGTACTCAACCTGCTCGACCACCTCGCCGCCGCCGGCGCCCGCCGGATCGGACTCCTGACCGGCACCACCACCGACACCTACACCCGGCTCTCGACCACCGCTTACCTGAGCTGGTGCGAGCGGGTCGGCCAGGACCCCGTCTACGAGTCCTACCCCGCCCACGACCCGTGCGCGGGCGCGGTCGCCGCCGACCGGCTCCTCGCCCGCCCCGACCGGCCCGACGCCGTGTACGGGCTCTTCGACCCCAACGGCACCGATCTCCTCGCCGCCGCCCGGCGGTACGGGCTGCGCGTCCCCGAGGACCTGCTGCTCGTCTGCTGCAGCGAGTCCACCGTGTACGCCAACACCGAACCGCCCATCACCACGCTCTCCCTCAAACCGCGCCGCATCGGCACCGCCGTCGTGCAGTTGCTGATCGACGCGATCGAGGGGGTCGACACCGGACGCCCCGTCGAACAGGTCGTCCCGACCGAACTGATCATCCGCACCTCTTCGCAGCGCAGGCAGCCCCGCACCACCGTCAGCCCACCCCGTTCACCGGCCCAGGACTGACCTCCACCTCGCCCCGAAACGCGACCGAAGGCCCCGTCAAAGATTTCACCCACACCGATATCGGGAGAAAACGGCAGGAAGGATCGGCTCCGGAAAGGATTCACCACCCCTGGTGCGTCACAGAGCGCGAGCCGCATTCCTATGATGGGCGCACGACATCACGGACCCTCCTCCCCGGAGGTCAGGAGGGTCCGCAGGTGTACGACAGCGCGACGGTGGTGGAGGGGTCGATGACTCAGGGGGCCGGTCAGGGACCCGCGATGCGGACGGAGACGCTGCGGGACTTCCGAGTTCCGGTCACCGAGCCCGCCCCGTACGAGGTGGCCGAGGGGTTTGCCCGAGAGCAACCCGTCTACGGCTCGTATCCCGCGTACTACGCAGACCGGGCCGTGCCCGCGGGCGCCGTGCCCGGACCTGCGATGTCCCACGAGCCCGAGCCGGACGATCCCGAGGGCTACACGCCGACCCAGCGCGACCTGCCCGTCATCGGGCGCGGCGCGGCCGGCGGCGGCCCCGGGGACACCGTCCAGATCCACTACGTCCCCCAGGAGACCGCTCCCGACGGCCCCGGACCGCTCTACGTGGTCGGCGACGTCCACGGCTACCTCGACGAGCTCGTCACCGAACTCGGCGCCCAGGGCCTGATCGACGCGGAACGCCGCTGGTCCGCCGGGAACGCCCGGCTCTGGTTCCTCGGCGACTTCACCGACCGCGGCCCCGACGGCATCGGCGTCATCGACCTCGTCATGCGGCTGTCCGCCGAGGCGGCCGCCGCGGGCGGCTACTGCAAGGCGCTCATGGGCAACCACGAGCTCCTGCTCATCGGCGCGAAGCGGTTCGGCGACACTCCGGTCGCCTCCGGCGCCGGCACCGCCACCTTCCAGGCCGCGTGGCTGCTCAACGGCGGCCAGCGCACCGACATGGAGCGCCTGCAGGACGTGCACCTGCAGTGGATGTCGCGGCTGGACGCGGCCGTCCTCGAAGAGGACCACCTGCTGCTGCACTCCGACACCACGGCATACCTCGACTACGGCGACTCGATCGAGGACGTCAACGACACCATCCACGAGCTGCTCAACCGCAACGACGCCGACATCACCTGGGACCTGTTCCGCAAGTTCACCAAGCGGTTCGCCTTCCGCGACGAGGACACGGGCCCCCAGGCCGTACGCGAACTGCTCGGCACCTACGGCGGCAGTCGCGTCGTCCACGGCCACAGCCCGATCCCGTACCTCCTCGGCGAAGTGGGCACGGAGGACGGCGACTCGGCCCGCGGCCCCGAGGCGGTGGACGGCCCGCACGTGTACGCCGAAGGGCTCGCCATCGCCATGGACGGCGGGGTGACGATGGCGGGCAAACTGCTGGTCGTGCAACTTCCGTTGAACAACTGAGCGTTACCGCGGCAGGCTATTTCCGGAAAGCCCCTGTCAACCGGTGGCGGTGGCGCTCTACCATCGCTCTATCCGTAGCAGGCTCTCCTCCGTTTGTGCCGGCGCCCGGGTCTACGCGGGCATACCGGCTTCTACGGAGCATCGGGGGATGCACATGACCAGCGCTCCGCACCTGCTGACCGAAGACCGACCGGAATTCGAGCGCCTCCTCGACGAGGCGCTGCGCACAGCACCCGAGCGTCCCGAGCTCGCCACCCTCGGCGAGCGACTGAACGCCGAACAGCTGCGCACCATGGCCATGGGGGCCAGTGCGCTGCTGTCGGCCGCCGCCGCGGCCGAATACGACCACTACGTCAAGATCCGCGCGGAACGGCGCGACGAGCTCCTCTCCACCCCCGGATCATCGGGTGAGGAGATCGGCGGACAGGGCGGCGACGGGGCCGGAGCGGGCGCCGTCATCGCGGTCCTCGCACCGGTACTGGCGGGCACCGCCATGCTGATCTTCCTGCTCGTGGGCTACAGCCTGAAAATGATCGAGCCGGAACCCGCTTTCGCCGAAACCATGCTGACGGCGGGTTGGCTCTTCGGCGCGCTCACCGTGGCCGGCCTGCTGTACGCCGTGATCGCCCTGTTGGTGACCGCCGTCCGCAACAGCTCGACCGAGGTCGTGGCCGACGAGTCCGAGGCGGTACCCGACGAGGTGGCCCGGGCGCGCGAGGCCTGGCGTCATGCACTGCTGGAGCGCGGCATCATGCCGTTCCTCCGCGATGCGCTCGCCGACCCGAGTGCGGGTCCGGGCTTCCCGCTCCCGCGCGGGCGCGGCACCCGGATTCCCAGCCTCGGCTACACGGCTCCCGATTTCACCAGTCCGGGTGCCCCTGCCGAGGGGCCCGCGCCCGGCTACTCGCCCCCGGACTTCACGAGCCCGGACTTCGGCGGACCGGAGCACGATCCGAAGTGACGCGTCCGCCCGTGCGTGGGCCGTCCCCACCACGTCTCCTGTTTCACGTGAAACATCGGCCCGGAGGGGGCGGCGCCCGCTAAGACACGCCCTGGCCTGCGGCCCGTTCCCCCGGCGGCCGCCTCCGCCGGGCGGGGTCGGCCAGGGACGGCGGTCGCCATACCCCGTCCGGCTGGTAGAGGTTCCGGCCCGGGGGGACGATCTCATCGATCCGGTCGAGCACCGCGTCGTCCAGCAGCACCCCGGCACCCTTCACCAGCGCCTGCAGCTGCTCCATGGTCCGCGGCCCGATGATCACCGACGTGACCGCGGGGTGCGCCACCGGGAAGGCGACGGCGAGCTCCGGCAGGGTGCAGCCGATGGACTCGGCCAGCGCGACCAGTTCCTCCACCGCCTCCAGCTTCCCGACATTGCCGGCGATCGCCGGGTCGAAGCGGCCGGGCGTCAGCGCCGCCCGGCCGGAGGTCAGGTCGACGGGCTCCCCCAGGCGGTACCTGCCGCTGAGGAACCCGGAGGCGAGCGGGCTCCACGTCAGTACGCCCATCCCGTACCGCTGGGCGACCGGCAGGACATCGGCCTCGACGCCGCGCGCGAGGAGCGAGTACGGGGGCTGCTCGGTCCGGAACCGCGGCAGCGCCCGCCGTTCGGCGGCGTGGTGCGCCTCGACGAGCTCCTCGGCGGGGAACGTGGAACAGCCGAACGCCCTGATCTTCCCGGCACGGACGAGGTCGCCGAGGACGGACAGGGTCTCCTCGATGTCCGTCGCGTGGTCGGGGCGGTGCACCTGGTAGAGATCGATCCACTCGGTGTCCAGCCGCCGCAGGCTGTCCTCCACGGCGCGGACGATCCAGCGCCGCGAGTTGCCGCTGCGGTTGCGCCCCTCACCGGGCTGTCCCTCGCCCATGTGGAAGTGGACCTTCGTGGCGAGGACCACGTCGTCGCGCCGGCCCTTGAGCGCCTTGCCGACGATCTCCTCGGACTCACCGCCGGAGTACATGTCCGCGGTGTCGACGAAGTTGATGCCCTGGTCGAGCGCGGCGTGGATGATCCGTTCGCACTCCCGGTGGTCCGGGTTGCCCACCGAGCCGAACATCATCGTGCCGAGGCAGTGGACGCTGACCTCCATGCCGGTCCCGCCGAGAAATCGGTATCTCATGGTCATGCGCCCGCACTCTAGGAGTTCGAGCACGCTCCAGCGCAAGGGGCTGCAAGCGTCGCCGCGTGCGCAACCGCGCTCGGGGCGACGCCTTCTGCCGGTGCGTCAGTCGGCGAGCGGCAGATAGACCCGGTTGCCCGCGGCCGCGAACTCGGCGGACTTCTCCGCCATGCCCGCCTGGATCTCCTCCGCCTTGAGGTCCCCGCCGTGCTGGCGGCGGATGTCCTGCGAGATCTTCATGGAGCAGAACTTGGGACCGCACATGGAGCAGAAGTGCGCGGTCTTGGCCGGCTCGGCCGGAAGGGTCTCGTCGTGGAACTCCCGGGCGGTGTCCGGGTCGAGGGCCAGGTTGAACTGGTCCTCCCAGCGGAACTCGAAGCGGGCGTCCGACAGCGCGTCGTCCCACTCCTGGGCTCCGGGGTGGCCCTTGGCCAGGTCCGCAGCGTGCGCCGCGATCTTGTACGTGATGACACCGGTCTTCACGTCGTCCCGGTTGGGCAGGCCCAGGTGCTCCTTGGGCGTGACGTAGCAGAGCATCGCAGTGCCCCACCAGGCGATCATCGCGGCGCCGATGCCCGAGGTGATGTGGTCGTACGCGGGCGCCACATCGGTGGTCAGCGGGCCGAGCGTGTAGAACGGCGCCTCCTCGCAGATCTCCTGCTGGAGGTCGATGTTCTCCTTGATCTTGTGCATCGGGACGTGACCCGGACCCTCGATCATGGTCTGGACGTTGTGCCGCTTGGCGATCGTGTTCAGCTCGCCCAGCGTCTTGAGCTCGGCGAACTGTGCGGCGTCGTTGGCGTCCGCGATGGACCCGGGGCGCAGGCCGTCTCCCAGCGAGTACGTGACGTCGTACGTCGCGAGGATGTCGCAGAGCTCCTCGAAGTTCGTGTAGAGGAAGTTCTCCTTGTGGTGCGCCAGGCACCACGCGGCCATGATCGAGCCGCCGCGCGAGACGATGCCGGTCTTGCGGCGGGCGGTCAGCGGCACGTAGGGGAGCAGCACGCCGGCGTGGACCGTCATGTAGTCGACGCCCTGCTCGGCCTGCTCGATGACCGTGTCCTTGTAGATCTCCCAGGTCAGGTCCTCGGCACGGCCGTCGACCTTCTCCAGCGCCTGGTAGAGCGGCACGGTGCCGATCGGGACGGGAGAGTTGCGCAGCACCCACTCGCGCGTGGTGTGGATGTTGCGGCCCGTCGAGAGGTCCATGACCGTGTCGGCGCCCCACTTGGTCGCCCACGTCATCTTGTCGACCTCCTCCTCGATGGAGGAGGTGACCGCGGAGTTGCCGATGTTGGCGTTGACCTTCACCAGGAACCGCTTGCCGATGATCATCGGCTCGATCTCGGGGTGGTTCACGTTGACCGGGAGAACCGCGCGGCCCGCGGCGATCTCCTCGCGGACCACCTCGGGGGAGACGTTCTCGCGGATCGCGACGTACTCCATCTCCGGGGTGATCTCGCCGCGCCGGGCGTACGCGAGCTGCGTGACGGCGGCGCCGCCGCGGCCCCGACGGGGCTGACGGGGCCGGCCCGGGAAGACCGCGTCGAGGTTCTTCAGGCCGCCGCGCGGCGACGTGTGCTTGATGCCGTCGTCCTCGGGGCGCGCGGGGCGTCCCGCGTACTCCTCGGTGTCTCCGCGCGCGATGATCCAGTTCTCGCGCAGCGGGGCGAGGCCCCGGCGGACGTCGGTCTCGATCTGCGGATCGGTGTACGGACCGGACGTGTCGTAGAGCGTCACGTCCTTGCCGTTGGTGAGGTGGACCTGGCGGACCGGCACCCGGAGGTCGGGGCGGGAGCCCGCCACGTACCCCTTGTGCCAGCCCGGCTGGCGCTCGGTCTGGCCGTCGGCGCCCTGGCTGACGGCAGGCGTGCGTGCGTCCTGAATGGTCATGAGACCTGATCTCCCTACGCCGGCATTACCCGGTAACAGGTTCGGCGGTCGACGCAGCCTCTTCCCGTGCGCATCGATCATGCGCGTACGGTGATCAGCGTCCTCTCAGCCCGGTGCTCCGAGCTCCCGCGTTGTGCAAAGGTGCCCCCACGCTAGCGTCATCTATGGCGTGCTGAACAGTGGGCCCCCTCATCTCTTGCGATGATCAGCCGGTGACGTCCTCGCCGCAGCCCCCCACCGAGCCCACAGATCCCACCGGCCACGCCGGCCATGCGCACACAGGCCACGGGTCCGCCGCCGGCCACTCCCACAGCCACGGCCACGGCCCGGCGGCCCCTGTCTCGAAGCACCTGCGCAAGGTCATCGCGGCCGTCCTGATCCCCTTCGCCACCGCCGTCTTCGTCGGCCTGGTGGTGCTCTGGCCGGGCGGCGCGCCCGGCCACGAGCGCACGGGGGTCGGCTTCGACCGGCAGACCCAGCAGGGCAAGGTCGTCTCGCTGGCGTTCGTCGACTGCAAATCCGTGAACGCCTCACAGGTACCGTCGACCGGAGACACGTCCACTCCGGAAGGCCGCGAGGCCGAGGCCGCGCAGACCGGCGAGTGCAAGAAGGCCACGGTCGAGGTCGGCAGCGGTCCGGACAAGGGCCGGACCTTCGTGGAGGTCGTGCAGCCAGGCGCGCCACGGCAGTTGGCGGACGGTCAGGAGGTGGTGGTCGCCTATGCTCCGGACGCCCCCCGCGACCTGCAGTACTCGGTGATCGACGTCAACCGGAAGTTCCCGATGGCGGTGCTGGCCGGCATCTTCGCGGTCGCGGTCGTCCTGGTCGGGCGGATGCGCGGGCTGTTCGCACTGATCGCGCTGGTCATCAGCTTCGGCGTGCTGACCCTCTTCATCCTCCCCGCCATTCTCCAGGGGTCGAACCCGCTGGTCGTGGCGATCGTGGGAGCGAGCGCGATCATGCTCATCGGGCTCTACATGTGCCACGGCCTGACCGCCAGGACCTCGGTCGCCGTCCTCGGCACTCTCGTCTCGCTGCTGCTGATCGGCCTGCTGGGCTCGGTGTTCATCGACTGGGCCTTCCTCAGCGGCAACACCGACGACAACACCGGTCTGATCCACGGCCTCTACCCCGACATCGACATGAGCGGTTTGCTGCTCGCAGGCGTGATCATCGGCTCGCTGGGCGTGCTCGACGACGTGACGGTCACCCAGACCTCTGCCGTCTGGGAACTGCACCAGGCCGACCCGTCAGCGGGGCCGCGCGGCCTCTACCGCGCCGCCATCCGGATCGGGCGGGACCACATCGCATCAGTCGTCAACACGCTGGTACTGGCCTACGCGGGTGCCGCGCTGCCCCTGCTCCTCCTGTTCTCCATCGCGAACAGCAGCATGGGTTCGGTGGCCAACAGCGAGCTGGTCGCGGCGGAGATCGTACGGACGCTCGTGGGCTCGATCGGGCTCGTGGCATCGGTCCCGGTGACGACTGCGCTCGCCGCGCTCGTCGTCTCCGCCGACCGCCCGGGATCCCCGACCACCGGTCCGGGCGCCGCGGCGAACCCGGTCCCGGCGCGCGGTGGTCGGGGCCGGCGGCGCAAGCGCTGAGGCGGGACGACCGGGTCGGCGGACGGATGGGACACCGCGCACCGCCGACGCGGCGGGCCAGGTCCCGCGCGGCGTCGGCCGACAACCTGTCCGTATTCCCGCTCGATGACTGTCAGTCACTGTTTCGCGGAGCAGCGCCGTCGTCTCAGCCGGCGTTCTGCTCGTTCTGCCGCGACTCGGCCAGGATCTTGCCGAGCGCCTCGTCGAGGTGCTCCTCGAAATCACCCAGATTCCTCTCCTGACCGAGCGGAACAAGCCGGTCGGTGCGGTCGAGGAACGCGACGAGGGGCGCCGCGCTCGCACGGAACAACGCCCGGTCGCCACCCACCTGCAGACGGATGTGGACGTCGGACAGCTCCTCCGGGTCGGAAGGCGCGATGTGCACATCGCCTTCACCGCAGGGCTTGTTGATGCCGTCGAGAAGGAGCTCCCGGCCGAACGCCCAGGTCACGGGCGCATCTCCCGGAAGGTGGAAGGTAAGGCGGACTGCGTACGGATCACGAGCGTCGTACCGGAGTTCCACCGGAATCCGGAACGAGAGCTCCTCGGAAACGAGGAAGTTCATCATGACCTCTGCCTGCACCGACTCGCGCATTGCCTACCCCGCTGTTGTGGAAGTGGCCAGGAATGGTCCCCAAGGGCCTCTTGACAAGAGTGGTGGAAGCGCTTGCAGATCACAAGGAGTGAGTTTTCAGATACTGATAGAGAACGAGAGGGTGCTCAACAGCGCGCCTACTTCACTCCGTAGTCGATCAATTGCAGACAGCAATCGACTTTCCTGGTGCAGAGGGAGAGAAATGGCCACGGTTGCGGGGGCATCTCCGGCCGCGATCGGAATGGCTGCGCACACGGTGCCGAGGGAGTACTCCTGACGCTCGGTGACGGGACGCATTCGTTCGAGGGACCCGATCCGGTACTCCAGGGAGCGCAGATCCTGAACGGTGTAGGGGGTGATGGCCTCGACCGGATGGCGGTCGTAGTAGTCCTGGCGCGACTTCTCGTCGAGCTGGCCGAGCAGGCACTGGCCGATGGCATGAGCGTGCCCGGTGGCGCGGAAGTCGGCCCACTCCTCGCAGGCGGGGCTGGCCGGGGTGTCCGAGACGCCCACGACCTCGATCTCCCCCTCGCGGTAGACCGCGAAGTAGACCGGGGCCCCGACCGCGTCGCGGAAGTGGGCGAGGGAGTCGAGGATCATGCTGCGACGTTTCTGCTGGATCCCGCCACAGGCCAGACGGGCAGCCGCGTCACCGAGTACGAAGACCCCGTTCTCCCGGCGCAGGTAGCCCTCGTGCGTCAGGGTGCGCAGCAGGTGGTACGCGGTGGGGAGCGGGAGCCCGGCCTCACGCGCCAGCTGTTTCGCCGGGGCTCCCCCGCTGTGGGACCCCACGGCTTCGAGCAGCCTCAACGCCCGCTGCACAGAACCGATCAGCGTCGGCACACCGCCGTTGTGAACCGTGGACAAAGCTCACCCCCAGGCGTGGCGGCGGGCCTTCGGGGAGGCCCGCCCTGCGGGGGCCGCCCCCGCGCGTGCCGCGGCTCCTGGGGTCGTGCTCGGCGTGTGCATTGACGTCACCGCTGGTCGGGGCGGCGTTACCGGCTTTTCGGGTGCCCAGGGAACGGCACAGATTGCCACTCTATCCACCGGTTCCCGGGGTGCGAGCGGTTTCGGGCCTTGCGTTCCCTCGCCTGGCTCAATCCCGGAACGGCACCGGCCGGACCTCCTACCACTCCCGGGTGGAGGACTTCGAGCCGCCGCCGACCTTCTTCACCACGAAGACGAGACCGCCGACGAGGGCGGCGAACAGGAGCAGCTTGAAGACGATCCCGATCAGGGCGCCGAGCACGCTGGTGATCACGCCGCCGAAGACGAACAGCGCCAGCAGCGGAACGGCGACCCACTTAACCCACCAGGGCATGCCTGCGAACGTCTCTCGGATGCCGTCCATGTCCTCGACCTCTTCTTCCTCGACCGTGACTTCCTGCACTCGATGCTAGGAGCCGGCCGCTTCCTGCGGGGGCCCGCGAGCCCCCGGAGTCCCCTGATCCGACCCCTAGGGGGATCAGGGGCGCGACCCTCAGCCGACGGCCCGGCTCAGCCCTCCGGCGGGGAGAACACCACCATCACCCGCAGGTCCTCGGTGATGTGGTGGAACTTGTGCGGCACCCCTGCGGGCACGTAGACGACGCTGCCGCGCGCCACCGTCGTCGTCTCCTCCCCGACCGTGATCGAGGCGCGGCCGCTCACGACGAAGTACACCTCGTCCTGGCGGTGCGGCGTCTGCGGATCGCTCCGCCCCGCGTCGAGCGCGTAGAGCCCGACCGACATGTTCCGCTCGCGCAGAAACTGCAGGTAGGCGCCGTCATTGGCAGCCCGCTCCGCTTCGAGCTCGTCCAGCCGGAAGGCCTTCATCGTCCTCGTGCCCCTTGTGGTCGGTCGCGCCTTCGCATCCGCTGATCTGCGGATGTCCCGCCGGGATCTTCTCTGCAACGATCAGACACATGACGAATTTCGTAGTCAAGACGCTCGCCAACGCGGCTGCACTGGCCGTCGCCATCTGGCTCCTTGCCGACATCACTCTGGACGACGGCAGCAGCCTCGGGAGACGGACCCTCACCCTCATTCTGGTCGCCCTGGTCTTCGGCCTGGTCAACTTCATCGTCAAGCCCGTGGTGAAGCTGCTCTCACTGCCGCTGTTCGTCGTCACCCTCGGCCTGTTCACCCTCGTCGTGAACGCCCTGATGCTGCTCCTGACCTCCTGGCTTGCCGAGCAGCTCGACCTGAGCTTCCACGTCGAGGGCTTCTGGACCGCATTCCTCGGCGGCCTCATCATCTCCGTCGTCTCCTGGGCCCTGAACATGGTCCTGCCCGACAAGAATTGAGCCGGCCTCCCGTGTACCGCGTGTGCTTCGTCTGTACGGGCAACATCTGCCGCTCGCCCATGGCCGAGTCCGTGTTCCGCGCCCGCGTCGCCGAGGCCGGGCTCGAAGGCCTGGTGGAGGTCGACAGCGCCGGCACCGGCGGCTGGCACGAGGGTGACGGCGCCGACCCGCGCACCGTGTCCGTCCTGGAGAACGCCGGGTACGCGCACGACCACCGGGCCCGGCAGTTCCGCTCCTCCTGGTTCGCCCGCCTCGACCTCGTCATCGCGCTCGACTCCGGGCACCTGCGGGACCTCCGGGCGCTGGCCCCCACGCCCGAGGACGCGGCCAAGGTCCGGCTGCTGCGGTCGTACGACCCCGCGGCCGGCGCGGAAACTGACGTACCCGACCCCTACTACGGCTCCCTCGACGGATTCGAGGAGTGCCTGAACCTGCTCGAGGCGGCGAGCCCCGGCCTGCTGGCCGCCGTACGCGAGGCCGTGAAGGAGCACACCGAGTGAACGACCACGACCGCAAGCCCCTGGGCGACGGCACCCTCGCCGTACGCGCCGGACTGCCCGAGCCCGTCAAGAACGAACCGACCCTCCCCGGGCCCGTCTTCGCCGCGCACTTCCACCTGCCCGGAGACGTCGAGGGCCCGTACACCTACGGCCGTGACACCAACCCCACCTGGACCCTGCTGGAGCGGGCCATCGGGGAGCTGGAGGCCCCCGGCCAGGACGTGCACACCGTCGTCTTCGCGTCCGGGATGGCGGCGATCTCCGCCGTCCTCCTCTCCCACGCGCACACCGGGGACACCGTCGTCCTGCCGGACGACGGCTACCAGGCCCTCCCGCTGCTGCGGGAACAGCTGGAGGCGTACGGGATCCGCGTCCGCACCGCCCCGACCGGCGGGGACGCACAGCTCGACGTCCTCGACGGCGCCCGGCTGCTGTGGATCGAGACCCCCTCCAACCCCGGCCTCGACGTCTGCGACGTCCGCCGCCTCGCGGACGCCGCACACGCCGGCGGGACACTGGTCGCCGTCGACAACACCCTCGCCACCCCGCTCGGCCAGCGTCCGCTGGAGCTCGGCGCGGACTTCTCCGTGGCCAGCGGTACCAAGGGCCTCACCGGCCACGGCGACCTGCTCCTCGGGTACGTCGTCTGCCGCGACCCGGAGCCGGCCGCGCGCGTCCGGAAGTGGCGGAAGATCGTCGGCGCCATCCCCGGACCGATGGAGGCCTGGCTGGCCCACCGCTCCCTGGCCACCATCCAGCTCCGCACGCAGCGCCAGGGGGAGAACGCCGTGGCCGTCGCCGAGGCGCTGGCCGGGCACGCCGACGTGACCGGGCTGCGCTATCCGGGCCTGGCCACCGACCCGTCCCACAAGACGGCCGCCCTCCAGATGCGGGGCTTCGGATCGGTGGTCTCCTTCACCCTCCCCGACCGGGCGCACGCCGAACGCTTCATGGAGGCTCTGCGCCTGGTCGAGGACGCCACGAGCTTCGGTGGAGTACGGTCCACGGCCGAGCGACGAGGGCGGTGGGGCGGCGACGCCGTGCCGGAGGGCTTCATCCGTTTCTCGGCCGGCGCCGAGGATACCGAGGATCTGGTCGCGGACGTCCTGCGCGCCCTCGTCATCGCAGGTGGCGGCAGCTGACGGCAGTACAGAAGGGCGGTCCGAGCCTCCCCCCTAGTGGCTCGGACCGCCCCGGGTTCCGCGCGCGAAGAACCACGCGACAAGGCTAGTTGACTCTTCGTCAGAGTCCAATCACGGTAACGACAGGTGCCTATCCGGATATTTATAGTTGTAGGCCCCCACCGAGAGGTGCTGCCGTGGACCTGGCCTTGCTGCGCACCTTCGTCGCCGTCCACCGGGCCGGGTCGTTCACCCGGGCCGCAGCGCTCCTCGGACTGTCGCAACCCGCCGTCACCTCCCAGATCCGCACCCTCGAACGGCAGCTCGGACGACCCCTGTTCCACCGTCGCGCACGCGGCGTCACGCCCACCGCGATCGGCGACGAGCTCGCCCACAAGGCCGCTCCCCACCTCGACGCCCTGCTGAGGATCACCGAGGCCGAACAGGACGCCGCGGGCGAGCTGCGCACCCTCCACCTCGCCGGACCGCCCGAGTTCCTGAGCCTGCGCGTACTCCCGGCCCTCGCGCCCCTCGTCGGCCGGGGCCACTCCCTGCGGACCACCTTCCGGACCGGGGCCGAGGAGACCCTCGACGGGCTGGCCGCCGGCCACCACGACCTCGTCGTCACCACCGCCCAGCCCCGCGGGGAGCTGTTCAGCGCCACCGCCCTGTGCGACGAGGAGCACGTCCTGGTCGCCGCCCCCTACTGGGCGGCCTTCGTCGATCCGGAACGGCTGCGCGCCGAAGGCCCGGCGGCGCTCGACGGCATCCCCCTGGTCGAGGTTCACGAGTCCCTGCCGCTCGTGACCCGCTACTGGGCCGCCGTGTTCGACACCGTGCCCGACGCCAGGCTCCCCGCCGCCACCGTGGTCGTGCCCGACCTGCGCGCCGTGCTCGAATGCGTCCGGGCCGGCGCGGGGCTCGCGGTCCTTCCGCGGTACCTGTGCCAGGAGGCCCTCGGCTCCGGAAGGATCGTGGCCCTGCCCGAGCCCGCGGTCCCTCCGTTGCGCACCTGGTTCCTGGTCGTACGGGCCGGCAGTCTCGCCCTCGCGCACCTCGCGAGGGCGCACGACAGCCTCCTGCACGCCGCCGTGCGCTGGTGAGCCCGCATTGATCCGGCCGTGGCGCGTTTCAGAAGCGGAGCCGTGGGCCACTCTTCTCCCATGACCGAACGTCCCGTGGTCAAACGCACCGCCCGCGCGATCCTGCTCGACGGTGACGACCTGATCCTCATCAAGCGCACCAAGCCAGGCGTCGATCCGTACTGGGTCACCCCCGGCGGGGGAGTCGAATCCTCGGACGCCACCGTCGTCGACGCCCTCCACCGAGAGGTCCACGAAGAACTCGGCGCGAAGATCACCGATGTGGTGCCCTGCTTCGTCGACACGGTCGAGCACATCGCCGAGCACGGCGTGACCGGCGTGAAGGTGCAGCACTTCTTCGTCTGCCACCTCGAATCGATGGACCCCGGTCAACGGCACGGACCCGAGATCGACGAGCCCGAGGGCGAGTACGAGATCGTCCGCGTGCCCTTCAGCCGGGTCGGCATCGCAGCCGTCCATCTCGTCCCGTTGTCCCTGCGGCACTACCTCGACGGCAACATCGAGGGTGTGCGCGCCATGCACGCCGCCGACCTGGGCTGACCCCGTCCCGCCGGCGGAGGCCTCGCGTCACCGCCGGCCCTTCACGTCACCGGCCGAGACCGGCGGACTTCCCGCCGCTCTCAGCCGGCGACACCGGCCAGCTCCTCCACCTCGTCGTGGCGGATCCGCTCGTCGGGGATCCCGATCCGCTTGAGCTCGTCGACACCGCTGCGGATCATCGCGGGCGGACCCGACACGAAGGCGTCGTACGAACTCCACGGCCCGTGGGGACCCACCGCCTGCGGCAGCTGCCCGGCCAGACCGTCGCCGACCACCGGGCGCACCGACAGCCACGGGTGGGAGCGCTGGAGCCCCAGCAGGGTGTCCTTGTCGTACAGGTCGTTGTCGCTGCGGGCGCCGAAGAACACCTCCATCGGCCGCCGCTCGCCGTGCTCGGCCACGTCCTCGATCAGCGCCTTGATCGGCGCGATGCCGGTCCCGCCGCCCAGGCAGAGCATCCCGTTGTCCGTGGTGTGGTCCACCACCATCGACCCGGTCGGCGGGCCGAGGCGCAGCACGTCTCCCGGGCGGGCGTGGCGCACCAGCGCGTTGGAGACCCAGCCCGCGGGAACGGCCTTGACGTGGAAGGAGAGCAACCCGTCGGAGCGCGGCGCCGAGGCGAAGGAGTAGTGCCGCCACACCCGGGGCCACCACGGGGTCTCCAGGCTCGTGTACTGGCCGGCCACGAAAGCGTACGGCTGGTCGGGGCGGACCGTCAGCACCGCGATGTCCGGGGTGCGCAGATCGTGGGAGACCACCTCCGCGTGCCACCAGGCCGGGGCCGCGTCCTCCGCCGCCGCGTCGATCATGATCTGGGAGATCGCGGTGTACGCCCGGACCCAGGCGGCCTCCGTCTCCGGTCCCCACGCGGCCTCGGCGTACCGGGCCAGCGCCCCGACGAGGGCCTCGCCCACGGCCGGGTAGTGGCCGGGCAGGGTGCCGTACTTGCGGTGGCCGGTACCCAGCCTGCGCAGGTACGGGACGAGCACGTCCGGGTTGTCGATGTGCTCGGCGGCCGTCAGCAGCGCCTTCAGCAGCCGGTCGCGCTGTACGTCCATGGCGGCCGGGAACAGGCTCCGCAGCTCCGGATGCCCGATGAACGCCAGGGCGTAGAAGTACGAGGTCACCTTGTCGGCGACGGGTCCGATCTCCGCGAGGGTCCGGCGGATGAGCACGGCATCCGGTGAGGGCTCGGCCGTACCGGCCCCGGAGGGTATCGGGGCCGTCTCCCGTCTTGCCGATCTGGTGGGCGGAGCGTCCATGCGGTGCCTCGCTTCGAGCATCTCGGTCGGTCTGCACACGCCACGGGCTGTGCATCCGTGGTTCCGGGTTCCACAGCGTGCCAGCCGACCTTGAGCCCTGCGGGGAAACGGGGAAAATCTGCGTTTCGAGCCCCCTATCCCCTTAAGATGCCTCAACTCCCGGGCGTGCCACCCCCACGAGCTGGTATGCCTCCCGCAGATCCCGGCCCTCGTAGACATGGGTCGCGCGTTCCGCCAGATAGGGGCGTGCATTGACCGCCACCGATACCGGCACCACCTCGAAGAGCACGGAATCGGTAATCGAGTCCCCGTACGCGACGCAGTCGCCCCGGGTCACTCCGAACTGCGTGCACAGCCGGTCCGCCACGGTGACCTTGGCCTCGGGTGTGAGGATGCCGGCCACCTCCACGGGCCGGGTGAACGGCACCTCGGGGAAGACCGAGCCGTGTGCGGCGTGCGCGCCCCACTCCAGCAGGAGCTCCACGAAGAAGGAGGGTGACAGCGAGATGACGGCGCAGTAGTCCCCGCGTTCGCGGATCTCGCGCCACACGTCCCGGATGCCGGCCAGCCAGGGGGATCCGTCGAAGGCCGCCCGGACGTGCGCGGGTGTCAGCCCGGCCCACAGCGCGTGGACGGCCACCGAGAACTCGTGGGGGGCCATCCGGCGCGCGCCGAAAGCCCGTTCCAGCTCCGCGATCTCGGCGCTCACGCCGAGCTGGCGGGAAATCTCGACCGGTGCCGCGGAGCCGTACATCAGGGTTCCGTCGAGGTCGAAGAGGTGCAGGGTGGTCATAACCGTCGAGATTAGTGCCTCTGTTTCTTGCGAAACAGCGTGTTTCACGTGAAACAAGCGATCGGTTTCACGTGAAACATTCGGGTCGTGTTTCACGTGAAACACCCGCCTCATCAACCCTCTGGACGGTCGGCGGCTGATGATCCAGTCTGAGTCGGTGACACCACCACATCTCACCGATCTACCGATCCGAGCACTGGCCGCGGACGACCTCCGCCGGTGCGCCGACCTGTCCGAGGATCGCGGCTGGCCCCGCGAGGACCACAAGTGGGGACTGCTGCTCGCCGCCGGGAACGGCTACGGCGTGGATGCCCCCGACGGGCAGGGGCTCGCGGCCGCCTGCGTCGTCACCGGGTACGGCCTGGCCAACGGCCAACCGGAGCTCGCCGCCGTCGGCATGGTCCTCGTCGCCGGCCGCTATGCCCGCCAGGGTCTGGGCCGTCGCCTGATGAGGCACGTGTGCGACGACGTACTCAAGGGCGTCCCCCTCACCCTGCACGCCACCCCCTTCGGCCGCCCCCTCTACGAGGAGCTCGGCTTCGACACCACGGGCCGCGCCGAGATGGTCCGAGGGACCTTCCGGCACGAGGACGCCCCCGGTCCGTCCGGTGCCCCCGCGGTACGGCCGGCGCACGCAGAGGACCTCTCACGCATCCTGCGTCTCGACGCCGAGGTGTTCGGCACCGACCGCACGCACATGATCGTCCGGCTGCCGGCCTTCGCGGACCGCCTGGTCGTCGCCGAGGACGCCGACGGTACGCTCACCGGCTACGCCGCGGCCTGGCCCAACATGGAGACCCAGGTGATCGGCCCGCTGATCGCGCGGGACACCGCGACCGCCAAGGCCCTGGTCACCGCGCTGGCCCTGGGGACCGACCGACCGTTGCGCACCGATGTCGACGTCCGCCACGAGGAGCTCCTCGGCTGGCTGAAGGAGCGCGGCCTGGATTCCGTGGCCTTCAACGCCGTCATGACCCGCGGCATCCCCGGCCTGCCCGGTGACTGGACCCGCCGCTGGGCCCCCCTCACCGTCGCCGCGGGCTGAGAGAGGAACACACCACGATGACCGATGCCTCCGAGTTGACCATCCGACCCGCCACCGAGGCGGATCTCCCCGCTGTCGTCGCCATGCTCGCCGACGACCCCCTGGGCGCCACACGCGAGTCACCCGAGGACCTCACCCCGTACCGGACGGCCCTCAAGCACCTTTCCGAGGACCCGAACCAGCACGTGGTCGTCGCGGTCCGCGCGGACCGCGTCGTGGGCACCCTCCAGCTGACGATCGTCCGGGGCCTCTCCCGCAAGGGAGCCACCCGCTCGATCATCGAAGGGGTCCGGGTGCACGCCGACGAACGCGGCAGCGGCCTCGGCACCCTGTTCATCGAATGGGCGGTCGAGCAGTCCCGGACCGAGGGGTGCAGCCTCGTGCAGCTGACCTCGGACGCGACGCGCACCGACGCGCACCGCTTCTACGAGCGGCTCGGCTTCACCGCTTCCCACGTCGGGTTCAAGCTGGCCCTCTGAGCCGCAACGCCAACGAGCCGGGCCACCGTGTCGGTGGCCCGGCCTAGGATCCGGAGGATGAGCGCACGCCTTCCCCTCATCAGCACCACCGAGCGGCGGCGCCGGCTCGGCCGGCGTCACCGGTTGGCTCCTTCGTTCCGGGGCGCGACGGTGGTCCAGGCGGCGGACGCGGTGGTGGCCCTGCACGCCACGGACGCGGCGACGGTCTTCCTCTCCGCACGCGCCCGCCTGGCCGACGGCGGCCCCGACGCCGTCGAGCAGGCGCTCTACGAGGACGTCGGCCTGGTGCGGCTGCTGAGCATGCGCAACACGCTGTTCGCGGTCTCCACCACCCTGGCGCCGTACGTCGACGCCTCCACCGCCCGCGGTATCGCGGCCAAGGAGCGGCGCTCCCTCCTCAAGCACCTCGCCGAGGACGGACAGGGTCTCGACGCCGAGTGGCTCGCCGGGGCGGAGGCAGCCGCCCTCGACGCCCTCGACGCCCGTGGCCCCTCCACGGGAAGCCAGCTGTCGGCTGCCGTGCCCCTCCTCCGCCAGAAGATCACCATCGAACGCGGCAAGAAGTACGAGGCGCAGACCGGGGTGGCCACCCGGGTCATCCGCCTGCTGGCCGCCGACGGCAGGATCCGGCGCGACCGGCCGCGCGGGTCGTGGACCTCCAGCCAGTTCCGGTGGGTCCACACGGAGCCCTGGCCCGCCCTGCCCGCGGCGGAGGCCCGCGCCGAGATCGCGCGGCGCTGGCTCCGGGCGTACGGTCCGGCCACCGAAGCCGACCTGAAGTGGTGGACGGGCTGGAGCCTCACCGACGTCCGTAGGGCCCTGGCCGCCACCGGCACGGAACAGGTCCGCCTCGACGACGGCACCACGGCGCTGGTGAGCCCCGGCGACACCGGCGCCGAGCCGGCCCCGGAGCCCTGGGCCGCCCTCCTGCCGGCCCTCGATCCCAGCAGCATGGGCTGGGCGGACCGGAGCTTCCACCTCGATCCGGCGCACCGGCCCGCCCTCTTCGACTACGCCGGCAACATCGGCCCCACCGTCTGGTGGAACGGCGAGATCGTCGGCGGCTGGGCTCAGCGGTCCGACGGCCGGATCGTCTGGCGCCTCCTGGGCAGTCCGGGCCGCGCCGCCGAGAACGCGATCACCGCGGAGGCCTCCCGCCTGGGCGCGTGGGTGGGCGACGCCCGCGTCACCCCGCGCATGCGCACGCCGCTGGAACGCGAACTCGCGTCCTGACGCGCGCCGCCCCGCGCGGGAACGTCAGCCGATGCCGCGCCAGCCCTGCGGGTCGACCCCGCCGGGCACCGGGGCCTGCGCGTCGTACGGCTCCCGCGTGAACACGAACGACGCGAGGTCGAGGTGGCCGACCGAGCCGTCCTCGCGCCGCACCGCCCGCAGCGTCTCCCCCGCGTAGTAGCCGGACAGCCCCGTCCAGGTGCCGTCCGGTTGCGCCCGGAAGCGCGCCGCCCGCCCGGTGGCGCCGACCGGTCCCAGCTCCAGGGACCCGTCCGCGGCCAACCGCACCACCTGCGCCGACGTACCCCAGTACCAGGGCCCGCACAGCTCCAACGCCACCGGATCGGCCTCGCGGAACGGCCGCCACGGCTCCGGGAACCGCGGTTCCGCGTCGGCCACGATCGCCACCAGGTCGGCGGCCACCGCCGCGGGCGGCAGGCCCGACGTGCAGTTCGCCAGGACCACCGCCGCCACGTCGTCCGCCTCGCTCACCCACAGCGCCGCGAGGAACCCCGGCAGCGAGCCGCTGTGCCCCGCGAGCCTGCGGCCGCCGTCGGACGTGAGCTGCAGGCCCAGCCCGTAACCGGCCTCTGCGATGCCCGCCTCCGGGGGCGAGGCCGGCGTACGCATCTCCCGTACGGTCCGTTCGCTCAGCACCCGATCGTCGCCGCGCACGAGGAATCCGGCGAACCGCGCCAAGTCTCCCGTGGTCGACCACAGTTGACCGGCCGAGGCCATCAGCCCCAGGTCCTCCAGGGGTTCCGGCATCATCACGTCCGCCCAGGGATGCACGGCCCAGCCCCCGGCGTGAGGAGCCTGGGGCGCCGCGCTCGTACGGTCCAGCCCGAGCGGCTCCAGCACCTCCGACCGCAGCGCCTCCTCCCACGGCCTTCCGCGCAGTGCCTCGATGACCGAACCAAGCAGCGTGTAGCCCGGGTTGGAGTAGTGGAACCTGCTCCCCGGCACATTCCGGAAGGGCTCCTCGCCCAGGACGTCGGCCAGCTCCGGCCGCGTCGATCCGGGGGTGCGCTCCCACCACTCACCGGGCGTCTCCGCGCCCAAACCCCCGGTGTGGGACAGCAGCTGGGCGATCGTCACCTCGCCGACGCGGGTGCCGGGCAGGTGCTTCTCCAGGGGGTCGGCGAGGTCCAGCAGCCCCTCGTCCCGCAGCCGCATCACGAGCACGGCCGTGAACGTCTTGCTGATGGAGCCGATCCGGTACTGGACGTTCCCGTCCGGGCCGTGCCCGGTGACGGACGTCCGCGAGCCCTCCCAGACGACCGCCCCGCCCCGCGCGACGGCGGCCACCACGGAGGGGGCGCGGCCCTCTCTCTGCGCCACGGCGATCCGATGGCTCAACGCGCGGCGGGTGGCGGGAAGCAGGGCCAGGTCCTCAGAGAGCTCGTCCATGATCGGATGCTACGTGTTGGCCATGTCCACGAACCTCGAATAGTGGCCCTGGAAAGCCACCGTGATCGTCGCCGTCGGGCCGTTTCGGTGCTTCGCCACGATCAGGTCCGCCTCTCCGGCGCGGGGAGACTCCTTCTCGTACGCGTCCTCACGGTGCAGCAGGATCACCATGTCTGCGTCCTGCTCGATCGAGCCGGATTCACGCAGGTCGGAGACCATCGGCTTCTTGTCGGTGCGCTGTTCCGGTCCACGGTTCAGCTGCGAGAGCGCGATCACGGGGACCTCGAGCTCCTTCGCCAGCAGCTTGAGGTTTCGGGACATGTCCGAGACCTCCTGCTGGCGGCTCTCGGGACGGCGCGAGCCGCCCGACTGCATCAGCTGGAGGTAGTCGATGACGACGAGCGAGAGGTCGCTGCGCTGCTTGAGCCGACGGCACTTCGCCCGGATCTCCATCATCGACAGGTTGGGGGAGTCGTCGATGTACAGCGGGGCGGCGGAGACGTCCGGCATCCGGCGGGCCAGCCGGGTCCAGTCGTCGTCCGTCATCGTTCCCGAGCGCATGTGGTGGAGCGCCACGCGGGCCTCCGCCGAGAGCAGGCGCATCGCGATCTCGTTGCGCCCCATTTCCAGGGAGAAGATCACGCTCGGCAGGTTGCTCTTGATCGAGCAGGCCCGCGCGAAGTCGAGGGCGAGCGTGGACTTGCCCATCGCGGGACGGGCGGCGATGACGATCATCTGACCCGGGTGCAGGCCGTTGGTCAGCGAGTCCAGGTCGGTGAAGCCGGTCGGGACGCCGGACATCTGACCGCTGCGGGACCCGATCGCCTCGATCTCGTCGAGAGCGCCCTCCATGATGTCGCCGAGCGGCATGTAGTCCTCGGACGTCCGCTGCTCGGTGACGGCGTAGATCTCGGCCTGGGCGCTGTTGACGATCTCGTCGACGTCGCCGTCGGCCGCGTACCCCATCTGCGTGATCTTCGTGCCGGCCGCCACCAGGCGGCGCAGGACCGCCCGCTCGTGGACGATCTCGGCGTAGTACTCGGCGTTGGCCGCCGTGGGAACGGACTGCACCAGCGTGTGCAGGTACGAGGCCCCGCCGACCTTGCTGATCTCGCCGCGCCTGGTCAGTTCGGCGCCGACGGTGATCGGGTCGGCCGGCTCGCCCTTGGCATACAGGTCGAGGATGGCCTGGTAGATCGTCTCGTGCGAGGGCCGGTAGAAGTCGTGGCCCTTGATGACCTCCACGACGTCGGCGATCGCGTCCTTGGAGAGCAGCATGCCGCCGAGTACCGACTGCTCGGCGTCGAGGTCCTGCGGAGGGACGCGCTCGAAGCCGCCACCGCCGCCTCCGCCACCCCCACCGTCGTCGTCCCAGGAGCCGTCCTCGCGGCCCCGGTCACGCCGACCGTCCTCGCGGCCGCGACCCTCGCTGTTGCGGCGCGAACGGGCGGGCAGACGGTCACCCGGACCGCTGTCGGCCCAAGGGTCGTCCGTGGGCTCGGGCATGCTCACCGGGCCACCTCCTCCCGTCCGCAACGCGGACCTCGCCGTGTCACTCTTTCTACGACACGGCTCTGACATTTGGGGCACCCGGATCGGCTCTCGGCGAGTCGGGCAACGCACCACGGTAGGGCCGGGAGCGGCATCAGCCAATCTTGTTATCCACAGGCTGTGTGGATGAGATGTGGACGACGGCGCCAATGCTGTGGGTAACTCCCCGGAAGCTGTGCACGGACCGGGGGACGACGCTGTGGACAAAATCACCCGCCCTCCCCCGTTACCCATGCTGACCTGGCATTTCTTCATCAAGAGCCTGAGCGCCGGAAAAAAATTCGCCACTGTCTCAAGATCGCCTCCAACGGGGTGGAAAGAACGCCCAAGTCAGCGCATTGGTAAGGATCCCAAGACCCTTGCATCCATTACCTGTGGAAGATTAGATTGACCGCATGACACAGGCCCCCGCCGCGCCGAAGGCTGCGCCGAGACGACACGACCGGGAGATCTTCGCTCTCGCCGTACCCGCCTTCGGCGCGCTCGTCGCCGAACCCCTCTTCCTGATGGCCGACAGCGCCATCGTGGGGCACCTCGGCACCCCCCAGCTGGCCGGCCTCGGCATCGCCGCCGCGCTGCTCACCACCGCCGTGAGCATCTTCGTCTTCCTCGCCTACGCCACCACGGCAGCCGTCTCCCGCCGGGTGGGGGCCGGAGACCTGAGGGCGGCGATCCGGCAGGGCATGGACGGCATCTGGCTCGCCCTCCTGCTCGGCGCAGCCGTCATCGTGGTCGTCCTGCCCGCCGCACCCTGGCTCGTGTCCGTCTTCGGCGCCTCGGACACCGTCGCCCCGTATGCCGTCACCTACCTGAGGATCTCCACGCTCGGCATCCCGGCCATGCTCATGGTCCTGGCCGCCACCGGTGTCCTCCGCGGCCTCCAGGACACCCGTACGCCGCTCTACGTGGCCATCGGGGGCTTCGCCCTCAACGGAGCCCTGAACGTCGCCCTCGTCTACGGTGCGGACCTCGGCATCGCCGGCTCGGCGTGGGGCACCGTCATCGCGCAGTGCGCCATGGCCGCGGCCTACCTCGTCGTCGTCGTGCGCGGAGCCCGGCGCCACGGCGCCTCGCTACGACCCGACACCGACGGGATCCGGGCCTGCGCCAAGGCCGGAGCGCCACTGCTGGTCCGCACCCTCTCCCTGCGGGCAGTCCTGCTGATCGCGACCGCCGTGGCCGCGCGCCTCGGCGACGCCGACATCGCGGCGCACCAGATCCTGCTCTCCTTGTGGAGCCTGCTCGCCTTCGCCCTGGACGCCATCGCCATCGCCGGGCAGGCCATCATCGGCCGCTACCTCGGTGCGGGCGACACCGCGGGCGCCAAGGCCGTTTGCCGCCGCATGGTCCAGTGGGGGGTCGTCTCGGGCATCGTCTTCGGCCTGCTCGTGGTCCTGGCCCGCCCGGTGTTCGTTCCCCTGTTCACGAGCGATCCGGCGGTGGAGGACGCCCTGCTGCCCGCCCTGCTGGTGGTGGCCGTCTCCCAGCCGGTCTCCGGCATCGTCTTCGTTCTCGACGGGGTACTGATGGGCGCAGGAGACGGCCGCTACCTGGCCTGGGCCATGTTGCTGACGCTGGCGGTCTTCACCCCCGCCGCACTGCTCGTCCCGGCCCTGGGGGGCGGCCTGACGACCCTCTGGTGGGCCATGACGCTGATGATGCTGGTCCGCATGGTCACCCTCCAGCTGCGAGCCCGCTCGGGCCGATGGCTGGTCGCGGGAGCCACCCGCTAGCGCTGTTTCACGTGAAACAGCGCTCGGCCATCGTGTTTCACGTGAAACAGCGCGGGCCCAACCGCTCCGGACATGACGAAGGGCCGCACCCCAGAGGGGTGCGGCCCTTCGTGTGCAGCCCTTAGGCGGCGACGACCTCGATGCCCACGTTCGCGGCCACGTCGGCGTGCAGACGCACGGAGACCTGGTACGAACCGAGGGTCTTGATCGGGGCGCCCAGCTCCACGCGGCGCTTGTCGACCTTCGGACCGCCCGAGGACTCGATCGCCGTGGCGATGTCGGCCGGGGTAACGGAACCGAAGAGACGACCGGCGTCACCCGCGCGGGTGGCCAGACGGACCTTCACGCCCTCGAGCTTGGCCTTGAACTCGTTGGCCTGCTCGATGGTCGCGATCTCGTGGATCTTGCGGGCGCGGCGGATCTGCGCCACGTCCTTCTCGCCACCCTTGGTCCAGCGGATCGCGAAACCACGCGGGACCAGGTAGTTGCGAGCGTAGCCGTCCTTGACGTCGACGACATCGCCGGCGGCACCGAGGCCAGAGACCTCGTGGGTAAGGATGATCTTCATTGGTCGGTCACCCTTTCCTTATCGCGCGGTGGACGTGTAGGGCAGCAGTGCCATCTCACGGCTGTTCTTCACAGCCGTGGCGACGTCACGCTGGTGCTGCGTGCAGTTGCCGGTGACGCGGCGGGCACGGATCTTGCCGCGGTCGGAAATGAACTTCCGCAGCATGTTCGTGTCCTTGTAGTCCACGTACGCGGTCTTGTCCTTGCAGAACGCGCAGACCTTCTTCTTAGGCTTGCGCACAGGCGGCTTCGCCATTGTGTCTCTCCTGTGTGATCAAGAAGTGGGGGTGAGAGCTGCCCTAGAAGGGCGGCTCTTCCGAGTAGCCACCGCCGGAGCCGCCGGAACCGCCGGAGCTTCCGCCCCAACCGCCCCCGCCGCCGCCCTGCGACTGCTGGCCGCCGGCCGGCGCGCTGGACGCCCACGGGTCGTCGGAGGAACCTCCGCCGCCCTGCGGGGCGCCGCCACCGGGGGCTCCGCCCCAGTTGCCGCCGCCGCCACCCTGCTGCTGACCGCCGCCGCCGTATCCACCCTGGCCACCGCGACCGGTGGTCTTGGTGACCTTGGCCGTGGCGCTCTTCAGAGCCGGGCCGACTTCCTCGACGTCCAGCTCGTAGACCGTGCGCTTGACACCCTCACGGTCCTCGTACGACCGCTGCTTCAGCCGGCCCTGCACGATGACGCGCATGCCCCGCTGAAGGGACTCGGCGACGTTCTCCGCCGCCTGACGCCAGACCGAGCAGGTGAGGAACAGGCCTTCGCCGTCCTTCCACTCATTGGTCTGCTTGTCGAAGATGCGGGGAGTGGACGCGACACGGAACTTCGCGACCGCCGCACCCGAGGGGGTGAAGCGCAGCTCGGGGTCGTCGACGAGATTGCCGACGACCGTGATGACGGTCTCGCCTGCCATGGATGAACCTCTCGGCGGGGATTGCTGCTGGGCTGCTGTGCTACTCGGTCCCGATTACCGCTGAACCGAAGTTCAGTGGGTCTCGGGGCGAAGGACCTTGGTCCGGAGAACCGACTCGTTCAGGTTCATCTGTCGGTCAAGCTCCTTGACGACCGCAGGCTCGGCCTGAAGGTCGATGACCGAGTAGATGCCCTCGGGCTTCTTCTTGATCTCGTAAGCGAGACGACGGCGACCCCAGGTGTCGACCTTCTCGACCTTTCCGTTGCCCTCACGGACGACGGAGAGGAAGTTCTCGATCAGCGGGGAGACAGCGCGCTCCTCGAGATCGGGGTCGAGGATGACCATCACTTCGTAGTGACGCATGTGGAACCCACCTCCTTTGGACTCAGCGGCCACGGTCGATCCGTGGCAGGAGGGTCGTGATGCGTGATGCACGGCGTCCGTGAACAGACACCGCGCAGACCGTACAGACTACCCCGTCGACTCCTTCCGGTTGAAATCCGGCAGGAGGAGGCCACAATCTGTATCCATCGGGTGTGCTCGGTGCTATGCCCCCGGCCGGTCCGGAGGCAGCCCCGCTGCACCGCTCTGCTTCAGCCAGGAGGTGCCTTCCGATGGCACAGGCAATGCGACGCCAGTCCTCCATCTCGCTCTTCGCGACCGACGGCAAGCCCCACCCGCTGCAGGACACCCTGATGGCGGTCACCCTGGTCCTCGGCACCGTGGCGTTCGTCACGGCCTTCTTCGACCAGCTGCACCTGATCAGCTCCTGGGCGGGCCTGATCGGCATCCTGACGGGTGCGTACGGACAGTTCATCTCCGTCACGACACGCGAGCGCTTCGCGCTGATCATCGGCCTTGGCGCGTCTGCCTTCGGCTTCTACATGGGGATGGCCCACGGCGGCCTCTTCGGCGGCTGGCTGGGCTGACGGGACGCCTCCGCGACAGGGCGCCGGCCGCGAGTCGGCCCGGGCCCCGGGCCCGTCCCCCAGATGGGTGGCGCCCCTGTCGCAGTAGGCTTCGCGCCATAGCCAGCGAAGCCGCCGGAGGAGACGCCCCGCATGAGCCTGTCCCTGAGGACCATCAGCCGAGAGCAGCATCTGGGTTACCTCCAGAGCCTGCCCTCGGCGAGCCACTGCCAGGTCCCGGCGTGGGCCGACGTGAAGAACGAGTGGCGTTCGGAGAACCTCGGTTGGTTCGACGGCTCCGGCGAACTCGTCGGCGCCGCGCTCGTCTTGTACCGGCAGCTGCCCAAGGTGAAGCGGTACCTCGCGTACCTTCCCGAGGGACCGGTCATCAACTGGTACGCCCCCAACCTGGAGGAGTGGCTCCAGCCGATGCTGGCGCACCTCAAGCAGCAGGGCGCCTTCACGGTGAAGATGGGCCCGCCCGTCGTCATCCGCCGGTGGAACTCGACCGCCATCAAGGCCGGCATCCAGGACCCCGACGTCAAGCGCCTGCGCGACGTGGAGGCCTCGGTCATCGAACCCCGCGCGTTCGAGGTCTCGGACAAGCTGCGCCGCATGGGCTGGCAGCAGGCCGAGGACGGCGGCGCCGGCTTCGGCGACGTCCAGCCGCGCTACGTCTTCCAGGTGCCCCTGGCCAACCGCTCGCTGGACGACGTCCTCAAGGGCTTCAACCAGCTGTGGCGCCGCAACATCAAGAAGGCCGAGAAGGCCGGTGTCGAGGTCGTCCAGGGCGGCTACGAGGACCTGCCGACCTGGCAGCACCTGTACGAGATCACGGCCGAGCGCGACAAGTTCCGCCCGCGCCCGCTCAGCTACTTCCAGCGTCAGTGGACGGCCCTCAACTCCGAGGACCCCAATCGGATGCGGCTCTACATCGCCACGCACGAGGGGGAGCCCCTCGCCGCCGCCACGATGCTCACCGTCGGCCAGCACGTCTGGTACTCGTACGGCGCGTCCGCGAACCACAAGCGCGAGGTGCGGCCGTCGAACGCGATGCAGTGGCGCATGCTGCGCGATTCCTACGCGCTCGGCGCCAGCGTCTACGACCTTCGCGGCATCTCTGACACGCTGGACGAGAACGACCACCTGTTCGGCCTCATCCAGTTCAAGGTCGGCACGGGCGGCGAGGCCGTCGAGTACGTCGGCGAGTGGGACTTCCCGCTCAACAAGGTGCTGCACAAGGCCCTCGACATCTACATGTCGCGGCGCTGACCGCACCTCATCCCACCCACACCCCACACCGCTGCACCACGCAGCTCCACAGGAGAGGTTCCGGACGGGCATGGCGCTCACGCTCTACGTCGACACCGCGCGCTGGCGTGCGCACCAGAAGCAGATCCAGGACCAGTTCCCCGGGATGATCCCGGTCTGCAAGGGCAACGGCTACGGCTTCGGCCACGAAAGGCTGTGCGAGGAGGCGACCCGCATGGGCGCCGACGTCCTGGCCGTCGGGACGACGTACGAGGCCGCCAGCATCAAGGACTGGTTCGGCGGCGACCTGCTCGTCCTCACCCCGTTCCGGCGGGGCGAGGACCCGGTTCCGCTGCCGGACCGGGTCATCCGCTCGGTGTCCTCGCTGGACGGGGTCCGCGGTCTCGTGGGCGCCCGGGTGGTCATCGAGTGCATGAGCTCGATGCGCCGGCACGGCATCTCCGAGCAGGACCTCGGCCAGCTGCACAGCGCGATCGAGGACGTCCGGCTGGAGGGCTTCGCCCTGCACCTGCCGCTGGACCGCCCGGACGGCTCCGACGCCGTCGAGGAGGTCATCGGCTGGATGGACCGGCTTCGCGCGGCCCGGCTGCCGCTGCACACCATGTTCGTCAGTCACCTGCGGGCCCAGGAGCTGGCGCGGCTCCAGCAGCAGTTCCCGCAGACCCGCTTCCGGGCCCGGATCGGCACCCGGCTGTGGCTGGGGGACCACGAGGCGACCGAGTACCGCGGCGCGGTCCTTGACGTCACGCGCGTCTCCAAGGGCGACCGGTTCGGCTACCGCCAGCAGAAGGCCGCGTCCGACGGCTGGCTGGTCGTGGTCGCCGGAGGCACCTCGCACGGGGTGGGCCTGGAGGCTCCCAAGGCCCTGCACGGCGTGATGCCGCGGGCCAAGGGCGTCGCCCGGGCGGGCCTGGCCACCGTCAACCGGAACCTGTCGCCGTTCGTGTGGGCCGGCAAGCAGCGCTGGTTCGCGGAGCCGCCGCACATGCAGGTGTCGATCCTCTTCGTGCCCTCGGACGCCACCGAGCCGAAGGTCGGCGACGAGCTGGTGGCGCACCTGCGCCACACCACCACGCAGTTCGACCGGGTGCTCGACGCCTGAGCCCTTACGGTCACTTCCCGGGGTGCACGCCCCAGTCGACCTGCTGTCCCTCCGAGGGCGCCGCGTACCGCGGCGCCCTCGCTGCGTCCGACAGCACGAACACGTCCGTGGCACCGTCCAGGACGCCGCCCGAGGGGTCGTCCGAGCCGTCCCGGCGCACGACGTCCCGCTCGGGCATCAGGATGTCCCGCACGACGACCCCGCACAGGTACAGCGTGGCCAGCAGGTGGGCCGCGATGGCCAGCTGGTACCCCTCCACGGGCAGGCCCTGGTGCTTGTCGCCGCTGCTCGTGTAGGCGAGGTAGAACCAGATCCCGAAGAAGTAGACGATCTCTCCGGCCTGCCAGATCAGGAAGTCCCGCCAGCGCGGCCGGGCCAGCGCGGCGAGCGGGATCAGCCACAGCACGTACTGCGGCGAGTAGACCTTGTTGGCCAGGATGAACGCGGCGACGACCAGGAAGGCCAGCTGGGCGAAACGGGGCCGCCGCGGGGCGTACAGCGTGAGCAGCCCGATGGCGGCGCACAGCAGGAGCGTCAGCGCGGTGGCGTACGTGTTGGCACCGTCGAGGGGGTTCCCCGAGCGCTGGGAGATCAGCAGCCACACGGAGCCGAAGTCGATGGGGCGTTCCTGGCTGAAGGTGTAGAACTTCGACCAGCCGTCCCGGGCGAACAGCATCACCGGCAGGTTCACCACGAGCCAGGCCACGGCCGCGCCCAGCGCCGCGCCGCCGAAGGCGCGCCACTTCCCGGCCCGCCAGCAGAGGACGAACAGCACCCCGAGCAGCAGGACGGGGTAGAGCTTGGCCGCGGTGGCGAGGCCGATGAGGACGCCGAAGAGCACCGACCGGCCGCGGGACCACGCGAGCATCCCGGCGGCGGTGAGGGCGATGGCCAACAGGTCCCAGTTGATCGTCGCCGTGAGCGCGAAGGCGGGCGCGAGGGCGAAGAGCAGGGCGTCCCAGGGGCGGCGGCGGTGGGTGCGGGCGACGCACACGGCGATCACCGCGGCGCAGGCCATCAGCATGCCCGCGTTGACCATCCAGTACATCTGCTCGCGGTGCTGCATGGAGCCGGTGCCCGGGGTCAGCCAGGAGGCGATCTCCATGAAGAGCCCGGTGAGGACCGGGTACTCCAGGTACTCCATGTCGCCGGGGAGCCGGTCGAAGTAGGGCGTCAGGTTGTCGGCGAAGCCCCGTACGGCGTACAGGTGCGGGATGTCCGAGTAGCAGGCGTGCGTGTACTGCGAGCCCGCCCCCCGGAACCACGCCCAGTTGTAACAGGGCAGCTTCTGCACCATGCCGAGCGCGAACACGCCGATGGCGAGGAGGGCCACGACGCGGACCGGCCCCAGCCAGTGCCCGCCCAGCCGGGCGTAGCGGCCGAGCGGGCCGCCGATGAGCTCGCTACCGGCCGCGGCGACCTCGTCCTGCTGGGTGGGCAGTACGGGGCGGTCCTCTTGCACCTTCGTCATGCGCTCATCCTGCCGTACGGGGCCGGACACGGGGGAAGGCCGTCGCACGGGGTGCGACGGCCTTCCCGTCCGGCTCGGGCGGCCGGCTCAGCCGTCCGGGTTGCCGGTGGTCCACCCTCCGGTGACGCCCCCCGGGCGGCCCGGCCGGCCGGTGTTCGTCGGGGACGGCCCGCCGGTGGCGCCACCGTCGGCGCCGCCGATGAGGCCTCCGCTGTCCGCGCCCCCGTTGGTGGCACCGCCGTTGGACGCGCCGCCGTTGTTCGCGCCTCCGTTGTTGGCACCGCCGTTGGACGCGCCGGCCGCCGTGTTCGGGTCGCAGTACAGCTCCCACGGCTTGCAGGAGGGCTTACCGCTCTTCGACGGTGTCGGGGACGGCGTCGGCGAGGGGCTGGAGGGGGTCGGCTTCGGCGACGCGGACGGGGTGGGCACCGGCGACGGCGTCGGGGACGGCGCACCGGAGGAGTCCGCCTTGACGCCGATGGGCTCGGCCTCGGGGAAGTCCTTCACCGGCGCGTCCTTGAGGGCTTCGCGCATGTACTCGGTCCAGATGACGGCGGGGATGTCACCACCGTGGATGGAGTCGGTACCGCCCACGCCGTTCATGGACATCAGCTTCTTGTCCGCGGAGTTCGGGTCCGTGCGGAAGAGCGCCACGGAGGTGGACAGCTCCGGGGTGTAGCCGACGAACCACGCCGACTTGTTCTGGTCGGTGGTGCCGGTCTTGCCCGCGGCGGGCCGGCCCAGCTTCTTGACCTTGGTGCCGGTGCCGTTCTTGACCACGTTCTCCAGAACCTCGGTGACGTTGTCGGCGACGGCGCTGTCCATGGCCCGCTGTTCCTTGGGGGCCTCGAATCCGGACAGCGGCTGCCCGTCCTTCGTGACCTCGCTCACCGAGTACGGCTCGCGGTGCTTGCCGGAGGCCGCGAAGGTGGCGTAGGAGTCGGCCATGCGGATGGCGCTCGGCGTGGAGGTGCCGAGTGCGAAGGACGCGTTGTTGTTCTTGTCCATCGAGTCCTCGAGGATGCCCGTGGACTTGGCCATCTCGCGGACCTTGGTGTGTCCGACGTCGAAGACGAGCTGGGCGAACGGCACGTTGATGGACTTCTCCATCGCCTCGTTGAGGGTGACGTAGCCGAAGGGGGTCGGGCTCTCGTTCTTCTGCCGGAACGGCTTGCCGTCCGCGGCGAGCAGCGGCTTGCCCTGGCGGTTGTTGATCACCGTCAGGTCGTCGGCCATGTACTTGCTGTCGACCGAGATGCCCTCGCCGTTCGAGTTCTGGGTGCCGTGCTCCATCGCCGCGGCCAGGACGTACGGCTTCCAGGTCGAGCCGACCGGGACGCCGATGGTGTTGGCGTTGTTGCTGAAGTACTTCTGGTCCCAGCCCGGACCGCCGTACAGGGCCACGATCGCGCCGGTCTTCACGTCGACGGAGGCCGCGCCGAACTGCACGAAGGTGTCCAGTTCGGGGCGCTTCTTCTCGTCGAGGAAGTCGTTGCGGGTGTCTTCCACGGCCTTGACCAGGGCGTCCACCTTCGGCTTCTGGAAGGTGGTCTTGATCCGGTATCCGCCCAGGGCCATCTTCTCGGCGCTGATGTCCTTGGTCTTCATCACGTACTGCTTGGCCGTCTCGACCAGGTAGCCGATCTGGCCGGACATGCCGCGCGCCTGCGCCGACTCGACGAGGGCGGGGAAGTTCTCGGGCTTGTACTTCGCCCGCTCCTCCTTGGACATCCTGCCGACCTGGACCTGGCGGTCGAGCACCCACGTCCAGCGCTGCTTCGCCCGCGCGGTGTTGGCCTCGGGCGTCGCCGCGGCGCCGATGCCGCCGTCCGGGTTGTACAGGTTCGGGCCCTTGAGGACCGAGGCCAGGAAGGCGGACTCGGAGGGGTTCAGGTCCTGGGAGTCCTTGCCGAAGTAGGCACGGGCCGCGGCCTGGATGCCGTAGGCGTCCCGGCCGTAGTACGCGGTGTTGAGGTAGCCCGCGAGGACCGTGTCCTTCTCCTCGGTGACGCCGAGCCGGATCGAGATGAAGAGCTCGGTGACCTTCCTCTTGAGCGTCTGCTCGGAGTCAAGGAAGTTGTTCTTCACGTACTGCTGGGTGATGGTCGAGCCGCCCTGGGTGGAACCGCCCTTGGCCATGTTCCACACGGCGCGGACGATGCCCATGGGGTCGACGCCCTTGTCCGTCTCGAAGGACTCGTTCTCCGCGGCGATCACGGCGTTCTGCATCGACAGGGGGATCTTGTCGATGCCGACGATCTGCCGGTTCATCGACCCGCCGGTGGCCACCATCTGGGTGTTGTCGGCCCAGAGGAAGACGTTGTTCTGGGCTTCGGCCGCCTTGTTGGGGTCGGGCGTGTTCACCATGGCGATGCCGATGCCGGCTCCGGCCACGATGACCGCGAAGAAGCCCAGCACGGTCCCGCTGACGAGCTTCCAGGACGGTACGAAGCGCTTCCAGCCCGCCCGGTCGGACCGCGGGTAGTTGACGAGGCGCTTGTCCGAGCGGCCGGCGCCGCGTCCCTGCTGCGCCGGCCGCCCGCGGCCCGCGGAGCCCCTCTGGGCGGCCCGGCGGGCCTCGGCACGGCTGCCCTGGGAGGGCCGTTCTGCGTACGGGCCGCTGGGCGACGCGGTGGGCACGCCACGTCCGGCCTCGGCGCCCCGGACGGGGCGTTGCGGGGCAGCCCGGCGGGACGAGGCGCGTCCACCGCCCTGGGGCTGCGGCGGTTTGCGGCGATGCTCGCTCATCGAACGACTACTCCTCGGGCAGGCGAGTGGCCTGGAAGCGGCGGGTGAATTCCGGTTCCCCCGGTGTCATGGCCCACAGACTACGCAGGCTCAAAACCCGAACAGTGCCGAAGTTCACCCCAAATCAGGCAACTTGCCTCGCACGAATTCGTGATGTGACGCCGGTCACCATGTCGCCCCTTGTCGTAAGAGGCTGCTCGATCTATCGTCTGGATGTATCGAGTCGATACATCAGCTCGACATAAAGACCTCAGAGTCGGAGGAGGGGCAGGCGGATGAGCAGGCGCTCAGGCATCCTGGAATTCGCCGTCCTCGGCCTGCTTCGCGAATCCCCCATGCACGGCTACGAGCTGCGCAAGCGGCTCAACACCTCACTGGGGGTGTTCCGGGCGTTCAGCTACGGAACGCTCTATCCCTGCCTCAAGACGCTGGTCACGAACGGCTGGTTGATCGAGGAACCGGGTCACGCTCCGGAAGACGCTCTCGCCGCTTCACTCGCAGGGCGCCGCGCCAAGATCGTCTACCGGTTGACGGCCGCGGGCAAGGAGCACTTCGAGGAGCTGCTCTCCCATACGGGGCCCGACACCTGGGAGGACGAGTCCTTCGCCGCCCGATTCGCCTTCTTCGGCCAGACCGAGCGAGAAGTGCGCATGCGGGTACTGGAGGGCCGCCGCAGTCGGCTTGAGGAGCGTCTGGAGAAGATGCGCGCCTCACTCGCCCGCACACGGGAGCGCCTCGACGACTACACGCTGGAGCTGCAGCGGCACGGCATGGAGTCGGTGGAGCGCGAAGTGCGCTGGCTGAACGAGCTCATCGAGAGCGAGCGGGCGGGACGGGATCGGAGACGACCCGGTCCGACCGACGAAACTGCAAAATGAGGCCTGCATCTCGCAGGCCTCGTCCGAGAACAAACAGGGAGCAACCGGAATGGGTTCGGTTCGCGTAGCCATCGTCGGCGTAGGCAACTGCGCCGCCTCGCTGGTGCAGGGCGTCGAGTACTACAAGGACGCCGACCCGGCGGCCAAGGTCCCCGGTCTGATGCACGTCCAGTTCGGCGACTACCACGTGCGTGACATCGAGTTCGTCGCCGCGTTCGATGTCGACGCGAAGAAGGTCGGCCTCGACCTTTCGGACGCCATCGGCGCCAGCGAGAACAACACCATCAAGATCTGCGACGTCCCGAACGCCGGTGTGACCGTTCAGCGCGGCCACACGCTGGACGGCCTGGGCAAGTACTACCGCCTGACGATCGAGGAGTCCGCCGAGGCTCCGGTCGACGTGGTCCAGATCCTCAAGGACCGCCAGGTCGACGTCCTGATCTGCTACCTGCCCGTCGGCTCCGAGAACGCGGCGAAGTTCTACGCGCAGTGCGCCATCGACGCCAAGGTCGCCTTCGTCAACGCCCTCCCGGTCTTCATCGCCGGCACCAAGGAGTGGGCTGACAAGTTCACCGAGGCCGGTGTCCCGATCGTCGGCGACGACATCAAGTCCCAGGTCGGCGCGACCATCACGCACCGCGTGATGGCGAAGCTGTTCGAGGACCGCGGTGTCCGTCTTGAGCGCACCATGCAGCTCAACGTCGGCGGCAACATGGACTTCAAGAACATGCTCGAGCGCGACCGCCTCGAGTCGAAGAAGATCTCCAAGACGCAGGCCGTCACCTCGCAGATCCCGGACCGAGACCTCGGCGAGAACAACGTCCACATCGGCCCGTCCGACTACGTCGCGTGGCTCGACGACCGCAAGTGGGCCTACGTCCGCCTCGAGGGTCGCGCCTTCGGCGACGTCCCGCTGAACCTCGAGTACAAGCTCGAGGTGTGGGACTCCCCGAACTCGGCCGGTGTCATCATCGACGCCCTGCGCGCCGCGAAGATCGCGAAGGACCGCGGTATCGGTGGCCCGATCCTGTCGGCCTCCAGCTACTTCATGAAGTCCCCGCCGGTGCAGTACTTCGACGACGAGGCCTACGCCAGCGTCGAGAAGTTCATCAAGGGCGAGGTCGAGCGCTAGTCGAGCCCAAGGGTCCTCCGGACACCTGGACTTAGGCTGTTCTTCCGCGGAGGGTCCCCGGGCAATGTGCCCGGGGACCCTCCGCGTGTGTGACCCTTGCCCTCATGCCTGTCGTACGTGATCTGCGCGTACTCCTGCGCCTGAGGGACTTCCGCAACCTGCTCGCCGTACGGCTGTTCTCCCAGTCGGCCGACGGCGTCTACCAGGTAGCTCTCGCGGCCTACGTGGTCTTCTCACCGGAGAAGCAGACCTCGCCGGCCGCCATCGCCTCGGCCATGGCGGTGCTGCTGCTTCCCTACTCGGTCATCGGCCCCTTCGCCGGAGTCCTCCTCGACCGCTGGCGCCGCCGACAGGTCTTCCTCTACGGCAACCTGCTGCGCGCCTTTCTGGCCTGCGTCACCGGCATGCTGATCGTCGCCCACGTGCCCGACTGGCTGTTCTACGCCTCGGCCCTGTCCGTGACGGCCGTCAACCGCTTCGTGCTGGCCGGTCTGGCGGCCTCCCTGCCCCACGTCGTCGGTTCCGAGCAGCTCGTCACGGCCAACGCCCTCTCGCCCACCGCCGGAACGCTGGCCGCGGTCGCGGGCGGAGGGCTGGCCTTCCTCGTCCGGGTGCTGGCGGCCGACTCCGACGCACTCGTCGTACTCCTCGGAGCCGGGCTCTACCTGTGTGCGGCCCTGGTCTCCCTGCGCCTCGCCGTCGGCCTCCTGGGGCCCGACCACCCTCCCGGCCGGCTCCGCCCTTCGGTCGCCGAGGGGGTCGCCCTCACCGTGCGGGGCATGGTCGAAGGGCTGCGGCACCTGGCCGCTCGCCGGGAAGCCGCCCAGGCGCTCACCGCCATGACCCTGATGCGGTTCTGCTACGGGGCCCTGTTCGTCATGCTGCTGATGCTGTGCCGCTATTCCTGGTCGGACAACGAGTCCGACGGCCTGGCCCTGCTGGGCGTCGCGATCGGCGTCTCGGGGGCCGGATTCTTCACAGCCGCCCTCATCACCCCCTGGCTGGTGGGCCGGCTCGGTACCCGCGGCGCCATCACCGTCTGCGCCGCGGGCGCCGCGGTGCTGGTCCCCGTCCTCGGGCTGTTCTTCGCCCCCGGCCCGATGCTGGCCGCCGCGTTCGTCCTTGGGCTCGCCACCCAGGGCGCCAAGATCTCGACCGACACGGTCGTGCAGTCCCAGGTGGACGACGCCTACCGAGGCCGCGTCTTCGCCGTCTACGACGTGCTGTTCAACATCGCGTTCGTCGGAGCGGCGGCGGTCGCCGCCCTGATGCTCCCCGTCGACGGACGCTCCGTGCCGCTGATCCTCGGCGTGGCCGCCCTGTACGCCGCGACCGCAGCTCTGCTGGCACGCAGGGGGCGTTGTTTCACGTGAAACAACACCCCCTCCGATCCGTCCCGTGTCGATGTTTCACGTGAAACATCGACACGGTCCCTCCTGCCTCAGGCCTGGGAGGCCCACCACTCCTTGAGCGCGGCGACGGCGGCCTCCCGCTCCATCGGGCCGTGCTCCAGGCGCAGCTCCAGCAGGAACGCGTACGCCTGGCCGATGACCGGGCCGGGCCCGACGTCCAGGACCCGCATGATCTCGTTGCCGTCCAGGTCCGGGCGGATCGAGTCCAGCTCTTCCTGCTCCTGAAGCTG
Source organism: Streptomyces sp. NPDC048461 (assembly GCF_055587105.1). NCBI lineage: Bacteria > Bacillati > Actinomycetota > Actinomycetes > Kitasatosporales > Streptomycetaceae > Streptomyces > Streptomyces sp. NPDC048461. Next base: position 310,903 of record NZ_JBVJGW010000004.1, on the reverse strand, counting down.
CGCGATGCGCTCCTCCAGCCCGTCGTAGGTCCGGGAGAGGGCGTTGGCCTTGCGCTTGTTCCGCGTGGTGCAGTCGGACCGGGTCAGCTTGTGGAGGCGCTCCAGCAGCGGACCGGCGTCACGGACGTAGCGCCGCACCGCCGAGTCGGTCCACTCCCCGTCCCCGTAGCCGTGGAAGCGCAGGTGCAGCTCCACCAGCCGGGAGACGTCCTTGATCATGTCGTTGGAGTACTTCAGCGCGGTCAGGCGCTTCTTGGTCATCTTCGCGCCCACCACCTCGTGGTGGTGGAAGGAGACCCGGCCGTCGCTCTCGAAGCGGCGGGTGCGCGGCTTGCCGATGTCGTGCAGCAGGGCCGCGAGCCGCAGCACCAGGTCGGGGCCGTCCTCCTCCAGCGCGATCGCCTGCTCCAGCACGATCAGCGAGTGGTCGTAGACGTCCTTGTGCCGGTGGTGTTCGTCACTCTCCAGCCGCAGTGCGGGCAGCTCGGGAAGCACCCGGTCCGCCAGCCCGGTGTCCACGAGCAGGCCCAGACCCTTGCGCGGATGGGTGGAGAGGATGAGTTTGTTCAGCTCTCCCTGCACCCGTTCCGCCGAGACGATCTCGATCCGGTCGGACATGGCCTTCATCGCCGCCACGACCTCCGGGGCGACCTCGAAGTCCAGCTGCGCCGCGAACCGGGCCGCCCGCAGCATGCGCAGCGGGTCGTCGGAGAAGGAGTCCTCCGGCGTGCCGGGCGTGCGGAGAATTCCCGCGGCCAGGTCCTCCAGGCCGCCGTGCGGGTCGATGAACTCCTGTTCCGGCAGGGCCAGGGCCATGGCGTTGACCGTGAAGTCGCGCCTGACCAGGTCTTCCTCGATGGAGTCGCCGTAGGAGACCTCCGGCTTGCGGGACGTGCGGTCGTACGCCTCCGATCGGTAGGTGGTCACCTCGATCTGGAAACCGTCCTTCTGCGATCCGACGGTGCCGAAGGCGATGCCGACGTCCCACACGGAATCGGCCCAGGGCCGGACGATCTTGAGCACGTCCTCGGGGCGGGCGTCGGTGGTGAAGTCGAGATCGTTGCCGAGACGCTCCAGCAGCGCGTCGCGGACGGACCCGCCGACCAGGGCGAGGCGGAAGCCCGCCTGCTGGAAACGGCGGCCGAGCTCGTCGGCGACAGGGGCGATCCGCAGCAGTTCGCTCACTGCGCGGCGCTGCACCTGACTCAGGGCACTGGGGCTGTCTTCGTTGGCTTTCGGCACAACAGAAAAGGGTACGTGGCCTGCCCGGCCCGGGCTTCCCCGTTTTGTTGCCACCCCGGTACACAACCGCCCCGGGGTGGAGCCGATCATGTGGAGCAAGACGCGGCACTCGCGCACAGCGGGTCTCGTTACCATCAGTGGACGCACAGACGACGACCACAGACACTTCGAGGAACGGGCTAGCGCGTGGCCGAGGCGGCAGAGATCCAGGGGGCGTCCCCCGCCCCTGTCCGGCGCCGGTGGATGCGACGGGCGGTGGTCCTGCTCGCGGGAACGCCCGTGCTGGCCGCTCTGATCTACTCTCCCGCCCCCGAGGCCCAGGCAGCTCCCGGACCCTCGGTCGACGTCCAGCTGACGTCCATGGCTCCCGCGGCTCCGGTCAAGGGCGACACCCTCACCATCTCCGGCACCGTGGTCAACAACGGCTCCGACACGATCACCGACGCCCACGTCGGTCTGCGGGTCGGGCCCGCCCTGGCGGACCGGGCCTCCATCGACGACGTGGCGGACCGCACCGGTTTCCGGGCCGGCACGGACCCGGGCGAGATCGATCCGGCCTACGCCGTGAAGATCCCCTCGCTCCCCTCGAAGGCCGGCCAGGACTTCACCCTCTCGGTTCCGGTGAACAAACTGGAGCTGGACGAGGACGGCGTCTACCAGCTCGGCGTCTCGCTCTCCGGGGCGACCGACCGGCGACCCTCCGAACAGGTCCTCGGCATCAAGCGGACCTTCCTCCCCTGGCAGCCGGATGCCGCCGCCAAGCGCTCCAACCTCACCTTCGCGTGGCCGCTGATCGCCCACACCCGGGTGACCGCGGAGACCGGTTCCGACGAGCTGCAGACCCCGGTCTTCCTCGACGACTCGCTCGCCCAGGAGCTGGAGCCCAGCGGCCGTCTGGGCCAGATGGTCGCCCTCGGCAAGGACCTCCCCGTCACCTGGGTGATCGACCCCGACCTGCTCTTCACGGTCGACGCGATGACCAAGGGCTACCGGGTCCGCGGTCCCGACGGGAAGACCGTCCAGGGCAAGAAGAAGGCCGTCGCCGAGCAGTGGCTCAGCTCGCTGGAAGCCGCGGTCCAGGGAAAGAAGGTCGTCGCGCTTCCCTTCGCCGATCCCGACCTCGCCTCCCTCGCGCACCAGGGCAAGGACGTCTCGGGGACCCTGGGCCAGCTCCGGCCCGCCACCGACAAGGGGAGGGACGCGGTCGAGACCGTCCTGCACGTCCCGGCCTCCACCGATTTCTCCTGGCCCGTGAACGGCGCCATCGACCCCTCGATCGTCAACGTCGCCACCTCGGCCGGCGCCCACAACGTCCTCACCCGCAGCGACAGCCTCACGGAGACCGGGGCCCTCGGCTACACCCCCTCGGCCGCCCGCCCCATCGGCGCGGGCACCACGGCCGTCGTGGCGGACGAGGAACTCTCCACCGCCTTCGAGGGCGACATGCTGCGCGCCGAGAACTCCACGCTGGCCGTGCAGCGGTTCCTCGCCCAGAGCCTCGCCCTCAACCTGCAGAAGACCGACGAGCAGCGCAGCTTCGTCGTCGCACCGCAGCGCATGCCGTCCGCCAGCCAGGCCAACTCGATGGCCACCGCCCTGCGCAGCCTCCAGGCGGGTCGCTGGACCCAGCCCGGCGACCTCGAGTCCGCGGCCGCGGCCAAGCCCGACCCCGGCGCCGCCACCCAGGTCCCCGGCGCGGGGGAGTACCCCGAGGCGCTGCGCAAGCAGGAACTGCCGGTGGCGGCGTTCGAGAAGATCCGCACCACGCAGAACACCCTCGACCACTTCAAGGTCATCCTCGCCGCGCCCGACCGCGTGGAGATCCCGTTCGGCAACGCCACCAACCGGGAGATGTCCACCTCCTGGCGCGGACGCCCGGAGGAGGCCAAGCTCTACCGGGAACAGGTACAGGACTACCTGATCGGCCTGACGGAGAAGGTCAAGGTCATCCCCAAGTCCGACGCCACCCTGTCCGGCCACAGCGCCACCATCCCGGTCAGCGTCCAGAACAGCCTCGTCCAGGACGTCCACAACCTCGTCCTGCGGGTGAAGTCGGCGAACCCGACCCGCCTGATGTTCAGTGACAACGAGCAGGAGGTCACGGTCACGGGCGGGCACAGCCAGACCGTAAAGTTCACCGCAAACGCCACGGCGAGCGGCCCGGTCGAGGTCACCGCACAGCTCTTCACCGAAGACGGCGTCCCCTACGGCAAGGCACGCACCTTCACCGTCGAGGCCACCGAAATCACCCCCACCGTCATGCTCGTCATCGCCGGCGGTGTGCTCCTCCTCGTCCTGGCCGGCATCAAGATGTACGCCAGCCGCAAGCGCGTCGCGGCACGCGCCGCCGCCGAGGAGAGCACGCAGCCGAGTGACGAGTCCACGGACACCGGACCGCAAAGCACCGACGGGTCCGGCACGGGTGAGACAGTGGACCGTTGAGCGATGCCGTGGCCGGTCGGCCTGGGGACGATGAGGTGGGGTTTCGATGAACGCGCCGTACGACGGTGACCGCGCGCAGGGCACTGGTGGGCCCGCGCCCAGCCAGGGCACTGCCCCGGGCACCCCGGTGCCCGGGCAGGTTCCCGCGCCCGCGCCCGCACCGGACCACGACCCGTATGTCCAGGGCGCCTACGAGTACGACCCGTACCGGTCGCAGGACCTGTCGGCCCAGGACCCCGTCGCCGAGGTCCTCTACGACCGGGCCTCGCACCCTCCGCCGCCCCCCGGCACCTACCAGGAGCCCGGCCCGCTCTACGCGGCTCCCTCCGCACCCTCGTACTCTCCCGACCCGCGCGTCTGGGCCCAGACCCCGCCGCCCGAACCGGACGGCCCGTCGAGACACCTGCCGTACGGGGACCACGCCACCACCACCCAGTTCGTCGGCGTGGACTCGCTCGTGACCAAGGCCTCGGACGAGCAGCCCGAACCGGACGCCTTCGCGCACCTCTACCGGGACCAGGAGGCGGCGCCCCGCACACCCGCGGAGGACGCCCCGGTGGCGGCCCCGGCGCCGGCCAAGCCGGCCGGGCGGGCATCGAGCCTGCTCAAGTCCAGCGCGCTGATGGCCGCCGGCACGATCGTCTCCCGCATCACCGGCTTCCTGCGGACCCTGGTCATCGCCGGTGCCATCGGCGTCGGCACCTTCAACGACACGTACCAGATCGCCAACACGCTGCCCACGATGATCTACGTGCTGGTCGGCGGCGGCGCGCTCAACGCCGTGTTCATCCCCCAGCTCGTCCGGGCCATGAAGAACGACAGCGACGGCGGAGAGGCGTACGCCAACCGGCTGCTGACGCTCGTCGTGGTCCTGCTCGCCGCGATCACCACCGTCTGCGTGCTGGCCGCCCCGGTGTTCATCACGATGATGTCGCCGAAGATCGCCTCCGACCCCCAGCAGATGGACGTCGCGGTCGCCTTCGCCCGGTACTGCCTGCCGACCATGTTCTTCATGGGCGTCCACGTGGTCCTCGGTCAGATCCTGAACGCGCGGGGCCGGTTCGGCGCGATGATGTGGACCCCGGTCCTCAACAACATCGTCGTCATCGCCACCTTCGGTGCCTTCATCTGGGCGTTCGGCGGCTTCACCACCTCCGGCGTCAACGCCGCCACCGTCACCGCGGACGGCGTCCGCCTGCTGGGCCTGGGCACCCTGCTGGGCCTGACCGTCCAGGCCCTCGCGATGCTCCCCTACCTGCGCGACGCCGGCTTCACCCCGCGCCTGCGCTTCGACTGGAAGGGCCACGGCCTGGGCAAGGCCGCCCGCCTGGCCAAGTGGACGTTCTTCTTCGTCCTCGCCAACCAGGTCGGCCTCGTCGTCGTCACCCAGCTCGCCACCTGGGCCGGTTCGGTCGCCGAGAAGCAGGGCCACCCCGGCACCGGCATCACCGCCTACAACTACGCGCTGCTGCTCTGGCAGATGCCGCAGGCCATCATCACCGTCTCCGTCATGACGGCCGTCCTCCCCCGCATCTCCCGCTCGGCCCACGACGGGGACGCCGCGGCCGTCCGTGACGACATCTCGTACGGGCTGCGTACCTCCGCCGTCGCGATCGTGCCCTGCGCCTTCGCGTTCCTCGCGCTCGGCGTCCCGATGGCGACCCTGCTCTACGCCGGATCCGGCTCCGGCGCCCAGAACATCGGCTACGTCCTGATGGCCTTCGGTCTCGGACTGATCCCGTACTCCGTCCAGTACGTCGTCCTGCGCGGCTTCTACGCCTACGAGGACACCCGGACGCCCTTCTACAACACGGTCATCGTGGCCGCCGTCAACGCGGTGGGCTCCGCGGCCTCCTTCTTCCTCCTGCCCGCGCGCTGGGCCGTCGTCGGCATGGCCGCCGCCTACGGCCTCGGCTACGCCGTCGGCGTCGGCGTCGCCTGGCGCCGGCTGCGCAACCGGCTGGGCGGCGACCTCGACGGCGCCCACGTGATGCGCACCTACGCCCGCCTGACGGGCGCGTGCGTCCCCGCCGCCGCGGTGGCGGGAGCGGCCGCGTACGGGGTCACCCAGTGGCTCGGCAGCGGGGTGACCGGCTCGGCCGCCTCCCTCGTCGCCGGCGGGATCGCCCTGGCGGCCGTGTTCCTCATCGCTGCCAAGCGGATGAGGATCGAAGAACTCAACGCGATGGTCGGAATGGTCCGCGGACGTTTGGGGCGCTGATGCGCACAACCGTCGGGCCCCATCGCGTGTCGTGCATAGCGTCGGACTGTGGGCACAATTGGCATGGCTTCGCAGACTGGCCTACAGCGCGCAACGGATGGGGAGGCGGAACCGACGGTGGCGGAACGTAGCACGGCTGCCGTCGACGTGGCCGACAACAGCGGCGAAGAGCCGCTGGCCGCAGATGCGGCCAAGGCCACGGCCGACGGGGTGGACACCCAGAACGGACGAGCCGCGGACGGACCTGTGCCCGAAAAGGACGGCGAACGGATCGGCGCGGCCCCCGCGGCCGCCCCCGAACTCCACAGCGGCCACAAGCTCGCCAGACGCTACCGCCTCGAGGAATGCGTCACCCGTGTGGACGGATTCAGCAGCTGGCGTGCGATGGACGAGAAGCTGCGCCGGGCCGTGGGCGTCCACCTGCTGCCCGCCGACCACCCGCGGGCCCGCTCCGTGCTGGCGGCGGCCCGTTCCTCGGCCCTCCTCGGCGACCCACGGTTCGTCCAGGTCCTCGACGCCGTGGAGGAGAACGACCTCGTCTACGTCATCCACGAGTGGTTGCCCGACTCCACCGAGCTCACCGCGCTCCTGGCCGCCGGCCCGCTGGAGGCCCACGAGGCCTACCAGCTCGTCAGCCAGATCTCCCAGGCGATGACCGCCGCGCACCGCGAGGGCCTCGCCCACCTGCGGCTGACGCCCAGCGCGATACTGCGCACCTCCTCGGGCCAGTACCGCATCCGCGGCCTCGCCGTGAACGCCGCCCTGCGGGGCATCATCAGCGAAACCCCGCAGCGCGCCGACACCGAGGCCATCGGCGCCCTCCTGTACGCCGCCCTGACCCAGCGCTGGCCGTACGAGAACGACGCCTACGGCCTCACCGGCCTGCCCAAGGGCGTGGGCCTGATCGCGCCCGACCAGGTACGCGCCGGGGTGCACCGCAGCCTGGGCGAGCTCGCCATGCGCGCGCTCGCCAACGACGGGGCGACCGCCTCGCGTCAGGAGCCCGCCTTCACCACCCCGGAGGAGCTGGCCAAGGCCGTCGCCGCGATGCCGCGCATCAGGCCGCCTGAGCCCACCTTCACCGCCCCGCCCGAGTACCAGCACACGACCTATCAACAGGGCAGCTACGGTCGTCCCACGCCTCCCGGTGCCTCCTCGGCCCCGTCGGTCGTGGTCGTCCCGCCGCCCCCGCTGCAGAGCCGTACCGGACGGGCGCTCAAGTGGGGCGTCGCCGCCCTGCTGATCGCCGCACTGGGCCTGGGCAGCTGGCAGCTCGCCGACAAGCTCCTGGACTACAGGGGCCAGAGCGACGGCGGTACCACGCAGGACGAGCCCGCCAAGACCGGTGACGACCCGAAGCCGGAGCCGGTCAAGGTCCCCATCAAGGGCGCCGCCGAATACTTCCCGGACGGAACGGCGCAGAACCCCGAGGACGTCGCGAACAGCTACGACAACGATCCCGCGTCGTACTGGCGGACCAAGGTGTACAACGACGGTCCCGACATGGACCCCTCCTTCAAGGCGGGCGTCGGCATCGTCTACGACCTGGGCTCCGAGCAGCAGGTCAACGCCGCGTCGATAGCGTTCAAGTACGGCGGCGACCACACCACCGCCACCCTGTACGCGACCAACAGCCTGTCGTCGGGAACGCCGGTCGGCTCCATGCAGAAGATCGTCACGGGCAAGACCTCCGCCAAACAGCTCGACCTCGCCACGGAGAAGCCCGTCACCACGCGCTACGTGGTCCTGTGGATCACCGCCATGCCGATGTCCGACGCCTTTGAATTCAGCAGGGCCGGCCACAAGCAGGCCATCACGAACGTCTCGTTCTCGCACAATCCCCAGCGGTAGAAAGATCCGGAAACGAAAACCGGGGCTGTGGCAGCGCTCATTTCCACCACCCCGGAATGCGGCGAGTTCCCGGGAATACGCGCACGGTTCCTTGGCCGAGGAGACGCGCGGTCTCCACGGGGCGGGGCATGGCGGCAACGCGCCGGACCTGGCCGGACAGCGCGGTCGGTCGGGTGACGGGCTGCGGACACCGGGAGGCAGGGAGACGGCCCGGCAATTCACCGGAAGCACCGTGCGACGCGGCGGTGCCGCCACGGTGCACGGGAATGCATTTCCTCTCGGTCGGAGACCGCAGAAGCACCGGCCAGGGTGGCTGAAATGCCCGATTTTCGACGTTTACTTTCTGCGGCAAACCCGATTCAATACCTGCACGGATCCGACCAGGGAGGGGAATCATGAGGCCCGCGGCTGAAGACCCCCGCTCGGGCACCGATCAGGAGCTGCTCGCCCGGCACGTGGCCGGTGACCCCGAAGCCTTCGGCGAGCTCGTACGACGCCACCGCGACCGCCTGTGGGCCGTCGCCCTGCGCACCCTCGGCGACCGCGAGGAGGCCGCCGACGCGGTACAGGACGCCCTCGTCTCCGCCTACCGGGCCGCCCACACCTTCCGGGGGGAATCGGCCGTCACCACCTGGCTGCACCGCATCACCGTGAACGCCTGCCTCGACCGTGCGCGCAAGGCCGCCTCCCGCAAGACCGCGCCCCTGGACGACACGGACCGCCTGGAGCGGCTCCTGGAGCCCCACGAGTCCGCCGAGGCCCCCGCGGAGCGGCAGGACCTCCACCGGCAGCTCCTGGCCGCCCTGGGCACCCTGCCGGCCGAACAGCGGGCCGCGCTGGTCCTCGTCGACATGCAGGGATACCCCGTCGCCGAGGCCGCCGAAGTCCTCGACGTACCCACCGGGACGGTGAAGAGCCGGTGCGCGCGGGGGCGGGCCAAGCTGGCCCCGCTCCTCACTCATCTGCGCGCGAACGCCGCGGATAACACCGTCTCCGAGCGGGGAAGGAACCGGACGCCGGGCCCATCCGTCACACCGTCGGCAGAACCCAGGCATCCAGACCCAGACGCTGTGAAGGGCGGAGGTGGACGACCGTGAGCCCCACGAGCGGCACGATCAGGCACCCGGACGTCTCGGAGATCTCCGACCTGGCCGAAGGGCTCCTCTCGCCCGCCCGCACCACCGAGGTCCGCCGCCATCTCGGCGACTGCGCCCTGTGCGCGGACGTCCGGGCCTCCCTGGACGAGATCCGCGGCCTGCTGGGAACCCTCCCGGGGCCCGTCCGCATGCCCGCGGACATCGCCGGGCGGATCGACGCGGCCCTCGCCGCCGAGGCGCTCCTCGGCGCCGCGCAGCCCCCGGAGCCCTCGCCGGCCACGCCCCGGACCGACACGGCGCCGGTTGTTTCACGTGGAACACCGTCCGGCACCACCACCGGAACCGACGTCCGCCGGCCCGCCGGTCACCCGGTCGGCCCAAGCGGCCCCGGCCGCCGCCGCGCCCGTCGCAGGATCGCCGTCCTCACGGGTCTGGCCGGAGCCGCCGCCTGCGCCCTCGGGATCTTCTTCTTCACCGACCTCTCGGGCGCGCCCGCGCAGGACTCCACCGCCCGCGGCGACGCCGCGTCCTCCCCGGCCCGGCCCCCCGCGGGCGACGGGACCTACACCGCCCAGGGGCTCCGCGACGACGTGCGCGAGCTGCTGGCCTCCGGGCCCGGCGCCAAGACCGCCCCGCAGGAGCAGAACAACACCTTCGGGATGGAGAACACCTCTCCGGCTCCCGGAGTCGCCGGGGGCGGCGACCGCGCGGCCTCCGCCGTCCCCTCGTGCGTCCGGAACGGGACCGGCCGCCCCGACACCCCGCTCGGCGCCGAACGCGGCACCTACCAGGGCACCTCGGTCTACCTGGTGGTCCTTCCCCACCCCGGCGATGCCACCCGGGTGGATGCCTACCTCGTGGAATCCGCCTGCGAATCCACCGGCGCGGACGCCCCCGGGAAGCTCCTGCTGTCGAGCACCTACCCCCGAAGCTGACACCGCGCGATCGCAGCGGGCGGACGGGGAATGCATGCGCCGTAGGATCCGTTGGGTGGGGTGAGAGTCCGCACCGGCCCCCGGTAGGCAAGAAGCAGTCCGCAGAGACGAGGAAGAAACCCGTGAGCGACGTTCGAAACGTGATCATCATCGGCTCCGGGCCGGCCGGTTACACGGCCGCCCTGTACACCGCACGCGCTTCGCTCAAGCCCCTGGTCTTCGAAGGCGCGGTCACCGCGGGTGGCGCCCTGATGAACACCACCGAGGTGGAGAACTTCCCCGGATTCCAGGACGGCATCATGGGCCCGGACCTGATGGACAACATGCGCGGCCAGGCCGAGCGGTTCGGTGCCGAGCTGGTCCCGGACGACATCGTGTCCGTGGACCTCACCGGTGAGATCAAGACCGTCACCGACACCGCCGGCACCGTGCACCGCGCCAAGGCCGTCATCGTCACCACCGGCTCGCAGCACCGCAAGCTCGGCCTGCCCAACGAGGACGCCCTGTCCGGCCGCGGCGTGTCCTGGTGCGCCACGTGTGACGGGTTCTTCTTCAAGGACCACGACATCGCCGTCGTCGGCGGCGGCGACACCGCGATCGAGGAAGCGACCTTCCTCTCCCGGTTCGCCAAGTCCGTCACCATCGTGCACCGCCGCGACAGCCTGCGCGCCTCCAAGGCCATGCAGGACCGTGCCTTCGCGGACCCGAAGATCACGTTCGCCTGGGACAGCGAGGTCGCCGAGATCCACGGTGAGCAGAAGCTCTCCGGCCTCACCCTGCGCAACACCAAGACCGGTGAGACCTCCGAGCTGCCCGTGACCGGCCTCTTCATCGCCGTCGGCCACGACCCGCGCACCGAGCTGTTCAAGGACCAGCTGGAGCTCGACGACGAGGGTTACCTCAAGGTCGCCGCCCCGTCCACGCGGACGAACGTCACCGGCGTCTTCGGCGCGGGCGACGTCGTGGACCACACGTACCGTCAGGCCATCACCGCCGCGGGAACCGGCTGCTCCGCCGCTCTCGACGCCGAGCGCTTCCTCGCCGTCCTCGCGGACGCCGAGAAGGCGCACGCAACGGTCTGACACTCTTACCAGCCCCCACCCCACACCCCGCAGGAAGAAGAAGGAGGCCGCTGTGGCCGGCACCCTCAAGAACGTGACCGACGCTGACTTCGACGCCGAGGTCCTCAAGAGCGACAAGCCCGTGCTGGTGGACTTCTGGGCCGCCTGGTGCGGACCGTGCCGCCAGATCGCGCCGTCCCTCGAGGCGATCGCCGCCGAGTACGGCGACCAGATCGAGATCGTCAAGCTGAACATCGACGAGAACCCGGCCACGGCTGCCAAGTACGGCGTCATGTCCATCCCCACGCTGAACGTCTACCAGGGTGGCGAGGTCGCCAAGACCATCGTCGGCGCCAAGCCGAAGGCCGCCATCCTGCGTGACCTCGCCGACTTCGTCGAGGTCAAGACCGTCTGAGTCGAGACCGTTCGACGGCAACGGTGTTTCACGTGAAACGGGGTCGCCCCCAGAGGCGGCCCCGTTCCGCTTTCCCGGATCACAGCGGGCGCAGGACCGGCTCCTTGCGTGCCCCGCCCAGCAAGCGGTCCAGCGCCATCTCCACGTCTTCCTTCCACGACAGCGTGGAGCGCAGCTCCAACCGCAACCGCGGGTGCACCGGGTGGGGCCGTACGGTCTTGAAGCCCACCGCGAGCAGATGGTCCGCCGGCAGCAGACAGGCAGGGCCGTCCCAGCGGGCGTCACCGAAGGCCTCGATCGCCCGGAACCCCCGGCGCAGCAGATCCTTCGCCACCGTCTGGACCATCACGCGCCCCAGGCCCTGGCCCTGATAGCCCGGCATGATCCACGAGGTGATCAGCTGTACGGCGTCGGGTGAGACCGGGCTGGTCGGGAAGGCGGTGGCCCGGGCCACGTACGCGGGGGGCGCGTACAGCACGAACCCCACCGGGACGTCGTCCACGTAGACCACTCGGCCGCACGACCCCCACTCCAGAAGGACGGCCGAGATCCACGCCTCCTTCTCCGAGTCCGCGGTGCCCGCCTTCACGGCGGCTTCCCCACTGACCGGATCCAGCTCCCAGAACACACAGGACCGGCAACGCCGGGGCAGGTCCGGGAGGTTGTCCAGCGTGAGCGGTACCAGCCGACGACCCATGAACGCATCGTATCCACAGCCCCCTCCTTCTTCGACGGGTCAACGCCCCGGCCGGACACGGCGAAGGGGCGGACCGCGCCGGTTGTCACCAGCGCGATCCGCCCCTACGGGCCGAGGCCTACTCCCCGGACGGCCCCTGTTCCAGTACCCGGCCCTCACCGGGCGCCAGCGTGCCGAGGATCCGCTCCAGATCCTCCATCGAGGCGAACTCGACGGTGATCTTGCCCTTCTTCTGACCCAGGTCCACCTTCACCCGCGTCTCGAACCGGTCCGACAGTCGCGTCGCCAGCTCGTTGAGCGCCGGCGCCACCCGGGCACCGGCCCGCGGCCCCTTCGACTTGACCGAGCTCGACGGCTCCGACGCCATCAGCGTCACGATCTCCTCGACCGCCCGCACCGAAAGGCCCTCGGCCACGATCCGGTGTGCCAGCCGGTCCTGCACTTCGGAGTCGTCCACCGACAGCAGGGCCCGCGCGTGACCCGCCGACAGCACGCCCGCCGCCACGCGGCGCTGCACCGACGGCGACAGCCTCAACAGCCGCAGGGTGTTCGACACCTGCGGGCGGGACCGGCCGATCCGGTCGGCCAGCTGGTCGTGCGTGCAGTTGAAGTCCCGCAGCAGCTGGTCGTAGGCCGCGGCCTCTTCCAGCGGGTTCAGCTGCGCCCGGTGCAGGTTCTCCAGCAAGGCGTCCAGCAGCAGCTTCTCGTCGTCCGTGGCACGGATGATCGCCGGAATGCTCTCCAGCCCGGCCTCGCGGCACGCCCGCCAGCGGCGCTCACCCATGATCAGCTCATAGCGGCCGGGAGCCGCCTGCCTCACGACCACCGGCTGGAGCAGACCCACCTCCTGGATGGAGGTGACCAGCTCGGCCAAGGCGTCCTCGTCGAACACGTCGCGCGGCTGACGGGGATTGGGCGTGATGGCGTCCATCGGAAGTTCCGCGAACGTCGCCCCCGCCACCACGTTGGCCTCGGCCGCCACCGGGTCCGGCTCTGCCGGGACGACGGCGAGCGATGTTTCACGTGAAACATCCGCCTGCGCCAGGGCGGCGAGCTTCGCCGCCGCGACCCCGCGCTCCGAGGTCAGCACCGGAACCGCCGACGGAGACGTCGACCCGGCACCGATCACCGGCGGTGTCTTCTCTTGCGGAGCCGCGGGGATCAGTGCACCGAGTCCCCGTCCCAGACCCCTACGTCGCTCACTCACTGGATCCCCTCCGCCACACTCTGCGTGCTGTTCATGCCCGCGCCCAGATGGGCGTGCTGGGCGTCGTAGTGCATTCCGACCCCGCGATACGCGATCTCGCGTGCCGCCTCCAGGTAGGAAAGGGAACCGCTGGAACCCGGGTCGTACGTGAGAACCGTCTGTCCGTAGCTCGGCGCCTCGGAGATGCGCACCGACCGCGGGATGCTGGTGCGCAGCACCTCCTTGCCGAAGTGCGTGCGCACCTCCTCCGCCACCTGCGAGGCCAGCCGGGTCCTGCCGTCGTACATCGTGAGCAGGATGGTCGACACGTGCAGCGTCGGGTTCAGGTGGGCACGCACCAGGTCGACGTTGCGAAGCAGCTGGCCGAGCCCCTCCAGCGCGTAGTACTCGCACTGGATCGGGATCAGTACCTCCGCGCCCGCCACCAGTGCGTTCACGGTGAGTAGACCCAGCGAGGGCGGGCAGTCGATCAGGATGTAGTCGAGCGGCTGCTCGTACGCCTGGATCGCCCGCTGGAGCCGGCTTTCGCGGGCCACGAGCGATACCAGCTCGATCTCGGCGCCCGCCAGATCGATCGTGGCCGGGGCACAGAACAGGCCCTCCACGTCCGCCACCGGCTGGACCACTTCGAGCAGCGGCCGACTGTCGACGAGTACGTCGTAGATCGACGGGACATCGGCGTGGTGATCGATGCCGAGCGCCGTGGACGCGTTGCCCTGCGGGTCGAGGTCGACCACCAGGACGCGTGCGCCGTGCAGGGCCAGCGAAGCCGCCAGGTTCACGGTCGTGGTGGTCTTGCCCACCCCGCCCTTCTGGTTGGCGACCACGATGATCCGGGTCTGGTCCGGACGGGGGAGCCCGTCACCGGCCCGCCCCAGTGCCTCGACCGCCAGCTGGGCGGCTCGGCCGATGGGGGTGTCGTTGTCTACAAGGGGCGGGGACGATGTTTCACGTGAAACATCCTCCCCCGCCGATTCAGAGCGGGGACCGGGGACCGGATCGGCCATCGGCCCCGCGAGGTTGGCGTCGGACCGCACGGTGTCACTCTCCTCGACATCAGGCTCGCGATGCACAGAGCCTGCCATGTCACCCGGGTCGCGAACCAGCGGGGCCCGTACTCCTGTGGATGAATCCACCGTTGTGGACAACTCCGTCCCCCTCGCGTCCTTGCGGGGGCGAGGGGCCGCAGCCGCCCGACCGCGGCTGATGATTCCGTGCAGCAGAGAGCGACGTTTCACGTGAAACACGATGCCCGGACGGAGTCTTCAGGCCGCTACGACACTCCGAAATCCATACCTATAGGGCTCAACACAGACGAAATCTCCCGCGCGGACGCCGCTGGAGCAGCATGATCAACGGCGGCGGCGAACGCGTCCCACCCGCGCCGCCTTAGCCCGCTTGGCCGCGAACCTCACTCCACCGGGGCTCTCTCCGACCTCGACGCGCACCACCGTGGACAGCGGATCCACGACGCCCTCGCCCACCTGGAGTACCGAGGTCTTCACCACACCGAGCTTCGCCAGGGCGACCTTCGCCGCCACCAGCTCCTCGTCTGCGGTGTCGCCCTTGAGCGCCAGCATCTCCCCGTAGGGGCGGAGCAGGGGTACGCCCCAGCCGGCCAGCCGGTCCAGCGGGGCGACCGCGCGCGCCGTCACCACGTGCACCGGCTGCAGCTTGCCGAGGACCTCCTCGGCCCGCCCGCGCACCACGGTGACGTGGTCGAGGCCGAGCAGCTCCACGGCCTCCTGGAGGAAGGTCGTCCGGCGCAGCAGCGGCTCGAGCAGCGTGATCTTGAGATCACGCCGCACCAGGGCCAGGGGGATGCCGGGAAGCCCGGCGCCCGAGCCCACGTCGCACACGGTGACGTTCTGCGGCACCACTTCCGAGAGCACAGCGCAGTTCAACAGGTGCCGCTCCCAGAGCCGCGGCACCTCGCGGGGCCCGATCAGACCCCGCTTGACTCCCGCATCGGCCAGCAGCTCCGCGTAGCGCACAGCTTCCGGGAAAAACTCACCGAACACCGCGCGCGCCTCTTCAGGCGCCGGGGGAAGCTCAGCTGCCTCCGTCACGGGGACCGTCCTTCCGTACCGCATGGTTCTGAAGACCACGTCTTCACGATGGTGCGTTGTTCACATGCCAGGCTGACAAACATCGGCCCCGCCTGCTACACAGACGGGGCCGAACACTCGCGCTACAGGTCAGGCGGGGAGTACCACGACGAAGCGCTGCGGCTCCTCGCCCTCGGACTCGCTGCGCAGGCCCGCGGCCGCCACCGCGTCGTGGACGACCTTTCGCTCGAACGGGGTCATGGGTGCCAGCTTCAGGGGCTCGCCGGACGCCTTCACGTCCGCCGCGGCCTGAGCGCCCGCCGCCGTCAGCTCCTCGCGCTTCTTCGCGCGGAACCCGTCGATGTCCAGCATCAGCCGGCTGCGGTCCCCGGTCTCCCGGTGCACGGCAAGGCGCGTGAGCTCCTGCAGGGCCTCCAGGACCTCGCCCTCGCGGCCCACGAGCTTGTGCAGGTCGCCGGCGGCCGAGTCACTGACGATCGACACCGCGGCCCGGTCGGCCTCGACGTCCATGTCGATGTCCCCGTCGAGGTCGGCGATGTCCAGCAGACCCTCGAGGTAGTCGGCCGCGATCTCGCCCTCCTGCTCGAGGCGGGTCAGGGTGTCGCCACCCTCAGCGGCGGCGGTGGTGGTGCCTTCCGTCACGGGAGGGACTCCTTCTTACTTCTTGGGAGAGGGCTTGGTGGGCGTCTGGCGCTGCGACTTCGACTGGCGCTTCGGCTGCTGCCGCTTCGCGGCACCACCACTCGCCGCGTCGGAGTCCGTCGTGGCCTCGACACTCTTGGACACGGAACCGTCGGCCTGGGCGGCCAGACCCTGCTTCGTCAGCGCGTTGATGAACTTGCGCTCGTTGTCGTTGCGGTCCGGGCCCTTGGCCACGATCCCCGCGACGATCTTCTTCTTGCTCCGGCCCTTGACGTCACCGTTCGTGCTGATGTGCTTCAGCAGACGGGTCAGGTACTGGTCCTGCGCCATGCTGCCCGGCGTCGGGTTCTGGTTGATCACGTACATCTGCTGACCCATGGTCCAGACGTTCGTGGTGAGCCAGTAGACGAGGACACCGACGGGGAAGTTGATGCCCATGACCGCGAAGATCAGCGGGAAGATGTACATCAGCATCTTCTGCTGCTGCATGAACGGCGTCTTGACCGACAGGTCGACGTTCTTCTGCATCAGCTGGCGCTGCGTGTAGAACTGCGACAGCGACATCAGGACGATCATGACGGCGGTCACGATGCGCACGTTGGTGATCGACGCGTCCAGGCCCGCGACCTTCTCGGCGCTGTCCGTGAACTTGGCGGCCAGCGGGGCGCCGAAGATGTGCGCCTGACGGGCACTCTCCAGCAGCGACTGGTTGATGACGCCGATCGTCTCGCCGTTGGCGATGCTGGCGAGCACGTGGTAGAGCGCGAAGAAGAACGGGGACTGCGCCAGGATGGGAAGGCACGAGGAGAGCGGGTTGGTACCCGTCTCCTTGTACAGCTTCATCATCTCTTCGGACTGACGCTGCTTGTCGTTCTTGTAGCGCTCCTGGATCGCCTTCATCTTCGGCTGGAGCGCCTGCATGCCACGCGTCGCCTTGATCTGCTTCACGAAGAGCGGGATCAGGCAGATACGGATCAGGATCACCAAGGACACGATGGACAGGCCCCAGGCCCACCCACTGTCCGGCCCGAAGACCGCGCCATAGACGCTGTGGAACTGGACGATGATCCACGAGACGGGTGTGGTGATAAAGCTGAACAGACCGGCAATCGTGTCCACTAATCAGGCTCCTTGAGCATTGCGAGATCTACGCAACGCACTGCGCAGCTGCTCGTGCCAACGCGGGCGTTTACGGGGTGGGACGTGGTCCACGCCGCCCGGGGACCACGGATTGCACCGCAGGATCCGCCAGGCGGCCAGGACCGTCCCCTTGACCGCACCATGCCGGTCGATGGCCGCGTACCCGTAGTGCGAACACGAGGGGTAGTACCGGCACACCGGGCCGAGCAGCGGACTGATCGTCCACTGGTACAGCTTGATCAAAGCGAGCAGCGGGTACTTCATCGAGCGACGCCTCCCAGGAGCCGCGTCAGCGCGGCATCCAGGTCCCGGGCCAGTTCGTCGGGGCCGGCGTCGCCCGATCCGGGCAGCGCACGTACCACCACCAGGCTACCGGTGGGCAGCTGGGAGAGCCGCTCACGGACGAGATGGCGCAAGCGGCGCTTGACCCGGTTACGGACGACGGCGTTGCCCACGGCCTTGCTGACGACGAAACCCGCACGCGTCGAGGGATCGATCTCCCCCGGCTCGTGCGGGTCCGTTGCACCGCTTGTACGTAGGTGGACGACGAGGAGCGGGCGACCGGCCCGGCGTCCTCGACGTACCGCGCTCGCGAAGTCCTCGCGCCGCCTCAGCCGATTTTCGGGAGACAGCACGACGTCACGACCTGCGTCTGTTGGTTACGCGGAAAGGGCGGCGCGGCCCTTGCCACGGCGGTTCGCCAGGATCGCGCGACCGGCACGGGTACGCATCCGGAGACGGAAGCCGTGGGTCTTGGCACGACGGCGGTTGTTCGGCTGGAAGGTGCGCTTGCTCACTCGGGGGCTCCAGAGAATGAATCGTTGTGGCGGGACATCGCCTGGCTGTCACCGTGCGCCCACGAGGAAACAACTCGCGTGTTCGCCCGAGTGGCACCGCAAACGATCACGTTCGGTGATCTTCGCCCATCGGTAGGCAGGCGGCAGCAGCCATCGACAACTCGACCTCGTTACGGTACGCGCGGCTACGCCATCCGGTCAAACCGAGCCGACGGTGCCCCACACTGTGCACAGGCTGTGGACAACGACTTGAACCGTACCCGTCGCCCTGACTACCGTTGACTGACCCCGGATTTTTTGCCCCGACCGTCCCAAAGAACCACACATTCGTGGGACCCCCGTGAGAGAGCGTGCTCTGTGGCTGACGTACCTGCCGATCTTGCCGCAGTGTGGCCAAGGGTGCTCGAAAAGCTCCTCGGGGAGGGACAGCCGGGGATCGAGCCCAAGGACAAGCAGTGGGTCGAGCGCTGTCAGCCCCTGGCCCTCGTCGCCGACACCGCACTGCTCGCCGTCCCCAACGAGTGGGGCAAGCGCGTCCTCGAAGGCCGGCTCGCCCCGCTCATCAGCGACGCGCTGAGCCGGGAGTGCGGCCGGCCCATCCGGATCGCCATCACCGTGGACGACTCCGCGGGCGAGCCCGCTCCGCCGGCCCAGTCCGTCCAGCAGCGCGACGGGTACGAGCCGTACGGCGGCCAGCGCTCCGGCGGCGGCCCCTCGGACGACCAGCTCCCGAGCGGACGTCCCGCCTACCCGGACTACCAGCAGCCCCGCCCCGAGCCCGGGTCCTGGCCCCGCGGCGGGCAGCAGGACGACTACGGCTGGCAGCAGCCGCGCCTCGGCGGTTTCCCCGAGCGCGACCCGTACGCCTCCCCGCAGCCGGGCTACCTCCAGCAGTCCGAGCCCTCCGGCTACGACCAGGGCTCGTACGAGCAGCAGAAGTACGAACAGCAGCAGTACGAGCCCCAGCAGTCGCGGCAGTCCCATCAATACGAGCAGCAGCAGTACGAGCAGCCGGCGCCGCGCCAGCCCCAGGGCCGGCCCTCGGCGCCGGGCCCGTCCGGCGGCTCGACCTCGGGTCCGCTGGAGCCGACCGCCCGGCTGAACCCCAAGTACCTGTTCGACACCTTCGTCATCGGCGCCTCCAACCGCTTCGCGCACGCCGCCGCGGTGGCCGTCGCCGAGGCGCCCGCCAAGGCGTACAACCCCCTCTTCATCTACGGGGAGTCGGGCCTCGGCAAGACGCACCTGCTGCACGCCATCGGGCACTACGCGCGGAGCCTGTACCCGGGGACCCGCGTGCGGTACGTGAGCTCCGAGGAGTTCACCAACGAGTTCATCAACTCCATCCGCGACGGCAAGGGCGACGCCTTCCGCAAGCGGTACCGGGAGATGGACATCCTGCTGGTCGACGACATCCAGTTCCTCGCGAGCAAGGAGTCGACGCAGGAGGAGTTCTTCCACACCTTCAACACGCTCCACAACGCCAACAAGCAGATCGTGCTGTCCTCCGACCGGCCGCCCAAGCAGCTCGTCACCCTGGAGGACCGGCTCCGCAACCGCTTCGAGTGGGGCCTGATCACCGACGTCCAGCCGCCCGAGCTGGAGACCCGTATCGCGATCCTGCGCAAGAAGGCCGTCCAGGAGCAGCTCAACGCCCCTCCGGAGGTACTGGAGTTCATCGCCTCACGCATCTCGCGCAACATCCGCGAGCTGGAGGGGGCGCTGATCCGGGTCACGGCCTTCGCGAGCCTGAACCGGCAGCCGGTCGACCTCGGCCTCACCGAGGACGTCCTCAAGAACCTGATCCCGGGCGGCGAGGACAGCGCGCCCGAGATCACCGCCTCGGACATCATGGCCGCCACCGCGGACTACTTCGGGCTGACGGTGGACGACCTCTGCGGGTCGTCCCGCAGCCGGGTCCTGGTGACCGCCCGGCAGATCGCGATGTACCTGTGCCGGGAGCTCACCGACCTCTCCCTGCCCAAGATCGGGGCGCAGTTCGGCGGCCGCGACCACACCACCGTCATGCACGCGGACCGCAAGATCCGGGCCCTGATGGCCGAGCGGCGCTCCATCTACAACCAGGTCACGGAGCTCACCAACCGCATCAAGAACGCCTGAGACGGCCCGCAGGAGCGGTGCCAGGGCCCCTTCACACGCACGCAGAGGGCGCTTCCGGACCACAACGGGGGCGCCCTTCTTCGTCCGTGCGCCCCTGGGCTGTTCGAATACGCCCCCGAGGGAGCAAGTCATCCACAGATTCCCGGACTTTCTTCCGTCCACAGCCTGGGGACGGGATCCGTCACCCACAATCTGTCCACAGGGCTGCGGGGTGAGTCCCCATCAGGGCAGGTCAGACCCCTGTGGAATTGTGCGCAAGCGTCATCCACAGGCTGTGGACAAATATTTCGTCCACAGGGCTGTCCACGCCTCTGTCCACCGGCGGCCCACAGCTTCGCCGACCCTGTGCACAGGATCCGAGGACTTCTCCACACCGTTGTCCACTGTTCGGCAACGCGCCACCCCCTCTCACCGCCCCGAGTGAAAGCGGTCACACGGAAGTAGACGTTTGGGTTGTGGAGTACCGGGGGAAAGCTGGGGACACACCTGTGGAGTAGTAGGGCTCTCCTGGGGACGGCCTGTGCAGAAGTTTTCGTTCTCCACAGGAACACCGTGTTGTCCACCGGTGCCGCCCACAGGCCCGGTGGATAAAAAAGCCGCTCTGACCTGCGGAAACGGTGTTATCCACTGTATCCACAGCCCCTACTACTACCCCCATAGAGAGTTAGCTCGGATTCGGTTTTCAAGCAGGACCTGTGCACAACTCGGTGGGCGGGCTCGCCGCCGCCTCGTCCCCGACTTGACCGCCGACCGCACCGACTGTCGGCGCCGTACGTCAGACTGGTCCCCGGCATCGGTCGAGGCATCGACGAGCCGACGACGAAGGCCGGCAAGACGAGCGAGCAACAGCAGGAGGCGGTTCCGGTGAAGATCCGGGTGGAGCGCGACGTACTCGCGGAGGCGGTGGCCTGGACGGCCCGCAGCCTCCCGGCCCGGCCGCCGGTCCCCGTTCTCGCGGGCCTTCTGCTGAAGGCCGAGGACGGCAAGCTGAGCCTCTCCGGCTTCGACTACGAGGTCTCGGCCCGGGTCTCGGTCGACGCGGACGTCGAGGAGGACGGCACAGTCCTGGTGTCCGGCCGGCTCCTCGCCGACATCTGCCGCGCCCTCCCCAACCGGCCGGTGGAGATTTCCACAGACGGTGTACGGGCGACCGTGGTCTGCGGTTCCTCGCGGTTCACACTCCACACCCTGCCTGTGGAGGAGTACCCGGCACTGCCGCAGATGCCGACCGCGACCGGCACCGTGCCCGGTGAGGTCTTCGCCTCCGCCGCCGCCCAGGTCGCCATCGCCGCGGGCCGCGACGACACGCTGCCCGTGCTCACCGGTGTCCGCATCGAGATCGAGGGCGACCGCGTCACCCTGGCCTCCACCGACCGCTACCGCTTCGCGGTCCGCGAGTTCCTGTGGAAGCCGGAGGACCCGGAGGCCTCCGCCGTGGCGCTGGTCCCCGCGAAGACCCTCCTGGACACCGCGAAGTCCCTGACCAGCGGTGACACCGTCACCCTGGCGCTCTCCGGCTCCGGTCAGGGCGAGGGTCTGATCGGCTTCGAGGGCGCCGGCCGCCGCACCACCACCCGGCTGCTCGAAGGAGACCTGCCGAAGTACCGGACGCTCTTCCCGACCGAGTTCAACTCCGTCGCCGTGATCGAGACCGCCCCGTTCGTCGAGGCCGTCAAGCGCGTCGCCCTGGTCGCCGAGCGCAACACCCCCGTCCGACTGAGCTTCGAGCAGGGCGTGCTCATCCTGGAAGCCGGTTCCAGCGACGACGCACAGGCTGTGGAGCGCGTCGACGCCAAGCTCGAGGGCGACGACATCTCGATCGCCTTCAACCCGACTTTCCTGCTGGACGGCCTGAGCGCGATCGACTCGCCCGCCGCCCAGCTCAGCTTCACCACGTCCACCAAGCCGGCCCTGCTCAGCGGCCGTCCCGCGGTCGACGCCGAAGCAGACGAGGCGTACAAGTACCTGATCATGCCGGTGCGCCTCTCCGGTTGATGCTTCGCAGGTCAGGCCCGGTTTCGCAGTCTGCGGGACCGGGCCTGACCGCGTCACGGTCCCCGTGCGCCCCGTGAAGCCGTCAGGCC
The DNA here is from genome assembly GCF_055587105.1 of Streptomyces sp. NPDC048461. Lineage (NCBI taxonomy): Bacteria > Bacillati > Actinomycetota > Actinomycetes > Kitasatosporales > Streptomycetaceae > Streptomyces > Streptomyces sp. NPDC048461. Next base: position 288,882 of record NZ_JBVJGW010000004.1, on the reverse strand, counting down.
CGCCCCGGCGTAGGCTCGGGGCCGGGGGTGTCTCCGGGAAGCAGGGGACCCCCGGTACAGACGGCCACAACGCTTAAGGAACCACCTGATGGAGCTTGGTCTCGTCGGTCTCGGCAAGATGGGCGGCAACATGCGCGAGCGCATTCGCCGCGCAGGCCACACCGTCATCGGATACGACCGCAGCCCGGACCTCGCCGATGTCCACAGCCTGCGGGAACTCGTGGACAGCCTGCAGGCCCCCCGCGTGGTGTGGGTCATGGTCCCGGCAGGCGCGGCGACCCAGTCCACCGTCGACGAGCTCGCCGAGCTGCTCTCCCCCGGCGACGTCGTCGTCGACGGCGGCAACTCGCGCTGGACGGACGACGAGAAGCACGCGGCGGAGCTCGCCGCCAAGGGCATCGGCTTCGTCGACTGCGGAGTCTCCGGCGGCGTCTGGGGCCTCGAGAACGGCTACGCCCTCATGTACGGCGGCTCCGCGGACGACGTCGCCCGCGTCCAGCCGGTCTTCGACGCCCTCAAGCCCGAGGGCGACTTCGGCTCCGTACACGCCGGCAAGGTCGGCGCGGGCCACTTCGCGAAGATGGTTCACAACGGCATCGAGTACGCCATGATGCAGGCCTACGCCGAGGGCTGGGAGCTCCTGGAGAAGGTGGACTCGGTCACCGACGTCCGCGAGGTCTTCCGCTCCTGGCAGGAAGGCACCGTCATCCGCTCCTGGCTGCTGGACCTGGCCGTGAACGCCCTCGACGAGGACGAGCACCTGGACCAGCTGCGCGGCTTCGCCCAGGACTCGGGCGAGGGCCGCTGGACCGTGGAGGCGGCGATCGACAACGCCGTTCCGCTGCCGGCGATCACCGCGTCGCTGTTCGCGCGGTTCGCCTCGCGCCAGGACGACTCCCCGCAGATGAAGATGATCGCCGCGCTGCGCAACCAGTTCGGCGGCCACGCGGTCGAGAAGGCCTAGCACCACCACAGCACCACAGCACCACAGCACCACAGAGCAGCAGGAAGCCGGGGGAGGTCGGCGCCGTATGCATGTTTCGCATCTCTCGTTGGCCGACTTCCGCTCGTACGCCCGGGCCGAGGTACCCCTCGACCCGGGCGTCACCGCGTTCGTGGGTCCCAACGGCCAGGGCAAGACGAACCTCGTCGAGGCCGTCGGCTACCTGGCCACGCTCGGCAGCCACCGCGTCTCCTCGGACGCCCCGCTCGTGCGGATGGGCGCGGAGCGTGCGGTCATCCGCGCCGCCCTCACCCAGGGCGAGCGCCGGCAGCTGGTGGAGCTGGAGCTCAACCCGGGGCGGGCGAACCGGGCGCGGATCAACCGCTCCTCGCAGGTGCGGCCGCGGGACGTGCTGGGGATCGTCCGCACGGTGCTGTTCGCGCCGGAGGACCTGGCCCTGGTCAAGGGCGACCCGGGAGAGCGGCGGCGGTTCCTGGACGAGCTCGTCACCGCGCGCTCGCCGCGGATGGCCGCGGTCCGGTCCGACTACGAGCGGGTCCTCAAGCAGCGCAACACCCTGCTGAAGTCCGCGGCGATGGCCCGCCGGCACGGCGGTCGCTCGATGGACCTGTCCACCCTCGACGTGTGGGACCAGCACCTGGCGCGCACGGGCGCGGAGCTGCTGGCGCACCGCCTCGACCTGATCGCGACGCTGCTGCCGCTGGCGGACAAGGCGTACGAGCAGCTCGCACCCGGCGGCGGCCCGCTGGACCTGGCGTACAAGTCCTCGGCGGGCGGGGTGGCCGAGGCGGTGGACGGCGCCGTGCGGACCCGCGAGACGCTGTTCGAGGCCCTGCTGGCGGCCTTGGCCGACGTGCGCAAGCAGGAGATCGAGCGGGGGGTGACCCTGGTCGGCCCGCACCGCGACGACGTGCTGCTGCGGCTGGGCGAGCTGCCCGCGAAGGGGTACGCCAGCCACGGGGAGTCGTGGTCGTACGCGCTGGCACTGCGCCTGGCCTCGTACGAGCTGCTGCGCTCGGAGGGCAGCGAGCCCGTGCTGATCCTGGACGACGTCTTCGCCGAGCTGGACGCGCGGCGCAGGGAGCGGCTGGCGGAGCTGGTGGCGCCGGGCGAGCAGGTCCTGGTGACGGCGGCTGTGGACGATGACGTTCCGGGTGTGCTGGCGGGAGCGCGGTTCGGAGTGTCCGGCGGTGAGGTGACACGGCTGTGAACGAGCAGGGAGACGGCCCCCGGGCCGGACAGGAGCCGGCGCGCAGGGTTCCGGAGGCCTCCGGGGTGGACCTGGCCCGCCAGGCCCTCGCGGCGGCCCGGGAGCAGGCGCGGGCCCGGGGCAACGCGGCCGGCGGCGGTCGCAAGCGGCAGCACCAGCAGGGGCTGCGCTCGGGCGCCCGGGCGGATGGCCGTGACCCGATGCCGCTGATGGCGGCGCTGGACCGGCTGCGCACCGAGCGCGGCTGGGAGATGCCGATGGCGGTGGCGGGCGTGATGGAACGCTGGCCGGAGATCGTCGGCCCGGACATCGCCGCGCACTGTGAACCGGAACGCTACGAGGACCGTGAACTGGTCGTGCGGTGCGATTCCTCGGCGTGGGCGGCGCAGCTGAAGCTGCTGGCCCCGCAGCTGGTCGCGCGGCTCAACGCGGACCTGGGGCAGGGCACGGTACGGCTGATCAAGGTGCACGGTCCGGGCGGGCGTCCCAAGGGGTACGGGCCGTGGCGGGCGCCCGGGAGCAAGGGCCCGGGGGACACCTACGGCTGAGCCGGCCCCTCGCCGGCGGCGGCCCCGGCGGGCCCCGGCCCCGGTGTCCGCGGTCGGGCGGTGCACGGCTGCCGTCGCCCCCGGCGCCCGGACCGGAACGGGCCGGCGGCGCCTGCCCCGGCCTGCCCGGCCCGCGGTCCGGCGGCGGTTCGCGCGTGGCGTCCCTCACGGTAGCGGGAGGTTGACAGGCCGAAGCGCTGGGTGCCCGTGTGAGCCTCTTTGGGCCCCTCCCCGTATATGGGGAGTCGGAGAGAGGAGGTTCAGGGCGGCACATGTGGACTCAGGTACCGGCAAACCCCCATTCATGTCGGCGGTACCGGTAGACTGGAGCCAATCCCGCCCGATCGCGGGATCCCGTCGACTTACGCCGACTACACGCTGACAACGCAGATCGACGCAGCCGCTCCCGCTCGCATGCCTGCTGGCCCGGAGTACGGCCTGTGCTGTGCCAGAAAGGGCGCTTCGTGGCCGATTCCGGCAACCCCAACGACAAGAACGAGTCCACCGCCGGCGGCGAGGCCGCCGAGGCAGGTGGATCTTCGTATACCGGAAGCAACATCCAGGTCCTGGAGGGCCTGGACGCGGTCCGCAAGCGGCCCGGCATGTACATCGGATCGACGGGTGAGCGCGGTCTGCACCACCTCGTCTACGAGGTCGTCGACAACTCGGTCGACGAGGCGCTGGCCGGGCACGCGGACACCATCGACGTCACGATCCTCGCCGACGGCGGGGTCAGGGTCATCGACAACGGCCGTGGCATCCCGGTCGACATCGTGCCCTCCGAGGGCAAGCCGGCCGTCGAGGTCGTGCTGACCGTCCTGCACGCGGGCGGCAAGTTCGGCGGCGGCGGCTACGCCGTCTCCGGCGGTCTGCACGGTGTGGGCGTCTCCGTCGTGAACGCGCTGTCCAAGCGGGTCGCGGTCGAGGTCCGGCGTGACGGCTACCGCTGGACCCAGGACTACAAGCTCGGTACCCCGACCGCGGAACTCGCGAAGAACGAGGAGACCGACGAGACCGGCACCTCGGTGACGTTCTGGGCCGACGCCGACATCTTCGAGACGACCGAGTACTCCTTCGAGACGCTGTCGCGGCGCTTCCAGGAGATGGCCTTCCTCAACAAGGGCCTGACCCTGTCGCTGACGGACGAGCGGGAGTCCGCGAAGGCGACCGTCGGCGCGGACGACCCGGACGCGGACGCGGTCGAGCCCCCGGCGCGCACCGTGAAGTACTACTACGAGGGCGGCATCGTCGACTTCGTGAAGTACCTCAACTCGCGCAAGGGCGAGATGATCCACCCGACCGTCATCGACGTCGAGGCCGAGGACAAGGAGCGCATGCTCTCGGTCGAGATCGCGATGCAGTGGAACTCGCAGTACACGGAGGGGGTCTACTCCTTCGCGAACACGATCCACACGCACGAGGGCGGCACGCACGAGGAAGGCTTCCGCGCGGCGCTGACCGGCCTGGTCAACCGCTACGCGCGCGAGAAGAAGTTCCTGCGCGAGAAGGACGACAACCTCGCCGGCGAGGACATCCGCGAGGGTCTGACGGCGATCATCTCGGTGAAGCTGGGCGAGCCCCAGTTCGAGGGCCAGACGAAGACCAAGCTGGGCAACACGGAGGCCAAGACCTTCGTGCAGAAGGTCGTCCACGAGCACCTCAACGACTGGTTCGACCGGAACCCGAACGAGGCCGCGGACATCATCCGCAAGTCGATCCAGGCGGCCACGGCGCGCGTCGCGGCCCGCAAGGCCCGCGACCTCACCCGCCGCAAGGGCCTGCTGGAGAGCGCCTCGCTGCCGGGCAAGCTGTCCGACTGCCAGTCGAACGACCCGACCAAGTGCGAGATCTTCATCGTCGAGGGCGACTCGGCCGGCGGCTCCGCGAAGTCCGGCCGCAACCCGATGTACCAGGCCATCCTGCCCATCCGCGGCAAGATCCTGAACGTCGAGAAGGCCCGCATCGACAAGATCCTCCAGAACACCGAGGTCCAGGCGCTCATCAGTGCCTTCGGCACCGGCGTCCACGAGGACTTCGACATCGAGAAGCTGCGCTATCACAAGATCATCCTGATGGCGGACGCCGACGTCGACGGCCAGCACATCAACACCCTCCTCCTGACCTTCCTCTTCCGCTTCATGCGGCCGCTGGTCGAGGCCGGGCACGTGTACCTCTCCCGCCCTCCGCTGTACAAGATCAAGTGGGGCCGGGACGACTTCGAGTACGCGTACTCCGACCGCGAGCGCGACGCCCTGGTGGAGCTCGGCAAGCAGAACGGCAAGCGGATCAAGGAAGACTCGATCCAGCGCTTCAAGGGTCTGGGCGAGATGAACGCCGAGGAACTGCGCATCACCACCATGGACGTGGACCACCGCGTGCTCGGCCAGGTGACCCTGGACGACGCGGCACAGGCCGACGACCTGTTCTCGGTGCTGATGGGTGAGGACGTCGAAGCCCGGCGCTCCTTCATCCAGCGCAACGCCAAGGACGTCCGCTTCCTCGACATCTGAGTCGGCTCAGCTGACTGCCTGAAAGGACCTCTGACCAGCAATGGCCGACGAAACCACCCCCACTGCGGAGAACTCCGCGGAGGAGCCCGTCATGCGTATCGAGCCCGTCGGGCTCGAGACGGAGATGCAGCGCTCCTACCTCGACTACGCGATGTCCGTGATCGTCTCGCGCGCCCTGCCGGACGTGCGGGACGGCCTCAAGCCGGTCCACCGCCGCGTGCTGTACGCGATGTACGACGGCGGCTACCGGCCCGAGAAGGGCTTCTACAAGTGCGCCCGCGTCGTCGGCGACGTCATGGGCACCTACCACCCGCACGGCGACTCCTCGATCTACGACGCGCTGGTCCGCCTGGCCCAGCCGTGGTCGCTGCGCATGCCGCTGGTGGACAGCAACGGCAACTTCGGCTCCCCGGGCAACGACCCGGCGGCCGCGATGCGCTACACCGAGTGCAAGCTGATGCCGCTGGCCATGGAGATGCTCCGGGACATCGACGAGGAGACCGTCGACTTCACGGACAACTACGACGGCCGCAACCAGGAGCCCACGGTCCTGCCGGCGCGCTTCCCGAACCTGCTGGTCAACGGCAGCGCCGGCATCGCGGTCGGCATGGCCACCAACATCCCGCCGCACAACCTCCGCGAGGTCGCGTCCGGCGCCCAGTGGGCCCTGGAGCACCCGGAGGCCTCGCACGAGGAGCTGCAGGACGCGCTCATCGAGCGGATCAAGGGCCCCGACTTCCCGTCGGGCGCCCTGGTCGTCGGCCGCAAGGGCATCGAGGAGGCGTACCGGACCGGGCGCGGCTCCATCACGATGCGCGCGGTGGTGGAGGTCGAGGAGATCCAGAACCGCCAGTGCCTGGTGGTCACGGAGCTCCCGTACCAGACCAACCCCGACAACCTCGCGCAGAAGATCGCGGACCTCGTCAAGGACGGCAAGGTCGGCGGCATCGCCGACGTCCGCGACGAGACGTCCTCGCGGACCGGCCAGCGCCTGGTGATCGTCCTCAAGCGCGACGCCGTCGCCAAGGTCGTGCTGAACAACCTGTACAAGCACACCGACCTGCAGACGAACTTCGGCGCGAACATGCTGGCGCTGGTGGACGGCGTGCCGCGCACGCTGTCGATCGACGCGTTCATCCGCCACTGGGTGACGCACCAGATCGAGGTCATCGTCCGGCGCACGAAGTTCCGCCTGCGCAAGGCGGAGGAGCGGGCGCACATCCTGCGCGGCCTGCTCAAGGCACTGGACGCGATCGACGAGGTCATCGCGCTGATCCGGCGCAGCAACACCGTCGAGATCGCGCGCGAGGGCCTGATGGGCCTGCTGTCGATCGACGAGATCCAGGCGAACGCGATCCTGGAGATGCAGCTCCGCCGCCTGGCGGCCCTGGAGCGGCAGAAGATCGTCGCCGAGCACGACGAGCTCCAGGCCAAGATCAACGAGTACAACGCGATCCTGGCCTCGGAGTCCCGCCAGCGCACCATCGTCAGCGAGGAACTGGCCGCGATCGTCGAGAAGTTCGGCGACGACCGGCGCTCCAAGCTGGTCCCCTTCGACGGCGACATGTCCATGGAGGACCTGATCGCCGAAGAGGACATCGTCGTCACGATCACGCACGGCGGCTACGTCAAGCGGACCAAGACCGAGGACTACCGCTCGCAGAAGCGCGGCGGCAAGGGCGTCCGCGGGACGAAGCTGAAGCAGGACGACCTGGTCGACCACTTCTTCGTCTCCACCACGCACCACTGGCTGCTGTTCTTCACGAACAAGGGCCGCGTCTACCGCTCCAAGGCGTACGAGCTGCCGGACGCCGGCCGTGACGCCCGCGGCCAGCACGTGGCGAACCTGCTGGCCTTCCAGCCGGACGAGAAGATCGCCCAGATCCTCGCGGTCCGCGACTACGAGGCGGCGCCCTACCTGATCCTGGCCACCAAGGGCGGCCTGGTGAAGAAGACGGCGCTGAAGGACTACGACTCGCCCCGCTCGGGCGGCGTCATCGCGATCAACCTCCGGGAGACGGAGGACGGCAGCGACGACGAGCTGATCGGCGCGGAGCTGGTGTCCGCCGACGACGACCTGCTGCTCATCAGCCGCAAGGCGCAGTCGATCCGGTTCACCGCGACCGACGACTCGCTGCGCCCGATGGGCCGCGCGACCTCGGGCGTCAAGGGCATGAGTTTCCGCGGCGCGGACGAGCTGCTCTCGATGAGCGTGGTCCGGCCGGGTACGTTCGTGTTCACCGCGACCGACGGGGGCTACGCCAAGCGCACGCCGGTCGACGAGTACCGGGTCCAGGGCCGTGGCGGCCTGGGCATCAAGGCCGCGAAGATCGTGGAGGACCGCGGGTCGCTCGTTGGGGCGCTCGTTGTGGACGAAACGGACGAGATTCTTGCCATCACGCTCAGCGGTGGTGTGATTCGTACGCGCGTCAACGAAGTCAGGGAGACCGGCCGTGACACCATGGGTGTCCAGCTGATCAACCTGGGCAAGCGCGATGCCGTGGTGGGCATCGCTCGTAACGCCGAGGCCGGTCAGGAAGCTGACGAGGTCGACGAGATCGAGACAGAGATCGAGACCGAGGCAGCCGACGGACAGGCCGCCGAGGCCGCCGGGGGCACGCAGCCTCCGGCCGGGGAGCACGAGGAGTAAGTCGTGAGTGGAGCCACGGGCGCCGGACCGGCCAAGACTGGAGCGAACGGTGCCCGTGGCCCCGCCGCGGACTCCCAGGGGGGAACCGTGACGGACACCCGAGGACCGCAGGCCACGGGCGGGGCGGGCACCGGTACGAGTACCGGTGCCGGCGCCGGCCAGGAGCGGCCCGCGCAGCCGTACCAGCCGCCCCAGGCCTACGCCGCGCCTCCCGGCCAGGGCGCGCAGCGGGCCGGCGGTGCGGCCGCACAGCGCGCACCGCGCACGGGGACGCGTACGGCGCCCCGGACGCGCAAGGCCCGGCTGCGGGTGGCCAAGGCCGACCCGTGGTCGGTGATGAAGGTCAGCTTCCTGCTGTCGATCGCGCTGGGCGTCTGCACGATCGTCGCCGCGGTGGTGCTGTGGATGGTCATGGACGCGATGGGCGTCTTCTCGACCGTCGGCGGCACGATCAGCGAGGCGACCGGCTCGAACGAGAGCAACGGCTTCGACCTCCAGTCGTTCCTGTCGCTGCCGCGCGTGCTGGTCTTCACGTCGGTGATCGCGGTCATCAACGTGGTGCTGGCGACCGCGCTGGCGACGCTCGGCTCCTTCATCTACAACCTGTCCGCGGGCTTCGTCGGCGGTGTCGAGCTGACGCTCGCCGAGGACGAGTGACCTGCGCAGACGCGCGGTCAGAACCGGTTTTGGAGCTACCGCGTCTGTGCGCTAATCTTCAGGAGTCAGCGCGCAGCGCGGATGGGGCTATAGCTCAGTTGGTTAGAGCGCATCCCTGATAAGGATGAGGCCACAGGTTCAAATCCTGTTAGCCCCACAGTGTCGAAGACCCCCAGGCCCTAGGCCCGGGGGTCTTCGTCGTTGGGCCAGTTGGTGGGTTGCCAGGTCACCGATCGGTATCGGTCGGTGTGTATTGTTGGGCGCCAGAAGTCCCCTACGTCAACGAAAGACGAGGTCGCGCGGTGAAGAAGCTGCTCCTGGTCGCACTGGCCGCCATCGGCGGGCTCCTCGTGTACCGCCAGATCCAGGCGGACCGCGCCGAGCAGGACCTGTGGACGGAGGCAACTGACTCCGTGCCCTCTGGTTCCGGTGTGTGAGACCCACGGTTGATCCCATGAAGCCCCGGCTGCCGCTGCTGCCGGGGCTTTGTGCTGTTCTGTGACGAAAAATTGCGATATGCAAAGAATTGCCTTGCGCTAGCAAACTCGGGGTGGGCGTGATGGGTCGGGTACGTCGGACAGGTCGGGCACGGGTACGCCGGGCCCCGCTGGTACGCAGGACCGCGCTGCTGGGAGCGGTGGTCCTGGGCCTCGCGGCGGGGGCGCCGGCGGCGGCGCACGCCGAGGGGGCGGCTCCGCAGCCCGCGCCGACGTACCGGGCCGCCGAGGGCGCCAGGGCCGTGGAGGGGAAGCCCTCCACCGCGGACGCCCCGCTGCTGGAGGCGGGCCGGACCTACGCGGACACCCTGGCCCCCGGGGAGCGGGTCTACCGCCTCGTCCTGGAGCAGGACCGGTCCGACGTGTACGTCTCCGCGGTGGCCCGGCCGGGGGCCGGCGCCAAGGTCGGCTACAGCGACGGCATCGAGGTGGAGGTCATGACCACTGCCGGGCGGACCTGCCCGGGCGGTTCCGGCCGGGCCTCCTTCGGCTACGACCCGGTCCCCATCAGCGCCGCGGGCGTCCGGCGGGGCGCGGAGGACCACGACTGCGCGCCGGGAGGCGTCTACTACGCGAAGGTCACCCGGACCGCCGCGAAGGGTTCCGACCAGAGCCCCTGGCCGCTGGAGCTCCGGGTCCAGCGCGAGCCCGGCACCGGCGCGGGCGGCCCCACCGCGGCGCCGAGCACCTGGCCCTCGGGGACGCCCGCGCTGCCCGGCAGCGAGCCGGTGCCCCGGACCGGCGGCACCGGCTTCAATGACGCCCGGGCCCTGACGGCCGGGGTGTGGCGCGACGAGCTGCTGCCCGGGCAGACCCGGTACTACCGGGTCCCGCTGGACTGGGGGCAGCAGCTGGGCGTCGGCGCCGAACTGGCCGCGGCCCGGATGACGAAGCAGTACGGCTCGGCGTCGAACGGGCTCACCGTCGCGCTGTACAGCCCCTACCGGGCCCCGGTCTCGGCCGGGAACGCCTCGTACGACGGCAAGCAGGCCGGCATCACGCTGGAGAAGACGCCGCCCGTCGCGTACGAGAACCGCTTCTCCGGTGACGCCGACGTCCGCGCGGTGGGGGTCGCCGGCTGGTACTACATCGGCGTCACCATGGGCGGAAAGGTCGCCGAGTTCACGCAGGACGCCGTTCCGGTGCCGCTGACCCTGCGGACCGACGTCATCGGCAGTCCGGGCAAGGCACCCGCCTACCTGGAGGACCCCGCCCCGGGCGGGTTCGGCGTCGGGACCGCGGACCGGGCGGCGGCCCGTGACGGGCTGACCGCGCCGGAGGCGAGCGAGGACGCCGCGAACCGTTCCTCGATGCGGCTGGTGGCCGGAGCGGGCTTCGGCACCGGCACGCTGCTGCTGCTCGTCCTGGGCGGCTGGGTGCTGCTGGCCCGGCGGGGCCGGGGCGCTACTGCTGGATGACGGCCCACACGCCGACCGCGAAGCAGAGCAGCGCCGCGAGGAGGATGCCGGCCGTGACCCGGGCGGGTGGCGGGGCGATGCCGCCGGTACGGGCCGGCGGGGCGGCCGATGCCGCGGACGCGGCGGGTGCCGCCGGTGTCGGGTGCGGGGCGGCGGGGGCCGGTGGCGGCAGGTGGAAGCTCCCGGTCGCCGAGGGGCCCGACGCCTGGGCGGGAACGGCGGAGCGGGGCGGAGCCGGGTGGGGCGCGGCCGGGTGCGGGGCGGCGGTGGTCCCGCTGTGGGGCGCCGCGGGCGAGGCCGGAGCCGGTGCCCCGGCCACCGTCCGGGCCGTTCCCCGCGGATCGGCGGGGGCGGACTCCGGCGCGGTCCCGGAGGACGTGGGAGAGGGGCCGGGAACGGGCGTGTGACCGCCCGGCGGGACGGTGGCGACCGTGGGCGCCCCGGGAGTCACGGCGGACGTGCTGAGCGGCCCCTGGGGGCCGAAACCGGCGGGGATCGGGCCGAGTTGGTCGAACACCTCCACCGGATCCTCGCCGGGGGCGGGCGGGGGGAGGAGCTCGACGGCCTCGGCGAGCGCCTTGCGGGCGCCCGTGGCCGTGCGGAACCGGCTGTGGGGGTCCGGCTGGAGGAGGGAGGAGAGCACGTCCCAGAGCGGCGCGGGGACGCCTTCGGGAGCGCCGGGGGTGCCGTGGGCGAGGAAGTGTTCCACGAGGCCCTGGGAGTCGGGCTTGCGCCCCTGCAGCAGGTACAGGGCCACCAGCCCGGTGGCGAAGAGGTCGGCCGAGAAGTCGGGCTCGGCGCCCAGCAGTTGCTCGGGGGCGAAGTATCCGGGCGTACCGACGACGTAGTTGGTCTCGGTCAGCCTGGGCTCGCCCTTGCGCATGGAGATGCCGAAGTCGGACAGCCGCAGGTGCGGCCGCCCGGTTCCGGTGGCCTCCATCAGGATGTTGGCCGGTTTGATGTCGCGGTGCACGACGCCTTCCGCGTGCACCGCGGCCAGCCCGGACAGGAGCTGGTCCAGCAGCGTGCAGACGAAGCGGGGAGGGAGCGGTCCGTAGTCGCCGATCACATGGGCGAGGGAACCGCCGCCGACCAGGTCCATCGTGAACAGGACCTTGTCGTCGTCGGCCGCCCAGCTGGCCGGCGCCAGCACGTGGGGGTGGTCGATCCGCAGAGCCTGTTCCCGCACGAAGCGCAGCAGGGTGTGGGCGTCGCTCTGCAGGAGGACCTTCGCGGCGACGTACCGTCGACGCCTGTGGTCCCAGGCCCGCCACACGGCGCCCGCACCACCGCGCCCGATCGGATCGATCAGCTCGTACCGACCGGCGAAGATCTCACCCACGCTGTGCCCGTCCCCCCGTCACCGTTGTCCGCCGCCGTGCGTGTCAGTTCTGATGGGCCTCGTAGTGGGCCACCGCGTCCGCGGTGCGGCCCGCGCCGTACACCCGGAGGAACTCTGCCAGTTCCGGGTGGCTGGGGGCGAGGGTGTCGGCGGCGTCGATGATGTCGCCGGCCGCGGAGACCGAGCGCAGCAGCGACTGGATCTCCCGGACGACCCGCTTGACGGTGGGGGCGCCGGAATGGGTTGCGGTCTGGCCGCTGTTGCTGAGGACGGAGCCTCCCTGGGTCTTCCTGATCTCGTCCATCCGGTCGGCGGCCTCCCCGGCGCTGACGCTCCCGTCGGACACCTGTCCGGCGAGGTCCTGGAGGGCCTGGACGCGCTGCACCACGGCAGGGTTGCCGATCTTGGCGCGCTGGCCGCTCATCAGCTGGGACAGCATGGGCGCCGACAGTCCGAGGACGGCAGCGAGGCGGGCCTGGTTCAAGCCGAGGTCATCTATGAGTCGGCGGAAGAGCGCGCCGAGCGGCTCCCCGTACCAACTGCGCTGAAGTTCTCTGGCTCTGGCCGTGGCCTCTTGTTGTACTGCGTCCACTCTTACTACTCCCCTTCGCTGGTGCGAACCTCGCGAGCATCTTACGGAGCGTGGTCGCGGGGCGGGAGTCCCTATCATTTTGCGAGATGAGGGGGTACACCCGGTACTCTGTTCTGCGGAACGACCCCTCCTCGTACGGGGGACGGGTGCGTCCGCATGCTCGGGGCCTTAGCTCAGTTGGTAGAGCGCTGCCTTTGCAAGGCAGATGTCAGGAGTTCGAATCTCCTAGGCTCCACAACACAACAGCCCCCCTGACCTGTGTAAATGCAGGTCAGGGGGGTTTTCGTATGCGTGCCTCCGGGGTGTACCGGCTGACTGCGGGGCGTTGTTTCACGTGAAACAACGCCCCGCCGGGCCCGGTGGTGAGCGGGTGCCCGGCCCCGCGCATCCCCCGGACGGACCCGTCGCGGGGCCGTCCGGGGCCCGGTGTCCGACAGTGGGAGAAGGCGTACCGTCCAGGGGGGCACCCTCACGCCGGAGGCGTACAGACATGGGACTCTTCGACTTCCTGAAGTCCGACAAGCAGAAGCAGGACGAGGCCGCCGAGAAGGTGAAGGAGCAGGTCCAGCAGCAGGCTTCGCCGCGCGCCGCGCCTCCCGCGAGCTCCGCCGCCGACGCCGCCGCGGCCACCCGGGCCGCCGCCGACCGGATGGCGGCCGCCGCGCCGCCCAAGGACGCGCCGGCCCGCCCTGCGGCGGCCGGTCCCACCTCGCCCGGATCCACCGCGCCCAGGCCCGCGGCGCCCACCCCCGCGTCGGCCGCGCACAAGGCCGTCCCCGTGGCCCCCAAGCCCGCCGTCGTACCGCCGAAGCCCGTGGCGCCGGCCAGGGGGCCCGGGGCGCCGCACGCCCCGTCGCCCGCGTCGGCCGCGCACAAGGCGGTCCCGGTGGCGCCCGCCGCGAAGAAGCGCACGTACACCGTCCGGCCCGGCGACTCGCTCTCCCTGATCGCCCGTCGCGAGCTCGGCAACGAGGGCCGCTGGCGCGAGCTCTACGCCGTGAACAAGGCCGTCGTCGGCTCCAACCCCGACCTCGTCCGCCCGGGCATGGTCCTCGTCCTCCCCAACTGACGCCGCCCGGCACGCCGGAGGGGCCCGCATCCTGTCGGATGCGGGCCCCTCCGGCGTACGGGTGATCCGCGGTTCAGGGCCGCCCGCCCTCGACGGCCGGTCCCTCGTCCGCGTCGCGCTCCTTCTCCGCCAGCTCGTCGTCGAAGCTCGCCGGGCCGGCGTCGCGCGCCGACAGCTCGGTGGCCGCCGGCGGCTCGACGAGCCAGTCCGGGTTCGACTGCTGGTCCCACCACTTCCACGCCGCGTAGGCACCGCCGGCCAGCAGGCCGACCAGGGCCACGCCGCGCAGCACGCGGCCGGTGCGCGCCCGGCGCTCGTGTCGCCGCACCAGCCGCTGCACCTCCTTCGCCGACACCTGGCCGCGCAGCGCGGCGAAGGCGGCGGTCGACCGCGAGGCGGCCTCCTCGGCGACCGGGGTGGCCGCCGCGATCGCGCTCTCGAACTTCGGCTGCGTGTAGTCGGCCGCCTGACGCGCGGCACGGCGCGTCTGCTTCACCGCACGCGTCGCCGCCCGGTCCACGTTCGTCGGCACGTGGGAGCGCGCCGACTTGAGCCGGGGGTGAAGATGGTTGTCATACGTCGTACGTGCCTGCTTCGCGGCCTCGTTGGCCGCGTACGACACCTTGGGCGCCAGCCGCTCGTTCGCCTCATGCGCGTAGTGCACCGCGGCATCCTTGGCGGTTTCTGCGTACGGCGCCACCACTTCCGACGCGTGCCGCACAGTCTCCCTGGCGCTCTCGGCGGCCAGGCGCACGCTGTCCTTGCGGGTCACGGGGTTCCTCCTCCTCGGTGGCGGACACAGTTCACCTTTCCACCCTTTGTCGGATCATGCCTGCCATCACGTCGACGGGCATGCGTGACAGGGCATACGGGTGGACGATTTTCTGTGCGGCGCAGCGCTCCGTGCGACTATCTGGACCGACAGTGATGACTAAGGAAGGCAGATCCGTGGCCGAGAAGCTCTACGCCACCCTGAAGACGACCCACGGCGACATCGAGATCGAGCTCCTGCCGAACTTCGCTCCGAAGACCGTCCGGAACTTCGTCGAGCTCGCCACGGGCGCCCGCGAGTGGACCCGGCCGACCGACGGTCAGAAGACCACGGACCCGCTCTACGACGGCACCGTCTTCCACCGCGTCATCAGCGGCTTCATGATCCAGGGCGGCGACCCCCTCGGCAACGGCACCGGCGGTCCGGGCTACCAGTTCGCCGACGAGTTCCACCCCGACCTGGCCTTCACCAAGCCCTACCTGCTCGCCATGGCGAACGCCGGTCCGGCCACCAACGGCTCGCAGTTCTTCGTCACCGTCGCCCCCACCGCGTGGCTGACGCGGAAGCACACCATCTTCGGCGAGATCACGGACAAGGCCTCCCGGCAGGTCGTGGACGCCATCGCCGGCCTGGCCACCAACCCGCGCACCGAGCGCCCCCTCGACGACGTGATCATCCGGTCCGTGGTCATCGAGAAGCGCTGATCCGTCGCCATGGACCCGCGCTGACCGAGCGGGGCCGCCACCCGCGGGGAACCTTTCCGCCCCGCCCGTCCGTCCTGGATACACGTACCGGATCGTCGGGGCCCCCGCGCCCCGACGCCGACCGAGGGGACCGATGGACACGGACCGCCTGCCGGGCTGCTACCGCCACCCGGACCGCGACACGGGGATCAGCTGCACCCGCTGCGAGCGCCCCATCTGCCCCGAGTGCATGATCAGTGCCTCGGTCGGCTTCCAGTGCCCGGAGTGCGTGCGCGAGGGTTCCGGCACCGGACACCGGCCCTCCGCCAACGCGCCGCGCACCATCGCCGGCGGGGTGGTCGCCGCCGACCCCCAGCTGGTCACGAAGGTCCTGATCGGCCTCAACGCCGCGGTGTTCCTCTTCTGTCTGGTCGTGCCGGCCGCCGCCCGCCCGCTGGAACTGCTCGGCCGGTACGCCGACTACTACGGGGCGCCGGCCCAGGGCGTCTCCAGCGGCGAGTACTACCGCCTGATGACCTCGGTGTTCCTGCACGCCGAGTGGTGGCACATCATCGGCAACATGGTCGGCCTGTGGGTGATCGGCGGCCCGCTGGAGGCGGCGCTGGGCCGCGCCCGCTATCTCGCCGTCTACCTGCTGTCCGGCCTGGGCGGCAGCGCCCTCGTCTACCTGCTGACCGCGCCGAACGTACCGACCATCGGCGCGTCCGGGGCCGTCTTCGGCCTGCTCGGCGCGACCGTCGTCCTGGCCCGGCGGCTGCGGTACGAGATGCGGCCGGTGCTCGTGATGGTCGGGCTGATGCTGCTGCTGAGCTTCGTGTCGTTCGGCAGCCTGCGCGTGTCCTGGCAGGCCCACGTGGGCGGCCTGGTCACCGGGGCGCTGGTGGCCCTGGGGATGCTCCTGCCCGCCGCGGGCAGGAGCCGCACCCTCATCCAGTGGGGTACCTGCGTGGTGGTGTTCCTGCTGGCCGCGGCCGTCGTCATGGTCCGGACGGCCGCACTCACCTGATCACACCGGCGTCAACTCTCCACAGAGTTATCCACAGATCTTCTGTCTTTTCCTCAGGTGTGGATGACGCTGTGGATAACTCATGGGGAGAGCTTCCCTCAGCGGTCGAGAGGTGCTACTTCCACTGCGTGGAAACGCCGAATCCCGCCGCGATGAATCCGAAACCGACCACGATGTTCCAATTGCCCAGCGCCTCGATGGGAAGCTGGGTCTCGGTCACGTAGAAGACGACGATCCACGCGAGTCCGATCAGGAAGAGGGCCAGCATGACCGGGGCGACCCAGCTGCGGTTCGTCAGCCTGATGGCCTGCGGCTGCCGCGCCGGCGGCGGCGTGTAGTCGTCCTTCTTGCGGATACGTGACTTCGGCACGAGGGGCTCTCCTGTCGATGGGCTGGGGACCTTGCCTGCCCCGGGCGTCCGTTAGCGTAGTGGACCTGTGGCGTTGAAGGAGAAGGGTACGTTGAGCAATTCCGACGACTCCTCCGCGGGTCCCCGTCGCCGGGCCAGGCCGGTCCGGCTGCTGACGGCCGCGGTCTTCGCCCTGGCCGGTCTGATCTTCGTCACCAGCTTCAACACTTCCAAGGGTACGAACATCCGGACCGATGCCTCCCTCCTGAAGCTGTCGGACCTGATCCAGGAGCGCAGCCAGAACAACGCGGCGCTGGAACAGAGCACCGGAGCCGTCCGGAGCCGGGTGGACACCCTCGCCGAGCGCGACGACGGCAGGACCCGGGCGGAGGACGCCAGGATGGCCGCCCTGCGCAAGGCCTCCGGCACCGAGGAGCTCTCCGGCAGGGGCCTGACCGTCACGCTGAACGACGCCCCGCCGGGCGCCACCGCCCGCATCCCCAACGTGCCCGAGCCGCAGCCCAACGACCTGGTGATCCACCAGCAGGACCTGCAGGCCGTGGTGAACGCCCTGTGGCAGGGCGGCGCCCAGGGCATCCAGGTCATGGACCAGCGGCTCATCTCCACCAGCGCGGTCCGCTGCGTGGGCAACACCCTGATCCTCCAGGGCCGCGTGTACTCGCCCCCGTACAAGATCTCGGCGGTCGGCGACCCGGGCGTGCTGCGCCGGGCCCTCGCGGCCTCCCCCGCCCTGCAGAACTACCAGCTGTACGTGAACGCGTACGGGCTGGGCTGGAAAGTGGACGAGCACAAGGCCCTGACACTTCCCGGCTACTCCGGCACAGTGGACCTCCACTATGCGAAGCCGGTGGAACCGACGCCCTGAGCGGGTCAGCGCCGATGTCGTCCTGCGCCTGGTGGTCCGGACGCTGAGCGAGCTGTGCCTGACGGCGGGCACGCTGATCGTGCTGTTCGTCGCCTACGTCCTGCTCTGGACCGGGGTCAAGGCCGACCGGGCCATGGACGGCGAGATGGCCCGGCTGCGCGGCGGCTGGGAGCGGGCCGGAGCCCCCGGGGCGGCGCCCCCGTCCCCACGGCCCGGCCCGTCCGGGAAGCCCGCGCCGCAGCCCGGCACCACCCCCCAGCCCGGCACCGCGCAGCCGCCCGGCACCACCCCGCAGCCCAGGTCCGCCGCGTACCCCGCCGGACGGCCCTTCGCCGAGATGACCGTCCCGCGCTTCGGGCCGGGCTGGAAGAAGCCCGTCCTGGAGGGCACCGGCGCCGAGCTCCTCAAGAAGGGCCTCGGCCACTACGCCCGCACGGCCCGCCTCGGCGAGACCGGCAACTTCTCGGTCGCGGGGCACCGGCGCACGTACGGCGACCCCTTCAAGGACTTCCCCGCCCTGCGCCCCGGGGACGCCGTGATCCTGAAGGACGCGACGACGACGTACACCTACACGATCCGCGGCGGGCCCGTACGGACCCTGCCGACCGACGTCGCCGTGGTCGACCCGGTGCCGCGGAAGTCGCCCTTCACCGTCCCCGGCCGGTACCTGACGCTGACCACCTGCGACCCCGAATGGGGCCACAGCCACCGGCTGGTCGTGTGGGCGGAACTGACCGGCACCCGGACGTCCTGACGGGTCGGGTCCGGGGGATTGCCGAGCTGACCCACCCCGCCGGGCCGCTGCCTTTAGGCTGTTCGCGTACCGCCCCCGCGGTGCGTGGAACGATCGTGGACGAAAAGGAATCAGACGGCATGTACGGCTGGATCTGGCGGCAGCTGCCGGGAAACGCGTGGGTGCGCGCGCTGATCTCGCTCGTACTGGTCCTCGCGGTGGTGTTCGTGCTGTTCCAGTACGTCTTCCCGTGGGCCGAGCCGCTCCTTCCGTTCAACGACGTGACGGTGGACGAGGGATCGGGAGCGACTCCGTGAGCGCGCGCATTCTTGTTGTCGACAACTACGACAGCTTTGTCTTCAACCTGGTCCAGTACCTCTACCAGCTCGGCGCCGAATGCGAGGTGCTGCGCAACGACGAGGTCGCGCTGTCGCACGCGCAGGACGGGTTCGACGGCGTCCTGCTGTCCCCCGGCCCCGGGACCCCCGAGGAGGCCGGGATCTGCATCGACATGGTCCGGCACTGCGCGGACACCGGCGTACCGGTCTTCGGCGTCTGCCTCGGGATGCAGTCGATGGCGGTCGCGTACGGCGGCGTCGTCGACCGGGCCCCGGAACTGCTGCACGGCAAGACCTCGCCGGTGGTCCACGAGGGCCTCGGGGTGTTCGAGGGGCTGCCCTCGCCGTTCACCGCGACCCGCTACCACTCGCTGGCCGCCGAGCCGCTGGCCCTCCCCGGCACGCTGGAGGTCACGGCGCGCACGGAGGACGGGATCATCATGGGCCTGCGCCACCGGGAGCACGACGTGGAGGGCGTGCAGTTCCACCCCGAGTCGGTGCTCACCGAGTGGGGGCACCGGATGCTCGCGAACTGGCTGGTGCGCTGCGGCGACGCCGGTGCCGTGGAGCGGTCGGTGGGGCTGGCCCCGGTGGTGGGCAAGGCCGTCGCGTGACCACGCTCGCGCCGTCCGCGCCCACGGAGGGCCGGGCCGCGCGACGCAGGGCCGCGCAGGAGGCGGCGAAGCGGGCCGCGAAGCAGACGCGGCGGCGCGGCGGCCGGCGGCGCAGGCGGCCGGCGTCGGGCGGACCGCTGGTCGTCGCGAGCCGGCTGGGCGGCGAGCTGTTCATCACGCTGGGCCTGGTGATGCTGCTGTTCGTCGCCTACCAGCTCTGGTACACGAACCTCCTCGCGGAGCGGACCGCGAACGGCGCGGCGGGCTCGCTCCGGCAGACCTGGGAACGGGCGCCGGAGGCCGGGGCCGGTGCCCCGCCGGTGGCTGCGTTCGAACCGGGGCAGGGCTTCGCCATCCTGCACATCCCGAAGCTGGACGTGAAGGTCCCGGTGGCGGAGGGGATCAGCAAGCCGAAGGTGCTGGACCGCGGAATGGTCGGGCACTACGGCGAGGGATCGCTCAAGACGGCGATGCCCTCGGACCCGCAGGGCAACTTCGCGGTGGCGGGCCACCGGAACACGCACGGCGAGCCGTTCCGCTACGTCAACCGGCTGGTACCGGGCGATCCCGTCGTGGTCGAGACCCGGGACGCCTACTACACGTACGAGATGACCTCCGCGCTGGCGCAGACCCCGCCCACGAACGTCGCGGTGCTGAAGCCGGTGCCCGAGGGCTCGGGGTTCACTTCTCCGGGCCGCTACATCACGCTGACCACCTGCACCCCGGAGTTCACCAGCACCTACCGGATGATCGTATGGGGCAGGATGACCGGAGAACGCCCCCGCAGCGAGGGTCCGCCACCCGCGCTGACCAGCTCGTAGCCGCCCGAAGGACGAATCAGCAGTGTCACCTTCCAGCCACCGCCGCCGTCCTGCCGACGCCGCCTCCGCCCCGCACGACGGCTCCTCCTCCGATGGCCGGCCGCCCGTGCGGCGCAGCGTCCTCGCCGGGTTCCTGAGCCTGCTGGGCGAGCTCCTGATCACGGTGGGCCTGGTGCTGGGCCTGTTCGTCGCGTACTCCCTGTGGTGGACGAACGTGCTCGCGGACCGGCAGGCCTCGGCGCGCGGCGACGCGGTCCGCCAGCAGTGGCTCGCCCCCTCCCCGTCCGCCTCGGAGCCCGCGAAGCCCGCGGAGCCGGGAGCGCTGGACACCGAGGGCGGGGTCGGCTTCCTGCACGTGCCGGCGATGAAGAACGGCGAGGTGCTGGTCAAGCGCGGCACCGCGCCGGACGTGCTGAACGACGGCGTCGCCGGGTACTACACCGAGCCGGTGAAGTCGGCGCTGCCGTGGGACGCGTCCGGGAACTTCTCGCTCGCCGCGCACCGGGACGGCCACGGGGCGAAGTTCCACAACATCGACAAGGTGCGCAACGGCGACGCGATCGTCTTCGAGACGCGCGACACCTGGTACGTCTACAAGGTCTTCGCGGAGCTGCGGCAGACCTCCAAGTACAACGTGGACGTGATCAGTCCGGTGCCGAAGGAGTCGGGTCGTACGGCCCCCGGCCGGTACATCACGCTGACGACCTGCACGCCGGTGTACACCTCGAAGTACCGGTACGTCGTGTGGGGCGAGCTGGTCCGGACGGAGCAGGTGAACGCCGACCGCAGCCTCCCGGCGGAGCTGCGCTGAAGCCCCGGGCGGCGCCCTCGGTGCCCGACCGCAGCGGAAGCCCCCGCCCCGGGCCGTCCGGGCGCCCCTGGAGCCCCACGAGCCCCCGCGGGCACCCCCGGGGCCCTGCGGCCCCCGCGCAGCCGCCACGGCGGCGCCACGGCCCGTGCCGGGGCCGTGCGGCGAAGCCCCCGTACGACGAAGGTCCGGCCCCTCCCTGAGGAGGGGCCGGACCCTTTTCGCATCCGGGTGTGCGCGCTACGGACCCGCTACGGCCCGCGGCCGGTGCTAGCGGCCGCCCAGCCCGCCGATGAAGCCGCCGCCGCCGTTGTTGCCGTTGTTCCCGCCGTTGTTGTTCCCGCCGTCCTGCTGGCCCGGGACGGTCCGGACGTTGACGGGCGTACCGCTGGGGAGCGTGGTGTTCGCCGGCGGGTCGGTGATGATCACCGTCGCCTTGTCGTCCGTCGGGCCCGACAGGATCGAACCGAAGGTCAGGTTGGCCCGCTTGAGCTCGTCCTTGGCCTGGTTGACCGTCTTGCCGGCCAGGCTGGGCACCTGCGCCGTCGTCGCGGCCTTGGCGACGGTGATGTTGACCGTCTTGCCGATGTCGATCGGCTCGCCCGCCGCGAACTGCTGCGCGATGACCGTCTTCGGGGTGGCGCCGGGGGACTCGGTCTCCGTCGTGCTGCCGAGCTTGAGCTTGGCGGTGGTGAGGAGCTTGACCGCCTCTTCCCGCGTCTTGCCCAGCAGGTCCGGGACCGTGGTCTTGGACTGCTCCTTGGCCACCGTCAGCGTGATGACGTCGTTCTTCTGCGCCTGGGCGCCGGCCTTGGGGTTCTGGTCGAGGACGATGCCGGGGGTGCTCTCGGACTCCTGGTTCTTGCGCTCGACCTGGAAGCCCTTGGCCTTGAGCGCCGTCTCCGCCTCCTCGAACGGGACGCGGAGCACGTCGGGCACCGCCACCGGGGGCGCGCCCGAGGAGATCTTCACCTTGACCGGGAAGTCCTTGTCGACCTTGGTGCCGGGCTCGGGGTTCTGCGTGCAGACGTTGCCCTTGGCCTGCGTCTCGCAGGCCACCTCGCCCTCCTTCTCGACCTTGACCCCGGCGTTGACGCCGCTCTTCTGCGCCTGCTCCAGCGTCTGGCCGACGAGCTTGGGCACCGCGGGGCGGTTGTCGGCGCCGTCGCCCCACAGGGAGCGGCCGATGAGGATCGCGCCGACGAGGACGAGGATGCCGGCCGCCACGAGGAGGATCGTGGACGCCTTGCTCTTCTTCTGGCGGCGGTGCGGGCCCTGGTCGTAGCCGCCCTGGTCGCCGTACCCGTACCCGCCGTCGCCCCCGCCGGGGGGCATGGGCGACATCATCGCCGTGTGCCCGTTGTCGGCGGAGCGCAGCGCGGTGGTGGGCTGGTCGTAGCCCTGGTGGCCGTAGCCGTGGCCCTGGTCGGGGTAGCCGTAGCCTGCCGCGCCCATGGAGGCGGTGGCGGCGACGGGCTGGCCGTCGAGGCAGGCCTCGATGTCCGCGCGCATCTCGTCGGCGGACTGGTAGCGGTAGTCGGGGTCCTTGACCAGCGCCTTCAACACGATCGCGTCCATCTCGGGCGTGATCTCGGAGTCGAAGTTGGACGGCGGCTGGGGCTCTTCCCGTACGTGCTGGTAGGCGACGGCCACGGGGGAGTCGCCGACGAACGGGGGCCGGACGCTGAGGAGTTCGTAGAGCAGGCAGCCGGCCGAGTACAGGTCGGAGCGGGCGTCGACCTGCTCGCCCTTGGCCTGCTCGGGCGAGAGGTACTGGGCCGTGCCGATGACCGCCGCGGTCTGCGTCATCGTCATGCCGGAGTCGCCCATGGCGCGCGCGATGCCGAAGTCCATGACCTTGACCTGGCCGGTGCGGGTCAGCATCACGTTGGCGGGCTTGATGTCGCGGTGCACGATGCCGGCGCGGTGCGAGTACTCCAGCGCCTGGAGGATGCCGATGCACATCTCCAGGGTGCGCTCGGGCAGCAGCTTGCGGCCGGAGTGCAGGAGCTCGCGCAGGGTGGACCCGTCGACGTACTCCATCACGATGTACGGGATGGAGATGTTGTCGACGTAGTCTTCGCCGGTGTCGTAGACGGCGACGATCGCCGGGTGGTTCAGGGACGCGGCCGACTGGGCCTCGCGCCGGAACCGGGCCTGGAAGGACGGGTCGCGGGCGAGGTCGGCACGCAGGGTCTTGACGGCGACGGTACGGCCGAGCCGGGTGTCGTGGGCGAGGTAGACCTCGGCCATCCCACCACGGCCGAGCACGTGGCTCAGCTCGTACCGGCCGCCGAGGCGCCGCGGCTCTTCCATAACGTTCCAGCCCTCTCCGTCAGTCCCGACCGCACCTGTGTGTGGTCCGGCGGTGTGCTGTTCGCGCAAAGGCTACCGGCCGATCGTCGGTGATCGGTTCGTGGCCACAGGCTGATACCGGACCGGTACCGTACGCTCGTATCCGTCCGGAACCAGTGACGCGGATCACCCTGCGGGCCCCCGCCGTTCGCACCGCGCGCCCTGCTCGCACCGGCTCATCCCTGGCCCTTCAGCACGGCTTCCATCACGGCCTTCGCGACCGGGGCGGCGAGTCCGCCGCCGCTGATGTCCTCGCGGTCCGCGCCGCTGTCCTCGATGACGACCGCGACGGCGACGGGCGAGCTCTGGTCCGGGTTCTCGGCGTACGAGATGAACCAGGCGTACGGGCGCTTCTTGTTGCCCTCGCCGTGCTGGGCGGTACCGGTCTTGCCGCCGACCTTGATGTTCTTGATCTTGGCCGGGGTGCCGGTGCCGCTCTCGACGACGTTGACCATCATCTCCTGCAGCTTCTGCGCGTTGGCGGCGGAGAGGGGCCGGCTCATCTCCTGCGGCTCGTGCTTCTCGATGAGGTCGAGGTTGGGCGCGGTCAGCTGGTCCACCATGTACGGCTTCATCAGCTTGCCGTCGTTGGCGATGGCGGCGGTGACCATGGCCATCTGGAGCGGGGTGGCGGCGGTGTTGAACTGGCCGATGGAGCTGAGGGCGTTGCCGTCCCGGCTCATCTTCTTGTCGTAGACGCTGGCGAAGGCGCGGACCGGGATGTCGATCTTGTCGTTGTTGAAGCCGAACTTCTCCGCGGTCTCCACCATCTTGTCGCGCGTGACCTTGTCGCCGAGGTTCGCGAACACGGAGTTGCAGGAGACGCGCAGGGCCTCGTTGAGCGGGGCCTTCTCGCAGCCGCTCGCGTGGTTGACCATCGGCGTCTTGGTGCCGGGCAGGATGTACGGCTCCGGGGTGTCCGTCGGCGCGTTGATGTCGGTGACGACACCGTGCTCCAGGGCGGCGGCGGCCGTGACGACCTTGAAGGTCGAGCCCGGCGGGTAGGTCTCGCGCAGGGCGCGGTTGACGAGGTTCTTGTCCTCGGCGTCCTTCAGCGAGACCCAGGCCTTCTCGTCGTCCTTGGAGTTGCCGGCGAAGCTCGACGGGTCGTACGACGGGGTGGAGACCAGGGCCAGGATGGCGCCGGTGCGCGGGTCGATCGCGGCGACCGCGCCCTTGTTCTTGCCCAGCTTGGCGAAGGCGGCCCGCTGGGCGTCGGGGTTGAGCGTCGTGATGACGTTGCCGCCCTGCTTCTTCTCCCCGGTGAACATGCCGACCGTGCGGTCGAAGAAGAGCCGGTCGTCGTTGCCGGTGAGGATGCCGTCCTCGAGCGATTCGAGCTGGGTGGCGCCGAAGGCCTGCGAGGCGTAGCCCGTCACGGGGGCCCACAGGGGGCCTTCCTCGTAGGTCCGCTTGAACTCGAAGTCGCTGCCGTTCGTGGCGACCGAGCCGGTGATCGGCTTGCCCTTCACGATGATGTTGCCGCGCTCCGTCGCGTACTGGGCGATCTGGACCCGGCGGTTCTCCTTGCGCGTGCTGAGTTCCTCGGCCTGCACGTACTGCAGCCAGTTGGTCCGGATCAGCAGCGCGAGGACGAGCAGCCCGCAGAACAGCGAGATGCGGCGCAGGGGCTTGTTCATGACGGGCGGACCACCTGGGTCATCTCGGAGTCGGGGGACGGAGCGGGAGCCGGGGCGGGTCGGCGTGCGGTGTCGCTGATCCGGATGAGGATCCCGATGAGTGCCCAGTTGGCGAGGACGGAGGAGCCGCCTGAGGCGAGGAAGGGCATCGTCATGCCGGTGAGGGGGATGAGGCCCATGACTCCGCCGGCGACGACGAAGATCTGGATGGCGAAGGCGCCCGACAGCCCGATGGCGAAGAGCTTGCCGAAGGGGTCGCGGGCGGCGAGGGCGGTGCGGACGCCGCGCTCGATGATGAGCCCGTAGATCAGCAGGAAGGCCATCACGCCGGCGAGCCCGAGCTCTTCACCGACGGTGGAGAAGATGAAGTCGGAGTTCGCGGCGAAGAGGATCAGGTCCGAGTGGCCCTGGCCGAGGCCGGTGCCGAGGACGCCGCCGGAGCCGAAGCTCATCAGGGACTGGCCGACCTGCTCGCAGGCGCCCGAAGTGGCGTAGCAGGCGAAGGGGTCGAGCCAGGCGGTGACGCGGGCCTGGACGTGGCTGGCGAAGGAGGCGACGACGACGGCGCCGCCCACCGACATCAGCAGGCCGATGACGATCCAGCTGGTGCGCTCGGTGGCCACGTACAGCATGATCACGAACATGCCGAAGAAGAGGAGCGAGGTGCCGAGGTCGTTCTCGAAGATCAGGACGAGCAGGCTCATCGCCCAGATCATCAGGATCGGTCCGAGGTCGCGGCCGCGCGGCAGGTAGAGGCCCATGAAGCGGCGGCTGGCCAGGGCCAGGGCGTCGCGCTTCACCATCAGGTAGCCGGCGAAGAAGATCGCGATGACGATCTTCGCGAACTCGCCGGGCTGGATGGAGAACCCGCCGACGCTGATCCAGATCTTCGCGCCGAAGACGTCCGCGCCCAGACCCGGGATGACGGGCAGGATCAGCAGGACCAGGGCGCCGGCCATCGAGATGTACGTGAACCGCTGCAGGACGCGGTGGTCCTTGAGCAGCAGCAGGACGGCGGCGAACAGGGCGATGCCGACGGCCGTGTAGAGCATCTGGTTGGGCGCGGAGGGAGAGAAGCCGCCGAAGGAGCGCTTCGCGAGGTTCTGCAGCCGCTCGGACTGGTCCAGGCGCCAGATGAAGACGAGGCCGAGTCCGTTGAGCAGGGTGGCCAGCGGCAGCAGCAGCGGGTCGGCGTACTTCGCGTAGCGGCGCACGACGAGGTGCGCGACCCCGGCGAGCGCGCCGAGGCCGAGGCCGTAGGCGAACATGCCGGGCGGCAGCGAGCCGTTGATCGCGAGACCCACGTTGGCGTAGGCGAACATCGGGATGACCACGGCGAACCCGAGCAGCATCAGCTCGGTGTTCCGCCGGCTCGGCAGCTCGATGGCGCCGATGGTGGTCGTATTGGTGACAACGCTCATGGTGTGGCAGGCCCCCTGCGCCCGCGTGTGTCTACTGCTTTCCGCACAGGCCGACCAGCTGCTGCTCCGCGGGAGTCAGGCCGGCGGGTGTCTGGTTCTGCGCCTCGGCGTTGCGGCGCTCTTCGTCCTTCTTGCAGGCGGACACCTGGAGACCGAGGTCGTCGATCTTCTCGCGTGCGCCGTCCAGGCTGCTTTCGCTGATGGTGGCCTGTACGAGCTTCAGCTTGAAGGGCGGGAGGTACTTCAGTTCGATGTCGGGTCGGTCGGTCTCCACCTCGGAGAGCTTCACCGGCCCGAGCTTCTGGCTGATGCCCTTGAAGAGCGCGACGTGGTCGCCCTTGACGCCGATGTAGTACTGGGTCTGCGTCCAGCGCCAGCCGGCGTAGAGGCCGCCGCCGATGACTCCGGCGACGAGCAGCAGCATCAGCGTACGGGTGGTCCACTTGCGCCCTTTGCTGCGGCGCCTGCGGGGCTTGTCGTACGTGTCCTCGTACCCGGAGTCGGAGTCGTAGCCGTCGGCCTCGCCGAAGCTGCCGTACCCGCCGCCGCCCTGGCCGGACTCCGCGTACCCGTAGCCGGGGGCGTCGCCGCTTCCGGGCGGGCCGAAGGAGCCGGCGGGCGGGGAGGCCTGGCGGCCGAGCCCCGAGGCGCGGCCGGCCGGGGTGTGCATGGCGTTGCCGCCGTCGAAGAGCTGGTGCTGGTTCTCGGCGACCGCGCCGACGACGACCGGGGTGTCGCTCACCTGGGCGGCGAGCGTGTCGCCGCTGTCGGTGTCGAGGACGTCGGCGACGATGCAGGTGATGTTGTCCGGACCGCCGCCGCGCAGCGCGAGCTGGATCAGGGACTGCACGGTCTCGCGGGGGCCGTGGTAGTCGGCGAGGGTCTCTTCCAGGGTCTGGTGGGAGACCACGCCGGACAGCCCGTCGGAGCAGATCAGGTAGCGGTCGCCGGCCCGGACCTCACGGATGGAGAGGTCGGGTTCGACGATGTCGCCGCTGCCGAGCGCGCGCATCAGGAGGGAGCGCTGCGGGTGCGTCGTCGCCTCCTCCTCGGTGATGCGGCCCTCGTCGACGAGGCGCTGCACCCAGGTGTGGTCCTGGGTGATCTGCGTGAGGACGCCGTCGCGCAGCAGGTAGGCCCGGGAGTCGCCGACGTGGACGAGCCCGAGGCGCTGGCCGGTCCACAGGAGGGCGGTCAGGGTGGTCCCCATGCCCTCGAGCTGCGGGTCCTCCTCGACCATCGCGCGCAGCTGGTCGTTGGCCCGCTGCACGGCGGTGGAGAGCGAGGTGATGATGTCGGAGCCCGGGACGTCGTCGTCGAGCTGCACGAGGGTCGAGATCACCTCGGAGCTGGCGACCTCGCCGGCGGCCTGGCCGCCCATGCCGTCGGCGATCGCGAGGAGACGGGGCCCGGCGTAGCCGGAGTCCTCGTTCCCCTCGCGGATCATGCCCTTGTGCGATCCGGCGGCGAACCGCAGGGACAGACTCATGCGCACCTGCCCTGTCGACGCTGCCTCCGGGTACAACCGGTCTCGAGCCACACTGCCCACCCTCCGGTCGGGAGCGCGCGCGGGTCCGTTTCCACAGTGGGACGGATCTCCGCGGCTCGCTCGCTCCGCTCGCTCATTCTCGTACTACTTCCGCAGCTCGATGACGGTCTTGCCGATGCGGATCGGGGCACCCGGCGGAATGGGCGTCGGGGTGGTCAGCCGGTTCCGGTCGAGATACGTGCCGTTGGTGGAGCCGAGGTCCTCGACGATCCACTGCCCGTCACGGTCCGGGTAGATCCTGGCATGACGGCTGGACGCGTAGTCGTCGTCCAGCACGATGGTCGAGTCGTGGGCGCGGCCCAGCGTGATCGTCTGGCCCGCGAGGGCCACCGTGGTGCCCGTGAGGGTGCCCTCGGAGACGACGAGTTTGGTCGGCGCACCGCGGCGCTGGCGCTGCTGGGGCGGGGCCGTCTGGCGGCCCCCCGCCTGCTGCTGGGCACCGGCAGCCGCGCCGCCGCGGCGAGAGCCGCGTTGCGTCACCCTCGTACCGAAGAGGTCGCTGCGGATGACCTGGACGGCCACGATGACGAACAGCCACAGAACGGCTAGGAAACCCAACCGCATGACCGTCAGGGTCAGCTCTGACATTGCCCCCGCTTCACCCTTCGGCTTGCCGGTAAATGATGGTGGTGCTGCCCACGACGATCCGCGAGCCGTCGCGGAGCGTAGCGCGGGTGGTGTGCTGCCCGTCCACCACGATGCCGTTGGTGGACCCTAGATCCTGGATCGTCGAGGGCGTTCCGGTCCGGATCTCACAGTGCCGGCGCGAGACGCCGGGGTCGTCGATCCGCACGTCGGCTTCCGTGCTTCGGCCGAGTACGAGCGTGGCGCGCGAGATCTGGTGGCGGGTGCCGTTGATCTCGATCCAGTGCCGTCGCGGAGCGCCCGGGGAGGACGCGGGCGCGGCTCCGCCGGGGGCGGGCCGACGCCCTGCGGCGCCGCCGGGAGGCGGGCCCGCGGGCATGGGCGGGGCGGCGACCGGGGGGTACCCGTAGCCGCCCTGCTGCTGGTTCTGGGACGCTGCCTGGCCGCCCTGGGGGGCCTGCGGCTGCGAGGTGCTGGAGGCGAGGGTGCGACTGCGGACCCGGTAGAGCCCGGTGTCGAGGTCGTCGGCCTTCTCCAGCTGGACCTTGATGGGGCCCATGAAGCTGTAGCGCTGCTGCTTGGCGTAGTCGCGGACCAGGCCCGCGAGCTCGTCGCCGAGCTGTCCCGAGTAGGGGCTCAGGCGGTCGTAGTCGCCGGCGCTGAGCTCCACGATGAAGTCGTTGGGGACGACGGTCCGCTCACGGTTCCAGATGGTGGCGTTGTTGTCGCACTCCCGCTGGAGGGCGCCGGCGATCTCGACCGGCTGGACCTCGGACTTGAAGACTTTGGCGAAGGTGCCGTTCACCAGACCTTCGAGTCGCTGCTCGAACCGCTTCAGGACTCCCATGGGGCACCTCCTCCGTCGTTGTCGCCCTGTACTGCTTACTGATCGTATCCACGCGTGGCGGATTCGGCTGGTTCCCCATCGGTCCTGTGTGGAGGAGTGTTGGTCCTCACAAGCGATCGTAGGGGCGTGCCAGGGACAGTGTCCCGCACCGGGGGCGGAGTGCGGGAGGGGCCGTCCCCGGCGGGGTGCGGGGGGCCGGGGAAAGGGATGTGAATCCACCCCGTTCCACGTGCTAATCTTTCGACGTCGCCAGGGGAACGGCCCGAAAGGGAAGATCCACTGGAGTGCTGCTCGGGCGAGTGGCGGAACGGCAGACGCGCTGGCTTCAGGTGCCAGTGTCCTTCGGGACGTGGGGGTTCAAATCCCCCCTCGCCCACATCGACGAAACGGTCGTCATCGCGAAAGCGGTGGCGGCCGTTTCGTGTTGTGCGTCTCGTGCGGGTCTTCGATCCCCGGGGACCAGACTTTCGTCGCGGGAGGCGCGACGAAAGAGGGCGGCGGGCGTCGGACGCGGGTGTCTAGGGTCGTCGGGTGGATGTCATGGCGAAGACGCGTGCGGGCTGGGACCGGCTGAGGGGGCCCGAGCCCTGGACCCGGCGGATGCTGGCCGGTGACCTGGCCCTGGCCGGTGTGCTGGCCGTGCTGGGGCTGGGCGTCGAGGAGCTCGACAACGGCTCCGGGCGCCGGATGCTGGTGAGCGCCCTGGCCGTCGTGGCGCTGACGCTCCTGCGCAGGAGGTTCCCCGGGAGCGCCCTCGTGGTCGGATCGGCGGCGAGCAGCGTGCTGCCCGGGGTGTTCCTGGTCACGATTCCGCTGGGCTGGTCCGCGGGGCGCCGGATCGTCGGGGTGGGCCGGGCCCTGGCCGCCTTCACCCTCGCCTTCCTCGCCGCGACCGGATTCAGCCTGCTGTCCCAGTGGGACCAGATGCGGCCGCTGCTCGTGATCGTGTTCACGACGCTGATGTTCCTCGTGGCGACGGTGGTGCCGGGTCTGGCCAGCCGGTACTGGTCGCAGCGCCGGACGCTGCTGCGTGCGCTCCAGGAGCGCAACGGGCAGCTGCTGCGGGAGCGCGCGATGGTCGCGGGCCAGGCGCGGCTGCGGGAACGGCAGCGGATCGCGCAGGACATGCACGACAGCCTGGGCCACCAGCTGGCGCTGATCTCGGTGCACACCGGTGCGCTGGAGGTCGATCCGAAGCTGACCGACCGCCAGCGCGAGGCGGTGGGGGTGCTGCGGCAGGCCTCGGTGGCGGCGATGCACGAGCTGCGCGAGGTCGTCGGCATCATGCGCGACGGGGTGGAGGCCCCGGTGCCGGTGGAGGAGGCCCAGTCCCCGGCGCGCGGCGTGGCCGGGATCGCGGGGGTCGTGGAGGCGGCGCGGGGCACGGGGACGGACGTACGGCTGACGACGACGGGGCAGCCGCGGGAGCTCGTCGCGGCCTGCGACCACGCGGCCTACCGGATCGTGCAGGAGGCGCTGACGAACGCGTACAAGCACGCTCCGGGGGCGTCGATCGCGGTGGAGCTGCGGTACGAGGACGACTCGCTGGTGGTGGAGATCGCCAACGGCCCCGCGACCGGTCCGGGAGCCGGGGAGGTCGTGTCGGGCGGTCAGGGGCTGACGGGGCTGCGCGAACGGGCCCGGCTGGTCGGCGGGATGGTGCACGCGGGCGCGGTCGAGGGCGGCGGATTCCGGGTCGCGGGGGTGCTCCCGTACGGCGCCGGGCCGGCCGGGGTTGCGGAGGTGGCCGACGACTTCGGGCAGGGGGCCGTGGTCGGGGACCCGAAGGGCGACTCCCCGATGGACTGGGCCGCGGTGGACCGGGAGCTGGCCGTGCGGGCCCGCAGCCGGTCCGGCGGCATAGCGATGGGGTGCGGGATCGCGTCCGCGGCCGTGGTGGTGCTGCTGGTCGCCCTGGTGGCCGGAGTGGTGATGCTCGTCGGGTCGGTGAACAACGCGATGATCGACCGGGGCGAGTACGACGCCGTGCGGCTGGGCGAGTCGGAGCAGGCGGTCCGCGACCGGCTGCCGGACGGGGACAGCATCTTCACCGGTGGCATGGACCGGAAGGGGCCGCCGCGGCCGGAGGGGTCGAGCTGTCTGGTGCTGTTGTCGACGGAGGATTCGCCGGATCTGACCACCGACGTCGCGTTCCGGTTCTGCTTCAAGGACGGCACGCTCGTCGACAAGCGGTCCTACCAGGTCAAGCAGTAGGAGTTCGGGTGACAGCCGAAGTGATCCGCGTGGTGATCGCGGACGACGAGCCGTTGATCCGGGCCGGGATCAGGATGATCCTGACCTCGGCTCCGGACATCGAGGTGGTGGCGGAGGCCGCGAACGGGCGCGAGGCCGTGGACCTGGCCCGCGCGCACGGGCCGGACGTGGTGCTGCTGGACATCCAGATGCCGGTGATGGACGGGCTGACCGCGCTCGGGGAGCTGAAGCGGGCGGTTCCGTCGGTGCGGGCGCTGATCCTGACCACCTTCGGGGAGAAGGAGAACGTGCTGCGGGCCCTGGGCCAGGGCGGCGCGGGGTTCCTGCTGAAGGACTCGGCGCCGGGCGAGCTGATCGGGGCGGTGCGGGCGGCCGCGGCCGGCGACGCGTACCTCTCGCCGGGTGCGACGCGGCACGTGGTGGACCAGCTGTCCTCCGGGCGGGCGGCGGTGCGCGGGGAGCAGGCGCGCCGGCAGGTGGCGGAGCTGAGCGAGCGGGAGCGCGGGGTGCTGGCGCTGCTCGGGGAGGGCCTGTCGAACGCGGACGCGGGCCGGCGGCTGCACATGAGTGAGGCCACGGTGAAGACGTACGTGAGCCGGATCCTGGCGAAGCTGGGCTGTGAGAACCGGGTGCAGGCGGCGCTGCTGGCCAGGGACGCGGGCCTGTAGCCGCCCGGCGGGAGGCGCGGGCCGGGGGCGCCGGCGCGGAGGTGCTGGCCAGGGGTGCCGGGCTGTCGGTACGGTCAGCCCGTTCTGGCGATCGAACGGACTGGTGGGGCGGCGCACATGACGGCGGCAGCGGGGCAGCGGATACCGCAGGTGGAGGGGTTCGCGCCGAGAGTGGCGGACGGATCGCCGAAGGAGCACGGCAAGGCCCTGCGCGGACGGGTGCCGCGCTCGGCGCACGCCGCCTTCGAGGCGCCGGCCGACCGCCCGGACGCCGTCCGGGCGGTGGAGGAGTCCAACGTCGGCCGGGTCGCCGAGCTGGCTCCGATACGGGTGGGGCGGATGGCGGCGAACCCGTTCGCCTTCCTGCGCGGGGCGGCCGGGCTGATGGCGCACGACCTGTCCGGCGGCCCGGTCACCGGGGTCGGCGCGCAGATCTGCGGGGACGCGCACGCGGCGAACTTCGGGCTGTACGGGGACGTGCACGGCCGTCTCGTCATCGACCTCAACGACTTCGACGAGACCGTCTTCGGTCCGTGGGAGTGGGACGTGAAGCGGCTGGCCACCTCGCTGGTACTGGCCGGGCGGGTGGCCGGAGCCGACGAGGACACCTGCCGGGCGGCGGCCCGGGACACGGTGGGCGCCTACCGGCGGACCGTGCGCCTGCTGGCGAAGCTGCCCGCGATGGACGCCTGGAACGCCATCGCGGACGAGGAACTCGTCTCGCACGCCGACGCCCGGGACCTGCTGGGGACGCTGGAGCGGGTGTCGCAGAAGGCCCGCAACAACACCTCCGCCCGGTTCGCGGCGAAGTCGACCGAGGCCGCGGCGGACGGCAGCTGCCGCTTCGTGGACGCGCTGCCCGTGCTGCGCCGGGTCGGGGACGCGGAGGCGGCCGCGGTGGCGGCCTCGCTGGGCCCGTACCTGGAGACCCTGACGGGCGACCGGCTGCCGCTGCTGGCCCGGTACGCGATCCACGACGTGGCCTTCCGGGTCGTGGGCACCGGGAGCGTCGGCACCCGCTCGTACGTGGTGCTGCTCATGGACCACCGGGGCCAGCCGCTGGTGCTCCAGGTGAAGGAGGCGCGGCCCTCGGTCCTGCTGCCGCACCTGCCGGCCCTGGGCTTCCCCGCACCGCCGCAGGAGCACGAGGGACGCCGCGTGGTGGCCGGGCAGAAGCGGATGCAGGTGGTGTCGGACATCATGCTCGGCTGGACCACGGTGGAGGGGCGGCCCTTCCAGGTACGGCAGTTCCGCAACCGCAAGGGGAGCGTGGATCCGGCGGCGCTGACCGCGGAGGAGTTCGACGACTACGGGCGGATGACCGGGGCGCTCCTGGCGCGGGCGCACGCGCACAGCGTCGACCCCCGGCTGCTGGCCGGGTACTGCGGGAAGAACGAGGAGCTGGACGAGGCGGTGGCCGCGTTCGCGGTGGCCTACGCCGACCGGACCGAGGCGGACCACGCGGACCTGGTGACGGCGGTACGGGCGGGACGGATCGCGGCGGAGGCCGGGGTCTGACGGTGGGGGCGGCGCGTGGCGGGCGGCGGGTGGCGGGGTGGCGGGGTGCGCGGACGATCCGGTTCGGGCGGTCCGGCGCCCGGCGGGTCCGGGCCGGTGCCGCGGGCGGGTGGCTCGTGCGGCGGGCGGTGTTTCACGTGAAACACCGCCCGGCCGGGCGGGCCGTAGGCTGGCCGCGTGAGCGAGCAGACCGAACAGACCGAGCAGCCTGAGCAGCCCGCACAGTCGGCCCCCGTCGGCCCCGGTGATTCCGGCGGTCCCGGCGACTCGGGTGATTCCGGCGCGGACCGTCCCGAGGCGCGGCTGGAGCGGGCCGTGCGCGCCGCCGAGCAGGCGCTGATCGAGTTCGAGATCGCGGTGGAGACCTTCCGCGTGGAGGTGGAGAACTTCTCCCGCCTGCACCACCAGAAGCTCGGGCCGATGTACTCGCGGCTCGACGAACTGGACGCGCTCATCGCCGAGGCCAAGGCGGCCCGCAGCGGAGATCCGGACGACCTGCGGCGGGCCAAGGAGGCGCGCGCGCTGGTGATGCCGATGCCGGGCGTGGACGAGCTGTTCCACGACTGGATGGACTCCGACGGGATCTCCGACGACGCCGGCGCGATGCTCACCGACCGTCCGGTGCGGCCGCCGCAGCGGGTGCGGCCCTCGGAGGAGGTACGGCGCCTCTACCGCGAGCTGGTCCGCCAGGCCCACCCGGACCTCGCCCAGGACGAGGTCGAGCGGGAGCGCCGGGACGCCTTCATCGCCCGGGTGAACGCCGCGTACGGGCGGGGCGAGGAGCAGCAGCTGCGCGAGCTCGCCGAGGAGTGGGCGGCCGGTCCGGCGCCCGAGCGGGCGGTTCCGGGCGAGAGCGAGGAGCTGTACGCCCGCCTGGAGTGGCTGTCGCGCCGCAAGGAGCTGCTGTCGCTGGTCGCCAAGGACCTGGAGGACAGCGCGATCGGGTCGATGCTCCGGATGGCCCCGGAGGACCCGGACCGGCTGCTGGAGGAGATCGCGGAGCAGCTGCTGGCGCAGGTGTCCGAACGCGAGACGGAACTCGCCGCTCTCGCCGCTCCCTGAGCGCTGCGGCCTTTCCCGCCGGGCGCCGGCGGGGTTCCCGGCCCGGCCGCGGCGGGTCCGGCGGGTTCCCGGCGCAGGCAGGCCCCAGGGGCGGGGTCCGATAGGTTGGCCTCCCCCATCTGCGATGAGAGAAGGCCACGCATGAACTTCGGACCGCTTCCCTCGGTGGACGCCGCCGCGGTGCCCTCCGAAGGCTTTGTCCTGGACGTCCGGGAGGACGACGAATGGGCGGCCGGCCACGTCGAGGGCGCTCTGCACATCCCGATGAGCGACTTCGTGAACCGCTTCGGCGAGCTCACGGAGGCCGCTCCGGACGGCGCCCGCGTGCACGTGATGTGCCGCGTGGGCGGGCGGTCCGCGCAGGTCACCCAGTACCTCGTCCGTCAGGGCATCGACGCCGTCAACATCGACGGCGGCATGCAGGCCTGGGACGGGTCCGGCCGTCCGATGGTGACGGACAGCGGGAACCCGCCCTTCGTGCTCTAGGGCACCGGGGAGCCCGGGCTCCCGGGTTCGGGCCCCGAATACCGCGGGCCCGGGTTCCGAGGGCTGCGGGCTGCGGGCCCGGCCCGGTGTCAGGCGAGGGGGTGGGCGGCCAGCAGGTCGCCCAGGGCCTCCTCGTGCGCGGCGGCCGGGCCGAGCTGGAGCTCCAGCTGCTTGGCCCAGGCGTGGTAGCGGTGCAGCGGGTAGTCGGTGTCGGCGCCGAACCCGCCGTGCAGGTGCTGTGCGGTCTGCACGACCCGGCGCACCCCCTCCGAGGCCCAGATCTTGGCGACCGCCACGTCACCGGAGCTCGGCAGCGGACCGCCGGCTCCGCCGGTCGCGGCGTCGAGGCGCCAGGCGGCCTGCCAGAGGGTGACCTCCATGGCGCGCAGGTCGATGTAGCGGTCGGCGGCCTGGACGGCGACGGCCTGGAACGTGGCGACGGGGAAGCCGAACTGCTCGCGCTTCGCGGTGTACTGGCTGGTCATGGCGAGCACCCGCTCGCCGAGGCCGAGCGCGAGGGCGCAGGTCCCGGTGGTGAGGAGCTGGCGCAGGCGCTCCCAGGCGCCGGGGGCTTCGATGAGGTGCGGGGCGGGCACCCGTACGCCGTCCAGGGTCAGTTCGGCGAGGCGCTCCCCGCTGGTGGAGGCCTGCTCGGCGAGGGTCAGACCCTCGGCGGTGCGGGGGACGAGCGCGAGGACGGCCTCTCCCCCGCCGGTGTGGGCCGGTACGGCGATCCAGTCGGCGTTCTGGGCCCAGGGGACGGAGGTCTGGACCCCCTCCAGGGTCCACTCGGCGCCGTCCCGGCGGGCGGTGACGGCCAGTTCGGCCGGGTCGTGGCCGGAGCGGCCGTGCGCGGCGGCGGTGAGGACGAGCGCGCCGTTGCCGGCGCCGGGCAGCAGCGCGGCCGTCAGCTCGGGCCCCCCGTGGGCCTGGACGGCCATGGCGGTGGCGCAGTGCTCCAACAGCGGTACGCGGGCCAGTACCCCGGCGGCCTCGCGCAGCACCAGGCACAGGGCGATGGTGTCGAGGCCGGCGCCGCCGTGCTCCTCGGCCAGGACCAGGCTGAGCAGGTCGGACGAGGCGAGCTTGGCCCACAGCGGCCGGTCGAAGTCCTGGGCGACCGCCCCGGGGGTGAGCGCGGGGCTCGGCACGCTGTCGGGCGCGACATCCGCGAACACGGCCTTCGCCGCCTCGACGGCGGCCTGTTGTTCCTCGGTGAAGGTGAAGTCCACTGCCTGTCCTCCCGCGCGCACCCGGTCCATCCTGTCCTGACGGTGCGTCAAGATAGAACAAGTTCTTGAAAATGCACAGCCTGGTGCCGGACCTGGGCGGAAGGGCGCGGGGAGGACGGCCGGGTGGACGCCGGGTCAGCGGTCGAAGTCGATCTCCACTTCCTCCGTCACGGCGTGCGACTGGCAGGCCAGGACGAAGCCGGCCTCGGTCTCCTCCTCTTCGAGGGCGAAGTTCCGCTCCATCCGCACCTCCCCCGTCACGAGGAAGGCCCGGCAGGTGCCGCACACGCCGCCCTTGCAGGCGTACGGGGCGTCGGCGCGGTTGCGCAGTACCGCGTCCAGCAGGGACTCGCCCTCGCGGACCGGCCAGGTTCCCGAGCGGCCGTCGAGCCGTGCGGTGACCCGCCCGTGGGCGGGCGCGGTGGCCGCGGCCGCGCGGGTCGGCGCCGCCGTGTCCTCGACGTGGAAGATCTCCTCGTGGACCCGGCTCCGGGCGACGCCGAGCGCGCCGAGCGCCCGCTCGGCCCCCTGCACCAGGCCGTACGGCCCGCACAGGAACCAGCCCGTCACCTCGGCGACCGGCAGCAGGGCGGGCAGCAGCGCCGCCAGCCGCTCCTCGTCGAGGCGGCCGGAGGGCAGACCGGCCTCCTGTTCCTCGCGGGAGAGGACGGTCACCAGCTGGAAGCGGGCCGGGTAGCGGTCCTTGAGGTCGGCGACCTCGTCCAGGAACATCGTCGACGCGGCGCTGCGGTCGCTGCGCACGAGGCAGAACCGGGCGTCGGGCCGGGCGGCCAGCAGGGTCGCGGCGATGGACAGCACGGGGGTGATCCCGCTGCCGCCGACGACGGCGGCGTAGTGTCCGCCGGCGGGTGCCGCGGCCGGGTCCAGGACGAACCGTCCGGCCGGGACCATCACGTCGAGCACGTCCCCGGCGGCGATCTCCTTGTGCGCGAACGTGGAGAACTCGCCGCCCTCCACGAGCCGCACCCCGACGCGGAGCAGCTCGGGGCCCGGGCCGTCCGGGGCCGGGGCGACCGAGCAGATCGAGTACGTGCGGCGGATCTCGACCCCCTCGGGGGTGGTCCGGCGCAGGGTCAGGTGCTGGCCGGGGGCGTGCCGGTACTCGGTGCGCAGGCCGGCGGGGACCTGGAGGGCCAGGGCCACCGCGTCCTCGGTGAGGCGCTCGACCGAGGCCACCGTGAGCGGGTGGAACGCGCCGTGCCGGGTGGCCGGCCGGAGTGCCTCGGCCATCTACAGCTCCTTGAAGTGGTCGAACGGTTCGCGGCAGGAGACGCAGCGGCGCAGGGCCTTGCACGCGGTGGAGGAGAAGCGGCTGAGCAGCTCGGTGTCGGTGGATCCGCAGTTCGGGCAGCGCACCGAGAGGGTCAGCGGGACGGGACCCCCGGCCGCGTGCGGCCGGGGCGGGGCGATGCCGAACTCGGCCAGCTTGCGGCGTCCTTCGGCGGAGATGTCATCGGTGGACCAGGCGGGGGCCAGGACGGTGGTCACCCGCACGTCGGGCATGCCGCGGTCGTTCAGGACCCGCTCGATGTCGGCGGACATCGCCTCGATGGCCGGGCAGCCGGTGTAGGTGGGGGTGAGGGTGACCTCGACGTGGCCGTCCTCGCACATCCGCACTCCGCGCATCACGCCGAGCTCGGAGAGCGTGAGGACGGGCAGCTCGGGGTCGGGCACGGAGCCCGCGAGCTCGGCCAGTTCGGCTTCGAGCCGGGTCGTCGCGGCCGTCCCGGCGCCGGTCACCACGACGCCCCCGGGTGGCTGCGGTGCAGGTGCTGCATCTCTGCGAGGAGCTTGCCGAACGGCTCGGTGTGCAGGCCCTGCCGGCCGGCCCCGGCAGCCCAGGCGCCGGTGCGCGGCCCCTCGGGCAGCGCCAGTCCGGCCCGCTCCAGCACGGCGGTGACCGCGGCGAGCCAGCGGGCCTCCAGAGCGGCCCAGTCCAGGTCGCCGAGGCCCTCCACGGGCTGGAACATCTCGCCCGTGTACCTCCACAGCGCGTCGAGGGCGGCCCGCATGCGGGCGCGGCTCTCCGGGGTGCCGTCGCCGAGCCGCAGGGTCCACTGCTCGGCGTGGTCGCGGTGGTAGGCGGTCTCCTTGACGGCCTTGGCCGCGAGCGGGGCGAACGGGCCGTCGCCCCGCGCCAGGTCCCCGTAGAGCTCGTGCTGGTAGAGGGAGAAGAACAGCTGGCGGGCGATGGTGTGGGCGAAGTCGCCGTTCGGCTGCTCGACCAGCTGGAGGTTGCGGAAGGACCGCTCCTCGCGCAGGAACGCGAGCTCGTCCTCGTCACCGACCAGGGACAGCAGGACGCGGGCCTGGCCGAGGAGGTCGAGGGCGATGTTGGCCAGCGCGACCTCCTCCTCCAGGACGGGGGCGTGGCCCGCCCACTCGCCGAGGCGGTGGGAGAGGATCAGCGCGTCGTCCCCGAGGGCCAGGGCGGCCGCCGCGGAGCTGTCGCCGAGGGTCTCGGAGCCGGCCTCGCGGGCGGATTCGCGGGCGGTGTCGGTGCCGGTCACAGGTGGCTCAGCCCCTCCGGGACGTCGTAGAAGGTGGGGTGACGGTAGGGCTTGTCGGCGGACGGGGCGAAGAACGGGTCCCGCTCGTCCGGCGACGAGGCGGTGATCTCGGTGGAGGGCACCACCCAGATCGAGATGCCCTCGCCGCGCCGGGTGTAGAGATCGCGGGCGTTGCGCAGGGCCATCTCCGCGTCGGGGGCGTGCAGGCTGCCCGCGTGCGTGTGCGACAGGCCGCGCCGCGAGCGCACGAACACCTCCCACAGGGGCCAGTTCTGCGTCATACCCGTGCCTCCTCGGTCTGTCCGTCGTTCTTCGCGGCGGCCTGCTTGTCCGCATAGGCCGCCGCCGCCTCGCGCACCCAGGCGCCTTCCTCGTGTGCCGCGCGCCGGCGGCCGATCCGCTCCGCGTTGCACGGGCCGTTGCCCTTGAGCACGTCCCAGAACTCGGTCCAGTCGATCGCGCCGAAGTCGTGGTGCCCGCGCTCCTCGTTCCACTTGAGGTCCGGGTCGGGCAGGGTCAGGCCCAGCGACTCGGCCTGCGGGACGGCGATGTCCACGAAGCGCTGGCGCAGCTCGTCGTTGGAGTGGCGCTTGATGCGCCAGGCCATCGACTGCGCCGAGTGCGACGACGCGTCGTCCGGCGGACCGAACATCATCAGGGACGGCCACCACCAGCGGTCGACCGCGTCCTGCGCCATCGCGTGCTGGGCCTCGGTGCCCTGCGAGAGGGCCATGAGGAGCTCGAACCCCTGGCGCTGGTGGAAGGACTCCTCCTTGCAGATCCGGACCATGGCCCGGGCGTAGGGCCCGTAGGAGCAGCGGCAGATCGGCACCTGGTTGGTGATCGCGGCGCCGTCGACGAGCCAGCCGATCGCGCCGACGTCCGCCCAGGTCAGGGTGGGGTAGTTGAAGATCGAGGAGTACTTCTGCTTGCCCGCGTGGAGCTTGTCGAGCAGCTCGTCGCGGCTGGTGCCCAGCGTTTCGGCGGCGCTGTACAGGTACAGCCCGTGGCCCGCCTCGTCCTGGACCTTGGCCATCAGGATCGCCTTGCGGCGCAGCGAGGGCGCGCGGGTGATCCAGTTCGCCTCGGGCTGCATGCCGATGATCTCGGAGTGGGCGTGCTGGGCCATCTGGCGGACCAGGGTCGCGCGGTACTCCTCGGGCATCCAGTCACGCGGCTCGACGCGCTCGTCCGCCGCCACGGCGGCGTCGAATGCGGCTGCGAGCCGCACGAGGTCCGTGTCGTGCTCCGTGCCGTGTCCCGTGTCCGGGGTCACTGCCGTCATCCCGGCTCCCTGTCTGAGTCTGCCGTCCGCCCGACCGACCGATCGTTCGGTTCATCCTCTTCAATGGTGAGACGGCGGCCCGTAGGGTGTCAACCTCTGTGGTGAACCCTGTGGACGGCCGATGATCGGGGCGGGATGGATTCGAACGAGCGAAAGCCCGCCGAGGGCACTGCTCAGCCCCCGCCTCCGACCCCGCTCCCGCCTCCTTCGAGAGCACCCGGAATCGCCGGTCTGAGCACCCCTTACCGGGTCGTCACGGCCCTGGCCCTCGGGGCGGTCGCCGTGGCCGCCTGCTCCCACCTGGCGCTCGTCTTCCTGCACGTGGCGCCCGCGAACACGATCGGCCGGGAGCACGCGCGGACGGTCGACGGATGGATCTACCCCGAGTTCGAACAGAACTGGAAGCTCTTCGCGCCCAACCCGCTCCAGCAGAACATCGCGGTCGAGGTGCGGGCCCAGGTGCGGACCGGTGGCGGCGACCTGGTGACCACCGGCTGGCGCGACCTGTCCGCCGAGGACGGCGCGGCGATCCGCCACAGCCTGCTGCCGAGCCACACCGAGCAGAACGAGCTGCGGCGGGCCTGGGACTTCTTCACGGGCTCCCACGACGCGGACAACAAGCCGAGCGGTGAGCGCGGGGAGCTGTCCGAGGAGTACCTGCGGCGGATCGCGGTCGACCGGATCGGGCCGGACCACCGGGACGGGCGCGTGCTGCGGATCCAGCTGCGCTCGGCGACGGCGGCGGTGCCCGCGCCCGAGTGGAGCACCGAGACGACCGACACCCAGACGTACTACCGGGAGCTGCCGTGGTGGACGGTGTGAAGCCGGGGGCCCCGGCGGGGCCGGGGGCCCCGGCGGGGCCGAGGGCCGTGGCGCGCAGGCTCCGGGCGTCGGCCGGGCGGGGGCTCGCGAAGGTCTCCGGGCAGGCCCTGGGCCCGTACCAGAGCGCCGTCATCCGGATCGGCTTCAGCGGGACCTGGCTCTTCTTCCTGCTCCGGGAGATCCCGAACCGGGCCGAGCTGTACGGGCCGGACGGGCCGTGGAGCTTCGGGCTGGCGGAGCGGCTGATCGCCTCGAACGGGGCCTTCACCGTGCTGATGTGGTCCGACTCCACGCTGTGGTTCGAGCTCGTCTACGCGGTGTCCGTGCTGGCGAGCGTGGCGCTGATGCTGGGCTGGCGGACCCGCGGGACGTCCGTGGTGTTCATGGTCGGGGTGCTGTCGCTGCAGAACCGCAGCGTCTTCATGGGGGACGGCGGGGACAACGTCATCCACCTGATGGCGATCTACCTGGTGCTGACGCGGTGCGCGCAGGTGTGGTCGCTGGACGCCCGCAGGGCCCGCCGGCACGGCTCGGCGACGGCCGGCGCCGGCGGGCCGGTGCTGTGGGCGGTCCTGGGCGCGGTGTTCGCGTACGGCGCGGCGACCGGGCGGTTCGGCTACGGCTGGCTGGCGGCCTTCGCGACGCTGTGGGTCGCCACCGCGCTGTGGTGGATGGCCGACCGGTACGAGGCCGAGGGGGAGGGGCGGGCGACGCTGGACGTCCTGGCGAACCTGCTGCACAACGCGGGCATGCTGGTGATCATGGCGGAGGTCTGCCTGATCTACGCGACCGCGGGGTGGTACAAGATCCAGGGCTCGCGGTGGCAGGACGGAACCGCGCTGTACTACCCGCTGGGACTGGACTACTTCACTCCGTGGCCGGGGCTGTCGGCGCTGGTCGCGAGCAGCGGGACGCTGGTGATGCTGCTGTCGTACGGGACGGTGGCGGTGCAGGTGGCGTTCCCGTTCACGCTGTTCAACCGGCGGATCAAGAACGTGCTGCTGGCGGTGATGATGCTGGAGCACGCCGGGATCGCGGTGCTGCTGGGCCTGCCGTTCTTCTCGCTGGCGATGATCGCCGCTGACGCGGTGTTCCTGCCGACCGGGTTCCTGGTGTGGCTCGGGGCCAGGGCCGGGCGTCTGCGGCCGGGGGGCGGGGGGCCTTCGCCGGGCTCGGGCTCGGCCGCGGGTTCGGGCTCGGCGCCCGTGGCTGGAGCCGGGATGCTTCCGGCGCCTGCCGAGGGGGAGTCCGTGGTCGTCCCGTCGCCCTCGGCGGCGACGAGTCCGAGCGGGCGCTGACCCCGACCTGCAGCGCCGTTCCCGGGGGCTCCGCCCCCGGACCCCCGCGCCTCAAACGCCGGCGGGGCTGGATGGTGCGCCTCGGTCGTGCACGGGGGCGGGTGTGCCTCGTGCCGTGGCGCGGGCGGGTGGGGGCCTGGGCAGGTGGGGGCGGTGGCCGGGTGGGTCGTAGGGTCGGGGGATGAGTGACGTTGCGGGAGTCGGGGAGAGTGCGCGGGTGTGGCGCGAGGCCGCCGGGCGGGGGGATCTCGTCCTGCTGGACGGGTTCCACGCGCTGAAGCACGCCCTGCGGTTCGGGGCGCGGGTCGAGGTGGTCGTCGCCGACGATCCCGACGCCGTACGGGCCCTCGCGGCCGAGCTCGCCCCGGACGTCGGGCCCGACGTGGACCGGCTCGTGCGCCGGGCGGAGCTGAAGGGCCTGCTGGCCCGCGTGCACCCCACGGGGGTGGCCGCGCTCGCCGTGCGGCCCGACCGGGAGGCCGGCCGCGCCGCGCTCGGGCGGCTGCCGCGTCCCGCGCCGGTGGTCGTGCTCGACAACCCCCG
The DNA here is from genome assembly GCF_055587105.1 of Streptomyces sp. NPDC048461. NCBI lineage: Bacteria > Bacillati > Actinomycetota > Actinomycetes > Kitasatosporales > Streptomycetaceae > Streptomyces > Streptomyces sp. NPDC048461. The sequence goes on along the minus strand of NZ_JBVJGW010000004.1, from coordinate 246,338 downwards.
CAACCTCGGCAACGTCGGAGCCGTCGTCCGCCTGGCCGCCGGATTCGGCGCGACCGGCGTGGTCACCCGCGGCGACCTCGACCCCTGGCACCCGAACGTGGTCCGGGCCGGGGCCGGGCTGCACTACGCCACCACCGTGGACCGGGTCGAACTGGAGGAGCTGCCCCCGGGGCCGCTGTACGCGCTCGACCCGGAGGGCGAGGACATCCGCTCCCTCACCCTCCCGGACGACGCCCTGCTCGCCTTCGGCTCCGAGCGCCACGGGATCTCGCCCGAGCTGCGCGCCCGGGCCGACCACCTGGTCTCCCTGCCGATGCGGCCGCAGGTCTCCAGCTACAACCTGGCGACCAGCGTGGCCATGACCCTCTTCCACTGGGGCGGCCCGAAGGACTGACCGGCCGCCCCGACACCCCCTAGGCCTGGCGGCGGACCTCCACCACGCGGAACCGGTTCGCGACGAACGCGCCGTCGCAGAGGGCCGCGTTGGCCGCCGGGTTGCCGCCGGAGCCGTGGAAGTCGGAGAACGCGGCGGTCTGGTTGACATACACCCCGCCGGTCAGGTTCAGCGAGAGCTGCGCCGACTCCTCCAGGCAGACCTCCTCGATGGCCCGCTCGGTGTCCGCCGACGTCGTGTACGCGCCGACCGTCATGGCGCCCTTCTCGCGCACCGTGCGGCGGAGCAGGTCCAGCGCGTCCGCCGTGGAGTCGACCGCCACCGCGAAGGAGACCGGGCCGAAGCACTCGGAGAGGTAGGCCGCGTCCGGGTCCGGCTTGGCGGCGTCGAGCTTGACCACGACCGGGGTGCGGACCACCGCGTCGGGGAAGTCGGGGTTCACCACCTCGCGGGAGGCCAGGGCGACCTCGCCGAGGGAGGCGGCCGCCTCCAGCCGGGCCTTGACGTCCGGGTTGACCAGGGCGCCCAGCAGCGCGTTGGCCCGGGCGTCGTCGCCCAGCAGGCCGCCGACCGAGGCCGCGAGGTCGGCGACGACCTCGTCGTACGTCTTGTGCCCGGCGTCCGTGGCGATGCCCTCGCGGGGGATCAGCAGGTTCTGCGGGGTGGTGCACATCTGGCCGCTGTACAGGGACAGCGAGAAGGCCAGGTTGGACAGCATGCCCTTGTAGTCGCCGGTGGAGTCCAGGACGACGGTGTTGACGCCCGCCTTCTCCGTGTAGACCTGCGCCTGGCGGGCGTTGGCCTCCAGCCAGTCGCCGAACTCCGTGGAGCCCGTGTAGTCGATCAGCTTGATCTCGGGGCGCACGGCCAGGGTCTTCGCGATGCCCTCGCCGGGCCGCTCCACCGCCAGCGCGACCAGGTTCGGGTCGAAGCCGGCCTCGGCGAGCACCTCGCGGGCGACCCGGACGGTCAGGGCCAGCGGGAGGACGGCGCGCGGGTGCGGCTTGACCAGCACGGCGTTGCCCGTGGCCAGGGAGGCGAACAGGCCCGGGTAGCCGTTCCAGGTGGGGAAGGTGTTGCAGCCGATCATCAGGGCGATGCCGCGGGGGACCGCAGTGAAGCTCTTGCCGATCTCCAGCGGGTCGCGCTTGCCCTGCGGCTTGGACCAGTCGGCGCTCTCGGGAACGCGGGTCTGCTCCTCGTACGCGTAGGCCACGGCCTCCAGGCCGCGGTCCTGGGCGTGGGGGCCGCCCGCCTGGAACGCCATCATGAAGGCCTGGCCGCTGGTGTGCATCACCGCGTGCGCGAACTCGTGGGTGCGGGCGGAGATGCGCGACAGGATCTCGATACAGACCAGGGCGCGGGTCTCGGGGCCCGCGTCGCGCCAGGCGCTCATGCCGGCCCGCATGGCGGGCAGCAGGACCTCCGGATCGGCGTGCGGGTACTCGACGCCCAGCTCCGGGCCGTACGGCGACACCTCGCCGCCGACCCAGCCGTCCGTACCGGGCTGGTCCAGGTCCAGCCGGGTGCCGCGCAGGGCCTCGAAGGCGGCGAGCCCGTCGGCCGGCGCGGTCTCCCCGTACGCCTTGGGGTGTTCGGGGTGCGGGGACCAGTAGGCACGGCTGCGGATCGCCGACAGGGCCTGGTCCAGGGTGGGCCGGTGCTGGGCGGACAGCTGGGGGACGGTGAGTTCGGCGGCCATCAGGGACCAACTCCTCGTTGAGCCGGGCGAAGGAGAGCAGACTGGAGTTAGAGTAACCGAACGATCGGTCGGGACAAGTGGGCCCGGCGGACCTGTGGATAAGTCGGTGCGGGAGGATCGGGTCATGACAGCAATCGAGCGGTCCCGGACTGTGGCGGTCGTCGGCGCGGGCACCATGGGCCAGGGCATCGCCCAGGTCGCCCTCCTCGCAGGTCACCGCGTGCTGATCTACGACATCAACGCCGCGCTCGCCGCGGACGGCGCCGGCATCGTTCAGGACCGCGTCGAGCGCATGGCGGCCAAGGGCCGCATCGACCAGGCCGAGGCCGAGGACGCCATCTCCCGGATCGCGCCGGCCACCGGCCTCGCGGACCTCGCCGCGGCCGCCCTCGTCGTCGAGGCGGTCGTCGAGGACGCCGGGGTCAAGCGCGCCCTCTTCAGGGCCCTCGAAGAGGTGGTCGCCCCCGACGCGCTGCTGGCCACGAACACCTCCTCCCTCTCCGTCACCGAGCTCGCCGCCGGGCTCGCGCACCCCGGCCGTTTCCTCGGCCTGCACTTCTTCAACCCGGCCCCGCTGCTCCCGCTCGTCGAGGTGGTCACCGGCTTCGCGACCGACCCGGCCGCCGCCGAGAGCGCGTACGCCACCGTCCTCGGCTGGGGCAAGACGCCGGTCCGCTGCGCCGACACCCCCGGCTTCATCGTCAACCGGATCGCCCGCCCCTTCTACGCCGAGGCCTTCGCGGTGTACGAGGAGCAGGGGGCCGACCCGGCCACCATCGACGCCGTGCTCCGCGAGAGCGGCGGCTTCAGGATGGGCCCGTTCGCGCTGACCGACCTGATCGGCCAGGACGTCAACGAGGCCGTGACCCGCTCGGTGTGGGAGTCCTTCTTCCGCAGCCCCAAGTTCACCCCGTCCCTCGCGCAGCGCCGCCTGGTCCAGTCGGGCCGCCTCGGCCGCAAGTCGGGGCACGGCTGGTTCCCGTACGGCCCGGACGCCGTCCTGCCGGAGCCGCACACGGCCGGGCCCGAGGAGGCGCCCGCCAAGGTCACCGTGGTCGGCGACCTGGGTCCGGCGTCCGAGCTGGCCGACCTGCTGGAGGAGGCCGGGATCGCGGTCACGGCCACCGAGCACGGAGGCCCGTACATCCAGCTGCCCGGGGAGGGCCAGCTGGTCCTCGCGGACGGCAAGACCTCCGTCGAGTTCGCCGACGTCGTCTACTTCGACCTCGCGCTCGACTACCGCGGCTGCACCCGCGTCGCGCTCTCCGCGAGCGCGGACACCGGCGAGCGGACCCTCGCCGAGGCGGTCGGCCTCTTCCAGAAGCTCGGCAAGAAGGTCTCCGTCATCGGGGACGTCCCCGGCATGATCGTCGCGCGGACGGTGGCGATGCTGATCGACCTCACCGCCGACGCCGTCGCCCGCGGGGCGGCCAGTGCCGAGGACGTCGACACCGCGATGCGGCTCGGCGTGAACTACCCGCTCGGCCCCGCCGAATGGCACGACCGGCTCGGCCGGGACTGGGCGTACGACCTCCTCCACCACCTCGACGAGCGCTGTCCCGGCGGCCGGTACGCGCCCTCGCTGGCGCTGTTCAAGCTGGGCTACGCGGCGGGCGACGAGGACGAGTCGGGGGACACGGAGTGACGACGGCCAAACGGGACACCTACACCCCCGAGACGCTCCTGTCCGTGGCCGTGCAGGTCTTCAACGAGCGCGGCTACGACGGCACGTCGATGGAGCACCTGTCCAAGGCCGCCGGCATCTCCAAGTCGTCGATCTACCACCACGTCGCGGGCAAGGAGGAGCTGCTGCGCCGGGCCGTCAGCCGCGCCCTCGACGGGCTGTTCGCCGTCCTGGAGGAGCCGGCCGCGGTGCGCGGGCGTGCCGTCGAGCGCGTCGAGTACGTCACCCGCCGCACGGTGGAGGTGCTGGTCTCCGAGCTGCCGTACGTGACGCTGCTGCTGCGCGTACGGGGCAACACCCGGACCGAGCGCTGGGCCCTGGAGCGGCGCCGCGAGTTCGACCACCAGGTCGCGGAGCTCCTCAAGGCCGCCGCGGCCGAGGGCGATCTGCGCGCGGACGTGGACATCCGCCTCGCGACCCGCCTGCTCTTCGGCATGGTGAACTCGCTGGTCGAGTGGTACCGGCCGCACCCGGGCACGAGCCAGGACCAGCTCGCCGACGCGGTGGTCAGCATGGCGCTGGACGGCCTGCGGACCGTCCGGGACTGACCCGGGGGCGCGGCCCGGGTCCGTCTCGTACGGCCCCCGTGCCGCCCCCGTACGGCCTAGTCCTCCGTGATCGTCGGTCCGGAGGGCTGGCCCGGCCCCGGGGCCAGCAGGTCCGTCTCCTCGAACACCAGCAGCGTGCGGGTGGAGAGCACCTCCGGGATGGACTGGAGGCGGGTCAGCACCAGCTCGCGCAGGGTGCGGTTGTCCGGGGTGTGCACCAGGAGCAGCACGTCGAAGTCCCCGCTGACCAGCGCGATGTGCGCGGCGCCCGGGAGCTCGCGGAGCTGTTCGCGGACGGTGCGCCAGGAGTTCTGGACGATCTTCAGGGTGATGTAGGCGGAGGCGCCCTGACCTGCCCGTTCGTGGTTCACGCGGGCGGTGAACCCGCGGATCACCCCGTCGTCGATGAGCCGGTTGATGCGGGCGTACGCGTTCGCGCGCGAGACGTGCACCTGCTCCGCCACCGACCGTATCGACGCGCGGCCGTCCGCCTGCAGCAGCCGCATGATCGACCGGTCGATCGGGTCGAGGGGGCGGGGCGGCACCGGAGGGACCCCGGAGGAGCCCCCCGGCGGGACCGGCGCGGAACCCGCTCCGGCCATTTGTTCATCCGGCATTGCCCGATGCCTCCCTCTCCTGGACGTCCTGCACCCATCCCAGGGCCCCGGCGCCAGTTTGTCCACAGCCTGGAGCCGCCTGTAGCCAAATTGCGCGGACAACCGAACAATCGGTAGGTGAGGCGCCTCACACCCGAGGCGTCCATGCCCGCTTCCCACGAGGAGGTGTACGCCGCCATGACGGTCCAAGAGCTGCCCGGTGCCGGTGCGTCCCACCGGTCCACCCCGCCGCACGCCTGGAGGCCCCGTACGGACGCCGCTCCGCTGCTTCCGGACCCCGAGCCCTACCGGGTGCTGGGCACCGAGGCGGCGGACCGGCTCGACCCCGTGCTGATGCGGCGCTGCTACGCCGAACTGGTGCGCGGCCGCCGCTACAACGCGCAGGCCACCGCGCTCACCCGGCAGGGCCGCCTCGCCGTGTACCCCTCCACCGTCGGACAGGAGGCCTGCGAGATCGCGGCCGCCCTGGTCCTGGAGGAGCAGGACTGGCTCTTCCCGAGCTACCGCGACACCCTGGCGGCCGTCGCCCGCGGACTGGACCCCGTCCAGGCGCTCACGCTGCTGCGCGGCGACTGGCACACCGGCTACGACCCGCGCGAGCTGCGGATAGCCCCGCTGAGCACGCCGCTCGCCACCCAGCTGCCGCACGCCGTCGGCCTGGCCCACGCGGCCCGGCTGCGCGGGGACGACGTGGTCGCCCTCGCCATGGTCGGCGACGGCGGCACCAGCGAGGGCGACTTCCACGAGGCGATGAACTTCGCGGCGGTCTGGCAGGCACCGGTGGTCTTCCTGGTGCAGAACAACGGCTTCGCGATATCCGTCCCGCTCGCCAAGCAGAGCGCCGCCCCGACCCTGGCCCACAAGGCCGTCGGGTACGGGATGCCCGGCCGGCTGGTCGACGGCAACGACGTCGCCGCCATGCACGAGGTGCTCTCCGAGGCCGTCCGGCGCGCCCGGGCCGGCGGCGGACCGACCATGATCGAGGCGGTCACGTACCGCATCGAGGCCCACACCAACGCCGACGACGCGACCCGCTACCGCGGGGACGCGGAGGTCGAGGCGTGGAAGGCGCACGACCCGGTCCTGCTGCTGGAGCGCGAGCTGACCGCCCGCGGCATCCTCGACGAGGAGGGCATCCGGGTGGAGCGCGAGGCGGCCGAGGAGATGGCGGCGGCGCTGCGCGAGGGGATGAACGCCGATCCCGTGCTGGACCCGATGGACCTCTTCGCGCACGTCTACGCGGAGCAGACCGGCCGGCTGCGCGAGCAGGCGGCCATGCTCCGCGCGGAGCTGGAAGCGGAGGACGAGTGATGACGACGGCCACGGCGAAGGCGAAGGCTCCGGCCAAGCCGGCCACGATGGCGCAGGCCCTCACCCGGGCGATGCGCGACGCGATGGCGGAGGACCCGACCGTCCACGTCATGGGCGAGGACGTCGGCACGCTCGGCGGTGTCTTCCGGATCACGGACGGACTGGCGAAGGAGTTCGGCGAGGAACGCTGCACGGACACCCCGCTCGCGGAGGCCGGCATCCTCGGCGCCGCGGTGGGCATGGCGATGTACGGGCTGCGGCCCGTCGTCGAGATGCAGTTCGACGCGTTCGCGTACCCGGCCTTCGAGCAGCTGATCTCGCACGTGGCGAAGATGCGCAACCGCACCCGGGGCGCGATGCCGCTGCCGATCACCATCCGCGTGCCGTACGGCGGCGGGATCGGCGGGGTGGAGCACCACAGCGACTCCTCCGAGGCGTACTACGTGGCGACGCCCGGACTGACCGTGGTGACCCCGGCGACGGTCGAGGACGCGTACGGGCTGCTGCGCGCCTCGATCGCCAGCGACGACCCGGTGATCTTCCTGGAGCCGAAGCGGCTGTACTGGTCGAAGGCCGACTGGTCGCCGCAGGCGCCGGCGCGGGTCCCGGGCATCGGCAAGGCGCTGGTCCGGCGCAGCGGCACGAGCGCGACCCTGATCACCTACGGGCCGTCGCTGCCGGTGTGCCTGGAGGCGGCCGAGGCGGCCCGCGAGGAGGGCTGGGACCTGGAGGTCGTGGACCTGCGCTCGCTGGTCCCCTTCGACGAGGACACCGTCGTGGAGTCCGTACGCCGGACCGGGCGCGCGGTGGTCGTGCACGAGGCGGGCGGCTTCGGCGGACCGGGCGCGGAGATCGCGGCCCGGGTCACCGAGCGCTGCTTCCACCACCTGGAGGCGCCGGTGCTGCGGGTGACGGGCTTCGACATCCCGTACCCGCCGCCGATGCTGGAGAAGTACCACCTGCCGGGCGTGGACCGGATCCTGGACACCGTGGGCCGCCTGCAGTGGGAGAACTGATGCCGCAGGTGATGGAGTTCAAGCTGCCGGATCTCGGCGAGGGCCTGACGGAGGCCGAGATCGTGCGCTGGCTGGTGGCGGTCGGCGATGTCGTCGCCATCGACCAGCCGGTCGTCGAGGTCGAGACGGCCAAGGCGATGGTGGAGGTGCCGTGTCCCTACGGGGGCGTGGTCACCGCCCGGTTCGGTGAGGAGGGGCAGGAGCTTCCGGTGGGCGCCCCGCTGATCACCGTGGCGGTGGGTGCGGCCGCGGGGACCGGGCCGGAGGACTCCGGTACGGAGTCCGGCGAACCGGAGTCCTCGGGGTCGGGGAACGTGCTGGTGGGCTACGGCACGGACCACTCCCGCCCGGCGCGACGGCGGCGGGTGCGACCCGCCACCGCCGAGGCCGCGGCTCCCGCTCCGGTCCGTGCCCCCGCTCCGGCGGCCGCGGCGCCGGTCGCCGCTCCGGTGGCGGTGTCCACCGGGCCGGTGGCCGTCATCTCGCCGATCGTGCGCAAGCTGGCCCGGGACCACGGGGTCGACCTGCGGGCGCTGCGCGGGTCGGGCCGCGAGGGCCTGATCCTGCGCGCGGACGTCGAGGCGGCGCTGTCGGCGCCGCCGGCCGCCGCGGCCGCGTCCGCCCCGGTGGTGGCGCCGGAGGCGCGGGGCGAGCGGGTCCCGCTGAAGGGCCTGCGCGGGGTCGTCGCGGAGAAGCTCTCGCGCAGCCGCCGGGAGATCCCGGACGCCACCTGCTGGGTGGACGCCGATGCCACCGAGCTGATGGCCGCCCGTACCGCGATGAACGCCGCGGGCGGGCCGAAGATCTCGGTGCTGGCCCTGCTGGCGCGGATCTGCACGGCCGCCCTCGCCAGGTACCCGGAGCTCAACTCCACGGTGGACCTGGCCGCGGGCGAGATCGTCCGGCTCCCGGCCGTGAACCTGGGCTTCGCCGCGCAGACCGATCGGGGCCTGATGGTCCCGGTGGTCCGCGACGCGCAGGGCCGCAGCGCGGAGGCCCTGTCGGCGGAGTTCGCCCGCCTGACCGAGCTCGCGCGGGCGGGGAAGCTGGCACCGTCCGACCTGACGGGCGGCACCTTCACCCTGAACAACTACGGGGTGTTCGGGGTCGACGGCTCCACGCCGATCATCAACCACCCGGAGGCGGCCATGCTCGGCGTCGGCCGGATCATCCCCAAGCCGTGGGTGCACGGCGGGGAGCTGGCGGTGCGCCAGGTCGTCCAGCTGTCGCTGACGTTCGACCACCGGGTGTGCGACGGGGGGACGGCGGGGGGCTTCCTCCGCTACGTCGCGGACTGCGTCGAGTCGCCGGCGGTGCTGTTGCGCGGCCTCTAGCCAGGCGGCGGTGGCGGTCCGGAGGGCCTCCCCGCCGCGCCCGCCGCTCCCCGCCGCGCCCGCCGCTCCCCCGCCGTGCCGGCTTGCGCCCCGCCGTGCCGGTGGGGTGCGGCCGGGGGGCTGGTGCCGCTGCGCGGAGCGGGTCCCCGACCCGCCCTTCCACCGTTCCCCGGGCGTTGCCCGGACCCCGCCGGGGCTCCGCCCCGGACCCCGCCGGGGCTCCGCCCCGGACCCCGCGCCTCACACGCCGGCGAGGCTGGAAGGGCGTACCGGCCACCGGGGGGCGGGCGGAGCCCTGCTGGGCGACCGCGCGGGCCCACCGGCCTCGGGGGCGACCGGGTGGTGCGGGGCGTGGAAAGCTGCCCCGGCGGGGCCGGAGGGGGGTTCCGCCGGGGTCAGGTCGTCAGCAGCAGTTTGCCCACGTGGCTGCTGGTCTCCAGGACCCGGTGCGCGTCCGCGGCCCGGGCCATCGGGAATGTCTCGTGCACCACCGGCCGCACCCGCCCGGCCGTGATCAGGGGCCACACGTGCTCGCGCACGGCCGCGATGATGGCGGCCTTCTCCTCCAGCGGCCGGGCCCGCAGCGACGTGGCGGTGATCGCCGCCCGCTTGGCCAGCAGCGCGCCCAGGTTCAGTTCGGCCTTCGCCCCGCCCTGGAGGCCGATGACCGCCAGGCGGCCGTTGACGGCGAGGGCGTCCAGGTTCCGCGCGAGGTACTTCGCCCCCATGATGTCCAGGATCACGTCCGCCCCGGCGCCGTCCGTCGCGGTCCGCAGTTCCGCCACGAAGTCCTGCTCGCGGTAGTCGATCAGGACGTCCGCGCCCAGTTCCGCGCAGCGCGCCAGCTTCTCGGGGCCGCCCGCCGTCACCGCGACCGTGGCACCCACGGCCTTCGCCAGCTGGATCGCCATCGTTCCGATGCCGCTGGATCCGCCGTGCACGAGCAGGGTCTCGCCGGGACGCAGCCCGGCCACCATGAAGACGTTGGACCACACCGTCGCGACGACCTCGGGCAGCGCCGCGGCCGTCACCAGGTCCACGCCCGCCGGGACGGGCAGGAGCTGCCCGGCCGGAACGGCCACCTTCTGCGCGTACCCGCCGCCGGCCAGCAGCGCGCAGACCTCGTCCCCCACCGACCAGCCGGACACCCCGGGCCCGACCGACGCGATCCGGCCGGAGCACTCCAGGCCGGGGAAGCGGGAGCTGCCGGGCGGAGGATCGTAGAACCCCTGGCGCTGGAGGACGTCGGCGCGGTTCACGGCGCTCGCCGCGACCTCGACGAGGACCTCGCCCTCGCCCGCCACCGGATCGGGGACGTCGGTCCAGACGAGGGCCTCGGGGCCGCCGGGCTGCTCGATGGTGATCGCATGCATGGCCCGGAGGCTACGCGAACGACCCCCCGCGGCGCAGCATCCGCAGGGCCGGCTGCGCCGGGGCTCCTACTCGGCCGGTCCCAGTATCACCGGCGGCGAACTCGGCGGCGCCGCCCGCACGATGGTGATGAGGCGGTCCGTCAGCTGCAGGGGACTCGCGTGCGAGTCGTCGTACGCCAGCAGCCGGTGCCCGCGCAGCACGCTGACCACCAGGTCGTGCGTCTCCCGCACCGACTTGCCGACCTCGGCCTTGGTGACGGGCCGTTCGATGAGGTCGAGGCCGCTGCCCTGCTGGATCAGGTCCTCCATCACCGTGCCCGCGCTGGGGCTGAGGACCGACAGGCCCAGCAGTCGCCCGGCCGCGCTCGCGCTGGTGATGACCGCGTCCGCGCCGGACTGGCGCAGCAGCGGGGCGTTCTCCTCCTCGCGCACCGCGGCGACGATCTTCGCGCCGCGGTTGAGCTGGCGGGCGGTCAGCGTCACCAGGACGGCCGTGTCGTCCCGCTGGGTGGCGATGACGATCTGACGGGCCTTCTGGAGCTCGGCCCGCAGCAGGACTTCGGAGCGGGTGGCGTCGCCGACGACACCGGTGAAGCCCTCCGCGTTCGCCATGTCGATCACCTTGGCGCTCGGGTCGACGATGACGACCTGCTCCTTGGAGAGGCCGGTGGCCAGCAGCGTCTGCAGGGCGGAGCGGCCCTTGGTGCCGAAGCCGACGACGACCGTGTGCTCACGCAAGTTCTTCCTCCAGCGGTTCAGCCGCCACTCTTCTCGGGTCCGCTCGGTCAGCACTTCCAGGGTCGTGCCGACCAGGATGATCAGGAACAGCACCCGCAGCGGGGTGATGAGCAGGACGTTCACCAGCCGCGCGCTGGCGGTGTACGGGACGATGTCGCCGTACCCGGTCGTCGACAGGGTGACGGTGGCGTAGTAGAGGCAGTCGAGGAGGTCGACCTCCTCGTTGGCGTTGTCGTGGTATCCGGCGCGGTCGAGCCACACGATGAGGACCGTCAGGAAGAGCACGAACAGGGCCATCACCAGGCGTTTGGTGACCTGGGCGAGTGGCCTTTCGACGATGCGTCTGGGCAGCTTGATGCGCCGGGAGACGAGCTTCTCGTCCGCCCCCCGGGCCATGGCGTCCTGGCCGTGGAGTTTCACGTGAAACATCCTCCCGAAGCCCAGGGCAGATCGAGAATCTCCAGCTCCTGTCCCGACCGCGCTCCGTGCGGCGGTACGACGGCCAGCGCATCGGCGGCCGCCACACCGCGCAGCATCGCCGGTCCGTTGTAGCGAAGGGGTACGGCGTGTTCGTCGGTCAGCAGGACCGGCACCAGCCGGGTGTCGTGCGGGTGCCCCGGGACGTCGCCCTGAACCGCCGCCGCGTAGCTCGGGCGCCGGCGGCGGCCCGCGAGGGCGCGCAGCAGGGGTTCGGCGAGGGTGAGCAGCCCGGAGACGGCGGCGAGCGGGTTCCCGGGCAGCCCGACCACGTACCGCGCGTCCGCCCGGTCGCCGACGCGCGCCAGCAGCATCGGGTGTCCGGGTCGTACGGCGACCCCGTCGACGAGCAGTTCGGCGCCCGCCCGGCGCAGGACCGGGTGGACGTGGTCGACGGGTCCGGAAGCGGTGCCGCCGGTGGTGACGATCACGTCGGCGGTGGAGGTGGTGACGGCCTTCAGCAGGGCCTCGGCCCCGGCGGGGTCGTCGCCGAGGCGGCGGGTCGAGGTGACCTCGGCGCCGAGGCGGGTGAGCCAGGGGGCGAGCAGGGGGCCGAGGGCGTCCCGGATCAGGCCGTCGTGCGGGAGGCCGGAGGTGAGCAGCTCGTCGCCGAGCACCAGGATCTCCACGCGGGGCCGGGGCCGGGTGGTCAGCTCGTCGTACCCGGCGGCCGCGGCGAGGCCGATCACGGCCGGGGTGACCAGGGAGCCCGCGGGCAGCAGGAGGTCGCCGGAGCGGCACTCCTGGCCGCGCGGGCGGATGTCCTGGCCGGTGAGGACGCGCCGGTCGGCGAAGAGCTGGGCGCCGTGCTCGCGGCAGTGTTCGCTGCGGATCACGGCGGTGGTCTCGGCGGGGATCCGGGCTCCGGTGGCGATCCGTACGGCCTCTCCGTCCGCGAGCGGCCCGGGGCGGTCGGAACCGGCGAGGGCGTCGTCCCCGGTGCGCACGGTCCAGGGACCGGGGCCGGCGACGGCCCAGCCGTCCATGGCGGAGGTGTCGAAGGACGGCAGGTCGGTCAGTGCATCCAGGGGTGCGGCCAGCACCTCGCCGAGGGCGTCGGCGAGCGGAACCCGGTGGGTGCGGGCCCGCGCGGCGGTTCCGGCGTGGACGGCGGTGTCCCGGGCCCGCTGCCAGGCGGCGGCGCGGTGGCCCCCGGTACCCGCGGCCGGGCCCGACCCCGGGGTGCGGCTGACGAGGGCCAGGGCCTCTTCGAGGTCCCGCTCGGTGGAGCCGGCGGCTCCGGCGGACCCGGACGTCTTCGCCGGGGCTCCGTCCAGGGCGTGGCCGGCGTCGGTGGGGGTCATCCGGAGCCGTTCTGTCGGGGGTCGGCGGCGGTGTCGGTCTCGGTGGCGGTCCCGGTTTCGGCGGCCGCTCCGGCCTCGGCCTCCGCGGCCCAGCGCAGGGCCAGGTCGGCGGCCTTGCGGGTGGCTCCGGCGACGGCTTCGACGGGGTCGGCGCCGGAGGCTTCGGCCCGGGCCGCCGCGTAGCCGACCAGGAAGGTGGTCAGCGGGGCGGCGGGCCGGGCGACGCCGTGGGCGGCGTCACGGGCGAGGTCGAGCAGGGCTGCGGTGTCGACGCTCAGGTCGATGCCCAGCTCGTTCTTGACGGCGGTGATCCATTGCTCCAGCACGGTTCCATGCTCCCTGATCCGGGCGCGGGCGGCGGCGAGATCGTCCCAGGTGTCGCAGTCGAAGGAGGCGAGTGGCCCCGCGTCGACCCGGGCGAGGTCCAGTGCGGCGGTGAGCGAGCGCAGCGGGAGCCCGGCGAGGCCGTCCCGCCCGGCGGCGAGGCGGGCCAGCTCCCGGCGGAGCGGGGCCGTCCGGTAGACGGCGACGAGGGGCTGGTCCCGGCCGTCGGGGTCGCGCAGCAGCGCGCCGTCCCGCGGGGCGCCGCCGCCGGGGCCGGCCTGCCCGTCGGGGCCGGCCTGCCCGTCGGGGGCCGCCAGCAGGGTGCGTACGGTCGTCCGGTCCAGGAACGGCAGGTCCGCGGAGAGCACGAGCACCCGCTCGGCGGTGGTCTGGCGCAGTCCGGCGTCCAGCGCGGCCACCGGGCCGCCACCGGCCGGCTCCTCGCGGGCCCAGCGCACGGGGCGGGCGGTGGGCCGCCGGCCGCCGACCACGACGGTGGTGGCGGCGTCGGGGCAGGCGTCGAGGACGCGGTCGAGGAGGGTGCGGCCGCCGACGCTCAGCGCGGGCTTGTCGGCCCCGCCGAGTCGCCGTGCGGCGCCGCCCGCCAGGACGATCGCGTCGTAGCTCATGCCCCGGAGTATGCGCGGCCCATGTCCCCGGCGGGGACCCGCCCTTACCCGCGCCCTGCCCCACCCCTCCGGGCTCAGCCCGGACCCGCGGCTCAAGCGCGGGCGGGGCCCCAGGGGCTGAAGGCCGCGGCCGGGATGCCCGGCGGGGCCCGGTGCCGGGGTGCGGCGCCGGGCCCCGGAGGGCGGTCGGCCGGCGGAGGGGTCCGGCGGCCGCCGGGGTTACAGGTAGGGGCCGGAGCGGACGGCCCCGTGGCCGCCGTCCTCGTCGTCCTCGTGGGAGGCACCGGGCGGGAGCGCGCGGCGCATCTGTTCCAGCTGGGCCCGCGCCGCCATCTGCTGCGCGAACAGGGCCGTCTGGATGCCGTGGAAGAGCCCTTCGAGCCAGCCCACGAGCTGGGCCTGCGCGATGCGCAGTTCCGCCTCGGAGGGGATGGCCTCCTCGGTGAACGGGAGTGACAGGCGCTCCAGTTCCTCCACGAGCTCGGGGGCCAGGCCGTCCTCCAGCTCCTTCACCGACGCGGCGTGGATGTCCTTGAGCCGGACCCGGCTCGCCTCGTCGAGAGGCGCGGCACGTACCTCTTCCAGGAGTTGCTTGATCATGCTTCCGATCCGCATGACCTTGGCGGGCTGTTCGACCATCTCCGTCACCGGGACCTCGCGCGACTCGTCATCGGCGCCGCCGACCGCCATCCCGTCCTGTCCCACGATCAGGACGTTCGGGGGGCTTTCCTGCGACCGTTCACTCCTCGGCATCTCCATGCCGTCATTGTCTCGCACACCTTCGTACTCACACGGTGTGCCCCCGTACGGGCGTGATCCACCCTGCACGGGGGCACCTGCATCACTCCGTGTGGCTATCCGGCCGCTCGCCGTGCCAGTGCCCCGTTCGACCGGGTGACCAGCGCCGCCAGCAGCGCCGCGCCCAGCGGGACCACGATGAGCAGTCCGCCGAGGGTTTCCCACGGCACGGCGACCGGCACGTAGGGCGCGGCCTCGGTGACCGAGTCGCCCATGTCGCGGGCCTTGGCGTAGAGCGCCTCCATCTCGCGCCGCTGGGCGAAGCGCAGCCCGATCGCGGGCAGCAGCCCGGCCGCCGAGCCCAGGACGACGCCCATCAGGGCGACCACCCCGCACTGGAAACCGCTGAGCGTGCGCCGTACCCGCGGGGCGGCGCCGACCGCCGCCAGGGTCTTCAGGTCGGCCTCCGCGTCGGCCTGGGCGAGGCCGGTGGCGATGCCGGCGGCGCCGATGGTGACCAGTCCGGCGAACACGGTGAGGATGAGGAGGCCCATGTCGCCCCGGCTCTGGTAGCCGGCCTCGATGGAGACGCGCGCGTCCGCCCCCATCCGGTCGATGTCCCCGTCCAGCGCCTGCCGCTGCTTGCCGGTGGCCGTCCCGTCGAGGGTGAAGTAGCTGCCGGACGGGGCGGTGGACAGGCCCGCGGCCCTGGCCGCGGAGGGCGGAAGGATCAGACGGCTGCCCCAGGAGTTGACGGTGGCGGGGGCCTGGTGGACGGTCAGGACCTTGTCCTGGCCGGGCGGGTCCTCCCGCCGCATGGAGGCGCCTTCGGCGGCCGTCATGTCGGTGACGACCCGGATGGTCACCTTGCCGTCCTTGACGATGCGCTTGTCGAAGGCGACGGGCCGGCCCGCCGCGAGGGCGGAGACGGTGCCGGGGTCGGTGACCGCGAGCACGCGCAGCAGCGCCTCGTCGGCGACGACCGTGCCGTACGGGCTGGACGGGCCGCCGATCCGCGCCACGTCCGCGCAGCGCCAGTCCGCGCGCAGCTTCTTGGCTTCCTCGGCGCTGAACGAGGCGGGTCCGTTCTCGGCCTCGTAGAGCGGGCAGCGCTGGTCCTTGGGCGTGATGATCTCGGCCCGGCCGCACGCCGGGTCGGACGAGTACTCCCCGCAGCCCGGCTTGCCGACGACGATCCGGTCCACGTCCGCCCGGGTGGCCACGGGGAGTTGCCGGGACAGGGCCTCGCGCAGGGCCGGCATCTCCTTGTGGGCGCTGGCGTCGGCGTTGAGGACCCCGGCGCCGTGCGGGAGGCTGGCCACGTACTCGTGCCGCATCTGCAGGTCGCGGCTGTGCTCGTACGTCGCCACCGCGACGGTGCCGGCGACGGCGGCCAGGACGGCGGCCACGGCCGGTGCCGTGCGGCCGCGGTTGCGGACGGCGTCGCGCAGCGCGAGCCGCGGCGACAGCGGGAGCCAGCGGCCGAGCCGCCCGAACAGGCCGACCAGGGTGGGGGTGAGGGCGACGATGCCGAGCTCGGCGAGGGCGCTGCCGCCCGCGACGACGGTGGAGCCCATCTCGGAGGCGCTGCCGTACAGGGCGATCGCGGCGCCGCCGGCGACGGCGATCAGGCCGATGACGGGCAGGACGCGGTTGGCCTTGCGGACCCCGCGGCGGCCGGTCAGCGAGGCCAGGACGGTCTGCCGCGAGGCGGTGACGGCCGGGACGATCGCGGCGAGCAGGCCGGTCACCACGGCGAGCAGGGCGATGCCGGCCAGTTCCAGCGGGCGGACGTCGAAGCCGCCGAAGCGGACGCCGAGCTGGTCCTCCAGGAGCGGCCGCAGCACGATGGTGAGCGCCACTCCGACGCCGGTGCCGATGACGGCGGCGGCGGCGCCGATGACCAGGCCGCCCGAGAGCACGATGGCGCGGATGTGGCGGCGGTCGCCGCCGTTGGAGCCGACCAGGCCGAGCTGGCGGCGCGAGCGCCGGGCGCCCACGGCGAAGGCGGGTCCGGCGAGCAGGCAGATCTCCAGCATGGCGAGGCCGACGACGGTCGCGAGCACGGCCATCTCGGCGGGGTCCGTGCCGTCGAGCCCGTACGGGTCCTTCGACTGCTGCTGGTAGAGCGGTACGTCGGAGTCGGCGGGCGGGTTCAGGATGACGGCGCGGGAGACGGCGATCGCGCCGTGCGCGTTGGCCGCCTTGACCATGTTCCACGTGAAACCGGCGCCGCCGACCGTGACCAGGTAGCTGTCCTCCGCCCGGACGCCCGAGCTTCCGGCGGCCTGCAGGGCCTCGTCGAGCGGGGCGAACAGGGTCCCGGGCGGGGCGGTGATCTGGGGCTTCTTCAGCTCGGAGGGCAGCTCGTACGCGCCGACGATCCGGTACGCGGACTTCGCGCCGCGCGGCAGGACCGAGGAGCCGACGAAGAGGCCCGACTCCTCCAGGAACGCGGTGGTGGCGATGACCTCGCCCGCGGCCTGCGGGAGCCGGCCGCGGTCGAGCGTGAACAGGCCGGCCGTCAGCGGGCTCTGCGTGTCGAGTTCGCGCACCTCGGTGTCGAGGAGGCCGTGCCGGGTGCGCACCTTGGCGTGGCCGGTGCTCTCCTTGACGGCCTGGGCTCCGGCCGGGAGCGCGGCGAGCACCGGGTCCTGCGCGCCCTCCTGCGGCGCGGACCGCGACGGGTCGTAGCTGTCGTAGCCGCCGACGGGCGCGGAGGCGTCTCCCTGGGGGTTCTGGTAGACGGGGCCGAAGTGGGCGTCCGACAGCCGGGCGTCGGCGGCGCCGATCTTCCGGGACAGGGACTGCTCGGCGGAGAGGTCGGCGCTGCGGAGCGTGAGGTCGGCGGCGCTCACGCCGACGATGGGGAGCGCGATCATGGCGAGGACGAGGGCGCTGCGGCCCTTGGCGCGCCAGGCGTCGCGGCGGGCGATCCGGATCGCGGCGATCCAGGAGTGGTACCAGGAGATCACTGGCCGGCCGCCCGCCCCGAGAGCAGGGAGTCGGCGTGGCTGCGCAGGGTCTCGTCGACCACGCTGCCGTCGCGCAGGAAGACGACGCGGTCGGCCCAGGCGGCGAACCGCGGTTCGTGGGTGACGAGGACCCCGGCCGCTCCCGCGTCGCAGCGGGAGCGCAGCAGGGCGAGGACGGACTCGCCGGTCTCGGAGTCGAGGGCGCCGGTGGGCTCGTCGGCGAGGACGAGGCGGCGGTCGCCGACCAGGGCGCGGGCGATGGCCACGCGCTGCTGCTGACCGCCGGACATCTCGTCCGGGAAGCGGTCGGCGAGCTGGCGCAGGCCCATCTCCTCCAGCGCGGCGAGCGCGGAGACGCGGGCCTTGCGGGCGGAGACGCCGTCGAGCTCCCGGGGCAGCGCGACGTTCTCGGCCGCGGTGAGGGCCGGTATGAGGTTGTAGTCCTGGAAGACGTATCCGATGCTGCGGCGGCGCAGGGCCGCGAGCTGCTTGCGGCCGGCGGTGGTGATGTCGGTTCCCTCGACGATCACCCGCCCGCTGGTCGGGGTGTCGAGGCCGCCGGCCAGGGTGAGCAGCGTGGACTTGCCGGAGCCCGACGGGCCCATGACGGCGACGAGTTCGCCGGGGAAGACGGAGAGGTCGATGCCGCGCAGGGCGTGGACCTCGGTGGCGCCGCTGCCGTGGGTGCGGACCAGTTGGTCCAACTGCAGCACGGGCGACTGGGACGGGCGCTGGTCAGGCATGAGGGGTTCCCCCTGGGACGGTGGATCAGCCCCGCCGCGTGCGGGCGGCGCGGGGCGGGGTGGTGGTCGGGTCGGTACGGGAGGAGCCCGCGGCGGTGGCGGTCGCGGCCGCCGGCGGGTCCGGGGGCTCGGCGGCCTGGGGCGGTCGGGGTGCGTCGGCTCTCCGGTCGGCCGGCAGGGAGAGCCGTACGAGCCGGGCCTCGCAGTGGTCGAGCCAGCGGGCCTCCGCCTCGGTCTGGAAGATCAGCTGTTCCAGGACGAGCAGCCAGGCCACGTCGTCGCGTTCGCGGGTCTCCCCGTTCTCGACGGCGGCGAGCGCCCGGGCCTTGAGCCGGGTGTAGTCCTGCATCGCCCGGATGGTGGCGTGCCGCTGGGACTGGATGACGGCGCGGATGTCCACGCCGGGCGAGCCGACGGCCATGGCGAGCTTGATGGACAGTTCGTCACGGGGCGGGTTCGCCCGGTCGACCGGGCGCTCGTACCACTGGCGCAGTTCGGCGCTTCCGGTGTCGGTGATGGCGTAGAGGGTGTGCCCGGCGGCGTCCTCTCCGCCGGGCGCGACGAGACCGTCGCGCTCCAGGCGGGCGAGGGTGGTGTACACCTGCCCGACGTTCAGTGGCCAGGTGGAGCCGGTGCGGGATTCGAACTCGGTACGCAGCTGTGAGCCGTACCGGGGACCCCGTTCCAGCAGGGCGAGAAGGCCGTGGCGGATCGACATACCGAGTATGTATACCCAGTATGTTCACGCTGGGCAACCATCCTCCGGCGTACGTCCTGAGGGGGAGGCGGCCGCGGCCCGGGCCCGCCGTGGTCCGAAAGGACCGGCCTAGATCCCCCGGCGCAGCCGCGCCCCGAGGTAGCCGAGGCCCACTCCCATCAGGGCGCATCCGGTGCCCAGCGGCAGCAGGTGCGCGGCGAGGTCGGCGGCCCGCTCGTTCGGCGCGGTGCCGAGCACGGTGGTGGCCGTGGGGGTGGGGGTCGGCTCGGGCTTCGGCGGGGCGGCGGGCCGGGTGCGCGGCCGGACGGCCAGCGGGCGGGTGGCGACCATGGCCTCCCGGTTGACCGGGTCGGTCACCGGCCGGCCCGGCCGCTCCCGGCCGGCGCCGGGGGCGCTGCCGGCCAGGTCCCCGTACGCGGGGTCCGGGCGTTCGGGCGGCGGTTCGTCCCCGGACGGCCCGCCGACGGGCAGCCGGCGGTGCGCGGGCGCGGCGGGGACGGCCGCGGCGGCGGTGGCCGCAGCGGCGGCGCCGGGAGCGGTGAGCGCGTGGGCGGCCGGAGCGGCCGTCGCCAGTGCGGCGGCCGCCAGCGCGGCGCAGGCCAGCAGGCGCGTCGGACGGATCCGGGTGCGGCGCCGGGGGTGGAAGCCTTTGAACACGGGGAGCCCCTCCCGTCCCGAGCGACCGAGGTGTCTCGCTCAGATTTACATAGTGGGGCAAAAGCGGCATCCCGGGCGCCCCATCGGGGTGCCCGGGATGCCGGTGTGTCAGATTCCGCGGCGCCGCGGGGGCGTGGAGCCCGCGCGGCGTCCTACTCCGGGTAGCCGGTGGACACGGTCAGCGTGTACTCCGTGCCCTCCTTCTCGATCTTCTCGCCGGCGTTCGGGGACTGGGAGAGCACCGTGTCCTTGCCGAACACCGCCTCGTCCTTCTCGACGATCTTGTACTTGCCGCCCGAGGCCTGGATGCACGCCTTCACCGACAGCAGGTTCTTGTACTTCAGGTCCGGCGCGATGTACTTCCCCGCCTCGCTGTAGTGCTTCGTCGGCTCCTTGCACTTGGACGCGTCGATCGTGCGCGAGAGGTCCGCGTCCTTGAACCCCGGCTTGGCCGAGGCCGGAGCCGACGCCGAGCTGCCCGGGGAGGCGTTGTCGTCGGGGTCCTTGTCGCCGCCGCTCATCGCGATCGCCGTGATCAGGCCGCCGACGGCCAGCAGCGCCACCGCGACCGCGCCCACGACCACGGGCGTGTTCCGCTTCCCGCCCCCCGCCGAGCCCCCCTGGCCCGGCGCGCCCGCCGACGGCGAGATCGTGTAGGGCGGCGGGGTGTGCGGCGCGTACTGCTGCGGGGCGGGCGTGTGCGGGTAGGCGTAGCCGCCCTGCGCGTGCGCCTGCGGGGCCTGCGCCGGGTTCGGCGCGTACGGGGACGGCGCCGGGGTGTGCTGCGGCGGGTACGGCTGCTGCAGGGAGTGTTGCGGCGGTGCCTGGAAGCCGGACTCGACCGGCGGGAACACGGCCGAGGAGACGCCCGCGCCACTGCCGCCGGCCGGCGCGCCCTGGACGATCACCGGCGCGCCGGTCTGCCCGGAGCCCAGCACCCGCGCGACCTCGTCGCCCATGGCGGCGGCGGTGGGGAAGCGCTCGTTCGGGTTCTTCTTCAGGGCCCGCGCCACCAGCGCGTCCATCGCCGGGGTCACCGAGCGGTTGATGGAGGACGGGGCGACCGGCTCCTCCTGCACGTGCGCGTACGCGATGGCCAGCGGCGAGTCCGCGTCGAAGGGGAGCCGACCGGTCAGCAGCTGGAACAGCAAGATGCCGACGGAGTAGAGGTCGGAGCGGGCGTCGACGCCGCGGCCCAGCGCCTGCTCGGGAGAGAGGTATTGGGGGGTGCCGACGACCATGCCGGTCTGCGTCATCGAGGTGACCCCGGACTGCATGGCGCGCGCGATGCCGAAGTCCATCACCTTGACCACGCCGCGCTTGTTCACCATGACGTTGCCGGGCTTGATGTCGCGGTGGACCAGGCCCATCTCGTGGCTGGTGTCCAGGGCGGCCAGCACGTCGGCCGTCACCTTCAGCGCCTTGTCCGCCGGCATCGCCCCGTACCGGCGGACGTCCTCGTCGAGCACCGAGCCGAGCGGCCGGCCCTCCACGTACTCCATGACGATGTACGGCATCACCGCGCCGCCCAGCTCGCCCTCGCCGGTATCGAATACCGAGACGATGTTCGTGTGCGACAGTTTGGCTACAGCCTGGGCCTCGCGGCGGAAGCGCTCCCGGAAGGACTGCTCGCGGCCGAGATCGCTGTGCAGGGTCTTGACGGCGACCTGCCGGTCGAGCGCCGAGTCGTAGGCCAGGTACACGGAGGCCATGCCGCCTTCGCCCAGCAAGTCCCTTAGCTGGTAACGGCCACCGGCCAGAGAGCCGCCCGCGTACTGGCCCTGAGTGCCGTCCTGGCTCATGACTGTTGCTTCCCCTCGGGATGTGTCCCCGCGCGTCTGGCTGAGCGCAGGTCGGGCCCAGTCTGCCGGAGGGCAAGCACACGTCAAGCCGGGTTCCCGATCCGTGACCACACGGGCACAGGGTGGCTTTGTCCGAACGGCGAGCGGTTCGGAGGCTGTAGCGTTCACCGGAACAGCAAAGAAGAGGACAACCGCTGAGCGGCGGCCGAGAGAGACGACGGCGAGGACTGATGGCACCCGAACCCGAGGGAAACGGCGCCGGGATGGCCGACGGTCCTGAGTACTGGGGCGCCGGCGGCCTGGTGGGCGACGGCCGTTACCGGCTGACCCACCGCCTGGGCCGCGGCGGCATGGCCGAGGTCTTCGCCGCCGAGGACGTGCGCCTGGGCCGCACCGTCGCGGTGAAGCTGCTGCGCGCGGACCTCGCGGAGGACCCGGTCTCCAAGGCCCGCTTCACGCGCGAGGCACAGTCCGTCGCCGGCCTCAACCACCACGCCGTCGTCGCCGTGTACGACTCGGGCGAGGACCGGGTCGGCCCGAACACCGTCCCGTACATCGTGATGGAGCTGGTCGAGGGCCGCACCATCCGCGAGCTGCTGCTCAGCGCCGAGGCCCCGGGGCCCGAGCAGGCGCTGATCATCGTCTCCGGGGTCCTCGAAGCCCTCGCGTACTCGCACCAGCACGGCATCGTGCACCGTGACATCAAGCCGGCGAACGTCATCATCACCGACGCCGGCGCGGTGAAGGTCATGGACTTCGGCATCGCCCGCGCCCTGCACGGCGTGCAGTCGACGATGACCCAGACCGGCATGGTCATGGGCACCCCGCAGTACCTGTCGCCCGAGCAGGCCCTCGGCAAGGCCGTGGACCACCGCTCCGACCTGTACGCGACCGGCTGCCTGCTGTACGAACTCCTCGCGCTGCGGCCCCCGTTCACCGGCGAGACCCCGCTGTCGGTGGTCTACCAGCACGTCCAGGACGCGCCGATCCCGCCCTCGCACCTGCCCGAGGGCGGGTCGATCCCGCAGGAGCTCGACGGGCTCGTCATGCGCTCCCTCGCCAAGGACCCGGACGACCGGTTCCAGAGCGCCGAGGAGATGCGCGGGCTGACCCAGTACGCCCTCCAGATGCTCCACGAGCAGGGGGCGAACACCGGCACCTGGAACACCGGCCCGGTGACCATGGCGCTGCCGCACGGCCGGGGTCCGGCCGCGACGACGGCGATGTCCATGGGCGGCTCCGGCGGTCACCAGCAGTACCCGTCGCACGCCACGACCTCGCAGTTCCAGCAGCCGATGGTGCCCCCGATCAACCCGGACGACGGCTCGGCCTTCCCCGGCGGCCGCGGCGGCCAGGGCGGCTACGACGGGTACGACGACCGCGGCAACGGCGGCGGCCGCTGGAAGATGTGGCTGTTCGCGGTGCTCGCGATCATCGCGGTCGCGGGCGGCGTGGCGTACGCCGTCAGCACCATGAGCGGCGGCGGCAAGAAGGAGGAGCCGGGCAAGCCCCAGACGTCCCAGAGCACGCCCGGCACCCAGCCGAGCCAGCCCGGGACCGAGGAGAACCCGTCGCCGAGCGACGCGAGGCCCGAGACCGGCAACCCCACGTACAACCAGTCGTCGCCGACGCCGACCCGCCAGCGGACGCAGAGCGCGAGCCCGAGCCCGTCCGCTTCGGTGAGCCCGTCCGCGACGCCGTCGACGACGCCCTCCTCGAAGCCGTCGGCGACTCCGTCGACCTCGCCGACCCCGTCGAAGTCGGTGCCTCCGGTGTCGACGAAGCCCTCGGAACCGGCGGATCCCCAGGGCGGGGAGTGACGGCCCGGAAGTGACCGTGTGGAAGGGCCCGGCGGAATTGCTTCCGCCGGGCCCTTCTCCGTACGCGGCCGTACGCGGCCATAAGCGGCCGTACGTGATTCAGAGCGCGTGCTGGTACGCGCGTTCGGGATTGCCCGCCAGCGAGTGCACGGTGACGAACTGGGGTTCGATCCGCATGTAGACGGGGTCGAAGAGCGAGCCGTCCACGAAATGCGGCCCCGGGCCGAATAGTTCCAGTTCAGCGTTGGTCGGTTCGACGACCCGGGCGGTGCCGGTGAACTGGACCGACCACAGACGCGGGTCCCGGGAATTGAAGTTGTCGGCGCCATAGGCCACCACGCTGCCGTTGCAGGCCTGGTGGTAGCCGAAGCCGGAGTGCATTCTCAGCACGACCTTGCCGTCCACCACGATGTGCCGGGCGAGCGCGAGGAAGGGCAGCGCGCGCATGCTCGTGGCCACCCGGCCGTACGGCACCCGGCGCAGCAGTTCGACGGCGTGGAGTTCCTCTGGGGACATGCCGTCCACTGTCCGGTACCGGCAGGGCGCCGGGAAAGAGGAGCCCGCCCCCATGATCGGGGACGTTGGTCCCGAATGAAACCGTTTCCCCGCGGGCGGGCGCCGAGGGCGCCCCGGTGTCAGCGGCGCTTCTCCGCCTGCAGGCGGGCGACGTACGCGGCGGCCTGGGAGCGACGCTCCATGCCGAGCTTCGACAGCAGGCTGGAGACGTAGTTCTTGATCGTCTTCTCGGCCAGGTGCAGCCGCTCGCCGATGACGCGGTTCGTCAGGCCCTCGCCGATCAGATCGAGGATCTTGCGCTCCTGATCGGTGAGGTTGGAGAGGCGGTCGTCGCCCTTCCCGTTCTTGCCGTCGCGCAGCCGCTCCAGCACCCGGGCGGTCGCCACCGGGTCGAGCAGGGACTTGCCGGCCGCGACGTCACGCACGGCGCTGAGCAGCTCGTTCCCCCGGATCGCCTTGAGGACGTAGCCCGAGGCGCCTGCCATGATCGCGTCGAACAGCGCCTCGTCGTCGGCGAACGAGGTCAGCATCAGGCACTTGATGTCCTCGTTCTGCGAGCGCACCTCGCGGCACACCTCCACACCGCTGCCGTCCGGCAGGCGGACGTCGAGGACGGCCACGTCGGGGCGGGTGGCGGGGATGCGGACCAGGGCGTCGGCGGCCGTACCGGCCTCACCGACGATCTCGATGTCCTCTTCGACCGACAACAGCTCATGAACACCCCGACGCACCACTTCGTGGTCGTCCAGGAGGAATACCTTGATTTTTCCGTCTTCGCGCACGAAGTCAGTTTCACACACTCACCCCTTCCCTGCCGGAGTTACCCGGGATAACGTGCCGTTGTTCCGGCCCCCTGCAAGGCTGTGACCAGTACGTGTTCCCGGTTCGGCGTATTTACTTGGAAATCCAAGCAAAAACGCAGGTCAAACGGGGTTTCGCAGTTATGCGGCGTACTGGGTAACGTGCATTGCGCAGGGCACTCGCCGGGGCACCTGTCACGCCTGAATCCCGTACCGGACGCGCACCCACCCCGTGCGCGGGCAGGGACGCAGGTGAGCCGCACTGGACCCCGGAGAACCCGGGTGCCGGACCGACGGAGGAGCACACGTGACCGTGGAGAGCACTGCCGCGCGCAAGCCGCGACGCAGCAGTGGCACCAAGCGGGCGGCAGGCGCGGCAAGCGCCCGCGAGACCGCCGCTGCCACCGCACAGACGCAGGACGCCGTACCTCAGCTCGTACAGCTGCTGACGCCCGAAGGGGACCGGGTCGACGCCACGAGCAGCGCCGAACTCGCGGAATTCGCGCCCTTCGTCGCCGACATCACCACCGAGGACCTGCGCGGGCTCTACCGCGACATGGTCCTCACCCGTCGCTTCGACGGCGAGGCCACCGCGCTGCAGCGCCAGGGCGAGCTGGGCCTGTGGGCCTCGCTCCTCGGCCAGGAAGCCGCCCAGATCGGCTCCGCGCGGGCGCTGAACGACGACGACTACGTCTTCCCGACCTACCGGGAACACGGCGTGGCCTGGTGCCGCGGGGTCGACCCGACCAACCTGCTCGGCATGTTCCGCGGTGTGAACCACGGCGGCTGGGACCCGACGATCAACAACTTCCACCTGTACACGATCGTCATCGGTTCGCAGACGCTGCACGCGACCGGCTACGCGATGGGCGTGGCCAAGGACGGCGCCGACTCGGCGGTCATCGCCTACTTCGGCGACGGCGCGTCCAGCCAGGGCGACGTCGCCGAGGCGTTCACGTTCTCGGCCGTCTACAACTCCCCCGTGGTGTTCTTCTGCCAGAACAACCAGTGGGCGATCTCCGAGCCCACCGAGCGCCAGATGCGCGTACCGCTCTACCAGCGCGCCCAGGGCTTCGGCTTCCCGGGCGTCCGCGTCGACGGCAACGACGTGCTGGCCTGTCTGGCCGTGACCCGCTGGGCCCTGGACCGCGCCCGCCGCGGCGAGGGTCCGACCCTGGTCGAGGCGTTCACGTACCGGATGGGCGCGCACACGACCTCCGACGACCCGACGAAGTACCGGCGGGACGAGGAGACGGCGGCCTGGGAGGCGAAGGACCCGATCCTGCGCCTGAAGACCCACCTGCTGGCCTCCGGCGGCGCCGACGAGGCGTTCTTCGCGGAGCTGGAGACCGAGAGCGAGGCGCTGGGCAAGCGCGTGCGCGAGGCCGTGCGCGCCATGCCCGACCCGGACACCATGGCGATCTTCGAGAACGTCTACGCGGACGGGCACGCGCTCGTCGACGAGGAGCGCGCGCAGTTCGCCGCCTACCTCGCGTCCTTCGAGGGTGGGGAGTGACCGCCATGGCCATCGAGAAGATGTCGCTCGCGAAGGCGCTCAACGAGTCGCTGCGCAAGGCCCTGGAGACGGACCCGAAGGTCCTCATCATGGGAGAGGACGTCGGCAAGCTCGGCGGCGTCTTCCGGATCACCGACGGACTGCAGAAGGACTTCGGCGAGGAGCGGGTCATCGACACCCCGCTCGCCGAGTCCGGCATCGTCGGCACGGCGATCGGGCTCGCGCTGCGCGGCTACCGGCCCGTCGTGGAGATCCAGTTCGACGGTTTCGTCTTCCCCGCGTACGACCAGATCGTCACGCAGCTCGCGAAGATGCACGCCCGCGCCCTGGGCAAGATCAAGATGCCGGTCGTCATCCGCATCCCGTACGCGGGCGGCATCGGCGCGGTCGAGCACCACTCGGAGTCCCCGGAGGCGCTGTTCGCGCACGTCCCCGGCCTGAAGGTGGTCTCGCCGAGCAACGCCTCGGACGGCTACTGGATGCTCCAGCAGGCGATCCTCAGCAACGACCCGGTGATCTTCTTCGAGCCGAAGCGGCGCTACTGGGACAAGGGCGAGGTCGACGTCGAGGCCATCCCGGACGCGCTGCACGCCTCCCGGGTGGCGCGCGAGGGCTCCGACATCACCCTGGCGGCCTACGGCCCCATGGTGAAGGTCTGCCTGGAGGCCGCCGCGGCGGCCGCCGAGGAGGGCAAGTCGGTCGAGGTCGTGGACCTGCGGTCGATGTCCCCGGTGGACTTCGACGGCATCCAGGCGTCGGTGGAGAAGACCCGCCGGCTCGTGGTCGTCCACGAGGCGCCGGTCTTCCTCGGCGTGGGCTCGGAGATCGCCGCCCGCATCACGGAGCGGTGCTTCTACCACCTGGAGGCGCCGGTCCTGCGCGTCGGCGGCTTCCACGCGCCGTACCCGCCGGCCCGCCTGGAGGACGAGTACCTGCCCGGCCTGGACAGGGTGCTCGACGCCGTCGACCGCTCGCTGGCGTACTGAGGAGAGCCCTGTGACGATCCGCGAATTCAAGATGCCCGACGTGGGCGAGGGCCTCACCGAGGCCGAGATCCTCAAGTGGTACGTCCAGCCGGGTGACACGGTCACCGACGGCCAGGTCGTCTGCGAGGTGGAGACGGCCAAGGCCGCCGTGGAGCTGCCGATCCCGTTCGACGGGGTCGTGCACGCCCTGCTCTTCGGGGAGGGCACCACGGTCGACGTCGGCCAGGTGATCATCTCCGTGCAAACCGCACCGGGCGCCGCCTCGGAGGCTCCGGTCCAGGAGGCGGCCCCGGCCGCCGCGGCAGCGGCGCCCGCCGCCGCCGAGGAGCCGGCCCCCGCGGCCCGCCAGCCCGTGCTGGTCGGGTACGGGGTCTCCACCGCCTCCACCAAGCGCCGCCCGCGCAAGGCCCCGGCGGGCACGGCCGCGCAGAACGGCACGGCGGCGCCCGCTCCGGCGGCCCCCGCGGCGCCGGTCCCGGCGGCCGTCCCGGCGCAGTCGAGCGCCAACGGCAGCGCCTACGCCGCCGCGGAACGGCCCCTGGCCAAGCCGCCCGTGCGCAAGCTCGCCAAGGACCTCGGCATCGACCTGTCCTTCGTGGTGCCCACCGGGGACGGCGGGGTCGTGACCCGGGAGGACGTCCACGCGGCGGCCGCCGCGGCGATCGTCCCGCAGGCCGTGTCCCCCGCCGTGGCGGCGGCTCCGGCCGTCGCTCCGGCCGCCGCCGGGGCCCCCGCCCCGGCTGCCGCTGCCGCTGTGGCACCGGGTGTGCGGGAGACCCGCATCCCGGTCAAGGGCGTCCGCAAGGTCACCGCCCAGGCCATGGTCGGCTCGGCGTTCACCGCGCCGCACGTCACCGAGTTCATCACCCTCGACGTGACGCGCACGATGAAGCTGGTCCAGGAGCTCAAGGCCGATCCGGACCTGGCGGGGCTGCGCGTCAACCCGCTGCTCCTCATCGCCAAGGCCGTCCTGGTGGCGATCCGCCGCAACCCGGACGTCAACGCGTCCTGGGACGAGGCGGCCCAGGAGATCGTGCTCAAGCACTACGTCAACCTGGGCATCGCGGCGGCCACCCCCCGGGGGCTGATCGTCCCGAACATCAAGGACGCCGAGGCCAAGACCCTCGGCGAGCTGTCGGAGTCCCTGTCCTCGCTGGTCGCCACGGCCCGTGACGGCAAGACCTCCCCGGCGGACATGCAGCAGGGCACCTTCACCATCACCAACGTGGGCGTCTTCGGCGTCGACACCGGTACGCCGATCATCAACCCCGGCGAGTCCGCGATCCTCGCGGTCGGTGCGATCAAGCTCCAGCCGTGGGTCCACAAGGGCAAGGTGAAGCCCCGCCAGGTCACCACCCTGGCGCTGTCGTTCGACCACCGCCTGATCGACGGCGAGCTCGGTTCCCGCTTCCTGGCCGACATCGCGGCCGTCCTGGAACACCCGCGCCGCCTGGTCACCTGGGCGTAGCACCGCAGTCGAACTGCACGGATGGCCGGTCTCCGTTCCCGGAGGCCGGCCATCGGCGCGCCACCGGGCTCCGGGCCGTCGCCCGGGCGACGTGGCGCACCCCCGCAGGACGGCGAGGCCCGCCAAACCCCTGGCCGGAGGGGTATCCCCCGTGTGAGCATCGGCGGATGATCTTCCGCGCTGCCCTCGCAGACCCCGCCGACCTGGACCGCGCCGCCGCCTGGCCGGCCGACGCTCCCGTCCCCGCCCTGCCCGCCGGGAAGGTCCGTGAGGAGTTCGCCGCGCGCCGGATGCGTCCCGAGTGGACCTGGTTCGCCGAGGACGGGGACGGCCGGATCCTCGGGCGCGCCCTGTGGTGGGGCCGCGCCGACAGCGAGCGGCCCGTCGCCCTGGACTGCCTCCAGGTCGGGGCGGACGTCGTCGATCCGGCCGCCGTGGCGGCCGGACTGCTGGAGGCCGGCCACGCCGCGTTCGGCAACCGCCCCGGCTACAACCTCTCCCTGCCCCGCGGCTGGCGCGACGACCCGGCGACCGCCGCGGCGGTGGCCTGGCGCCGGGAGGCCGCGTCCGCCGGCGGGCTGACCCGGGAGATCGAGCGGCTCCGCTACGAGTGGACCCCGGAGGCCGGGACCGCCCCGTCCACCGGCCGGCTCGTCTTCCGCGACGGCACCGACGAGGAGTTCCTGGACGCCTTCACACGGCTCTCCCGGGACAGCCTGGACCTGGCCACCCGCACCGGGCTGCTCGTGAAGGACCCCGTGGAGCTGGCCCGCGAGGACATGGCGTTCTACCTCGACTGCCCGGGCGAGCGGTCCTGGTGGCGCCTGGCGCACCTGCCCGACGGCACCCTCGCGGGTCTGGCCGTCCCGTCCGCGACCCCGTACCACCGCAACGTCGGCTACCTGGGCGTCGTACCGGAACAGCGCGGGCAGGGGCTGATCGACGAGGTGCTCGCCGAGATCACCCGCTTCCACGCGGCCGCCGGAGCCGACCGCGTCACCGCGACCACCGACACCGTCAACGTGCCGATGGCGGCGGCCTTCGACCGGGCCGGGTACGAGGTGACCGAGATCCGCCTCGTCCTGGAGGACCCGGCCGGGTGAGGCGGTGAGCGGAGGGTCCGTACCCCGAGGCGGTACCCTCCCGGCGTGCCGATAGCCGAATTGCAGGTGTACTCCGTCGAGGAGGCCGACGTCACGGGCGGCGTGTGCGTGGTCCGGTGCGTGGGCGGGGTGGCGCGCGCCGGACAGGTGTACGCGGCGGGGGAGCTGCGGCTGGGCCTGCGCCGCATAGAGCGGTACGGGCGGACCGTCGCCTCCTTCGACGCCGGACACGTCGCGCGGGTCCACCTCACGGGCGCCGTGGTGGCCCTGCTCAGCCGGGGCCAGGTGCTGACGGCGGTGCCGCCGGACGGGCACCCCCTGGAGGTCCTGGAGGAGTGGCTGGCCACCGGCCCTCCGCTGGACGACGAACCCCGGCCGCGGTCCCTGCACACCCTGGCCGCGGCACGGATGCGGGACGAGCGGGCGCCGGACGGGGTCCGGCTGCGCTGGGGCGCCGTGGCCCTGGCGGCCGCCGACCGCTGCGCGCGGGCCGAGGGCGCCGACGCGCTGGCCCGGGGAGCCGAGCTGGCCGCCGTACGGGGCTACCTGATCCGGGAGTTCGGCCCGGGGCGCGGCGGTGACCCGGCGGCCCTGTGCCGGGAGCTGCTGGCGCTGATCGACCTGACCCCGCGGGCGGCGGCCGCGGAGGCCCGCGCCTGGCGCGACCTCCCGCGGGCGCGGATCCTGCACCTGCGCCGCATCAAGAACCTGCTCCCCTGGCTGGCGCTCGCCCGACCGCACCTCACGGACGACGACCCGCTGGCCGGCGCCGTGGACGCGTGGTCCGCGGTACGCCCCCGACTGCCGTGAGCGAAAGGGGGGTGACATCGGGTTTCGGTCATTGGATGATGATCGGAGTCTTCACGGGACCGCGTGCGCCCGACTGTCGCTGGGGGAACGGAACGTCTACCAGTCGTGCGGCGCCGCGGTACCCGGTGTGACTCCACGCCTCTTGGACGAAGGAACCCCACTGGTGCGTCCCACTCGCACGGCGGTCCTGCTCACCGCAGGTCTCGTCACCCTTTTCGGCGCGCCCGCCGCCACGGCCGCCGAGCCCCCGAGTCACCTCTACGTCAGCAACCACGACGGATCCGGCTGCTCCGACGCCGGTTCCGGCACGCGGGCCGTCCCGTACTGCACGGTCACGGCCGCGGCCAAGGCCGTGGAGCCGGGCCAGACGGTCCTGATCACCACGGGCAAGCCGTACCCGGAGGGCCTCACCGTCGACCGCTCAGGGAAGCCGGGCAAGCCCATCACCTTCCTGGCCGCCGGGCGCATGGGCGCCGAGGTGGTGGAACTGACCGGCGGCAAGGGCGTGAGCGTCACCGGCGCCTCCCACGTGGTGCTCGGCGGTCTGAAGACCCCCAGGGGCCTGCGGGTCACCGGGTCCACCGATGTCGTGATGGACCGGATGGAGCCCATGTACGGGTTCCTCGACTCCGTCGTGGTGGGCGGGGCGAGCAAGGACGTCCGTCTCAGCCGGAGCAGGCTGAGCACTGTCCGCATCGAGGGCGGTGCTCAGGGCACCGTGCTGAGCCACAACTTCGGGTACGGCGGCCGTCGGCCGGCGGTCGTCGTGGCCGACGCCCCGGGGACGGTCCTCACCAACAACACCCTCCACGGGCACTGCGGCGCGATCGTCGCGGTGGACGGGAGCTCGACGGGCTCCGCCGTCTTCAACAACGTGCTGTTCGCCGAGTCCACGCACGACTCCTGCGAGCCCGCCCCGGGGCACTGGGGACTCGCGGTCGAGGCGGCCGCGGCGGCGGGCACCCGCGTCGGCTACAACGTGATCACCGGGTTGCCGCAGGGCGGACTGACGCCGTACCGCTGGTCCGGTACCGACTACAAGGACCCGGCGGCGTTCCTGGCCGGGACGGGTAGGGGCGCGCGGGACATCCTGACCCCGTCGGGCGACGGCGTCGGCCCGCGGGACGGGTCGCCGACCGTCGACTCCGCCGACGCGACGGCCCCGGGCGTGCTGGCCGGCGACTTCGACGGTTCCCCGACCGCGGACGACCCGCGCGTGCCCAACACCGGCAAGGACGGCGGGTACCTCGACCGCGGCGCCTACGAGACCCAGGACCATCTGAGCCGGGTCCTGATGCACACCGACCAGACCTGGGCGCCGGTCGGGACCGAGGTGGTGGTGCAGACCGCTTCGGACAGCGAATGGCCCTCCGCCATGACCTACCACGTGGACTTCGGGGACGGGACGCCGCCGGTCGTCACCCGGCAGGTGAACGGCGCGTTCGCGATCGCCCGGCACGTCTACGGCACGCCGGGCGACCACGTCGTCAAGGTGACGGCGGTCAACGCCGTCGGGGTGAAGGCCGTCACGGAGCAGCGGGTCAAGGCGTCCCCCGCCGGCCC
This sequence comes from Streptomyces sp. NPDC048461, assembly GCF_055587105.1. Classification (NCBI taxonomy): domain Bacteria; kingdom Bacillati; phylum Actinomycetota; class Actinomycetes; order Kitasatosporales; family Streptomycetaceae; genus Streptomyces; species Streptomyces sp. NPDC048461. Next base: position 214,672 of record NZ_JBVJGW010000004.1, on the reverse strand, counting down.
GCCGGTGGTGTCCTTCACCGCCGAACCGGCGCTCCCGGCCCCCGGCGACACCACGACGCACCTTCCCCCGCTCACCGTGACGTTCGACGCCTCGGCCTCGTCGCTGCCGTGGCCGGTCCAGAGCGTCGAGGTGCTTCCCGGTGACGGGCTCGTGGAGCGCCGCGACGGACTGGGCACGGTCCGGTACACGTACAAGCGGCCCGGCGAGTACCAGGCGACCGTCCACATCCGGGACGTCAAGGGGAACACGGCGACGCAGACCCGGACGGTGCGGGCGGACTACACGGCGTCGGGCTTCGTGGCGACCGAACCGTTCCGGCTGCTGGACAGCCGCGTCAACGGCGGCACGCTCGGCCCCGGCGCGTCCACTCCGGTGCGCATGCCGATCGGGCTGCACGCGTCGGGCTCCGCCTCGGCCGGCATGTCCGCGGCCGTCGTCAACGTGACGCTCACCGGAGCCACGCAGGACGCCTTCCTCAACGTCTCGCCGTACCGGCAGGACGCCCCGACGACCTCGAACCTCAACGTGAAGGCGGGCGGCACCGTCTCCAACACGGTGACCGTACCGGTCGACGATTCGGGCTTCGTGTGGCTCCGGCTCAACGCCGGCCGGGCCGACGTGATCGTGGACTTCGTGGGCTACTACCAGCCCGGCTCGGGCGACCGGTTCAGCCCCGTCGCCCCGACCCGGCTCGTGGACACCCGCGCCACGGGCGGCGCGGTGCCCGGCGGCACGACCCGTACGGTCAAGGTCGCGGGGGTCAACGGGATCCCGGCGGACGCCAGGGCGGTCGCGGTGAACCTGACGAGCACGGACACGACGTCGAACTCCTACGTGCTGGCCTACCCCGACCCGGCGAAGCGGCCCGTGGCGTCGAACCTGAACCCGGAGCCCGGCAAGGACAAGTCCAACCAGGCGATCGTCCCCGTGGGCCCGAACGGCACCATCACCCTCTACAACAACGCCGGTTCCACGCACCTCGTCGTGGACGCGGTGGGCTACTACGGCAAGAACGCCACGGCGCTCTTCACCCCGATGGCGCCCAAGCGGCTGGCCGACACCCGCACCACCGGCAAGCTCGCCCCGGGCGGGACCACGACGGCGGCCGGCCTGCCGTCCACGGCGACCGGCGCGGTCCTGAACGTGACCGCGACCGACACGACCGCGCCCGGCTTCCTCACCGTCTACGGGTACGGCGCCGCCCGCCCGCAGGCGAGCAGCCTCAACACCCTTCCGGGCCTGACCGTGCCCAACCACGTGACGACCCCGGTCGCGGGCGGCAGGGTCAGCGTCTACAACAGCGGGGCCGGTGCCAACCACGTGATCACCGACCTCCTCGGCTACTTCAGCCAGGGCTAGCCCCACCGACAGCACCCCGGAGCCCCGGCCCCCGCAGGACGCGGGGGCCGGGGCTCCCTGTCGTGGGGGCAACGGGTGCGGCCAGTTGCCGTCGGGAATGGAGGAACCGCTTCCGATCCCTGCTCTCAGTGTCATGCCCCGGGTGCTCTTCTCGTCCAGGTGGTCAGCACCGTCCGGTAGCCCTCCCGGGCCCACAGGGGCGCGGCGAACGGGTTGTGCAGGCTGTGGTGGAGGAGAACGCCCTGCGCACCGCGTGCACGAAGAGTCGCGTGCGCCGCTGCGATCAGGGACCGGCCGACGGACCTGCCCCTGGCCTCCGGTTCGACGAACAGCCGGGACAGGTAGCCCGTGGGCTCGGTCGTGACCTGTCGCTCGATCCACGCACCGTGCGGGTACTGCCCGTGCAGGAATCCGACCGGTACGCCGTCGATCAGCGCGGTCAGCACGAAGGACGGCTCCTCCGCCAGAGCGCCGGCCAGTTCCTCCGCCAAGAGGGTCCGGAGGGCAGGCCGCCGCGGCAGTACGCCCAACTGGTTCTCGAACAGGTGCAGCCACTCCGCCTGCTGGGCAAGGCGATCGAGGTCGTCCGGCCGGGCGGGGCGTACGGTCGCACCCCCTGGAGTGTCCGCTCGCTGCCCGAGCCTCTTCAGGACCAGGGAGGTGAGTGGGGCGAAGCCGTGCCGGACGAGCGGAGCAGCGCACACCGTGTCCAGACTGGGCCAGTTGAGCACCACGGACTGGTCGGGGTCCGGCTCGGAACCCGGGCCGGCGCCGGCATCGGCGGCTACTCGGCCGAGCAGGTTGGCCAGTACCTCGTCGACAGCCGCCGCGGGATCCGCTCCGAAGACACGCAGCTGTACCACGTGGCGGCGCAGCGCACCCCAGAGCGCCTCGTACGTGTCCTCGCCGAAGTGGTACTGCTGGATCCGGCCCGCGGCGAAGGCCCCGTTCCTGCTGGAGACTGCCAGGTCCGGGTCGTCGACCAACGCGGGCGCGGATGCCACCCGGGGGTCGATCCGGTGCAGTCTGCGATTGTGGCGTTCCATCAATGTCGGGATGGCGTCGGCCGCCGGACCGGCCGCGAGGCGCTCGCTCACGGGGCCAGCCCCGCGATCCGCTCGCGCTCGGCCGTAGCGCGGGTGTCGTCGAAACCGCTCAGGATGGCTGAGGCCTCCGCGGCACAGTCCGCGGCCTCCTGCTCATCACCGGTACCGGACAGGGCCAGAGCCAGATTGACCAGTGCCCTCGCGAGGGCCCATTGATCCCGCGTATCGCGGTACACGCTGATCGCCATGCGGTGGAAGCCTGCGGCCTCGGTGAGGCGGCCGAGATCCCGGTATGCCTCTCCCGCGCAGTCGTGCGCCGCCGCCTCGCGGTTGCGGTCACCGATCTTCCGCTGGACCACTGCCGATTCCTGACAGGACGCGAGGGCCTCGCCCGGCTTTCCGAGTGCGCGCTGGATCCGGGCGAGTTCCAGGAGCCAGAACGCTCCCCATGCAGTGAGCCGGTCCGTCCGGGCGATGTCGAGTGCTTGCCGCACGGTCGACAGGGCGGCCTCTGGTTCGCCCCGCTCCCGTTGCGCCATGGACAGGTAGAACAGGGCGTTTCCCTCGTTGGCCCTGTCCCCCACCTCCCGGCAGAGCCGTACCGATGCGGCGAGGTCAGCCTCCGCCGCGTCAAGCTGCAGCCCGTCGAACCGGGTCATGCCCAGGTTCGACAGGAGCAGGGCCTCCCATCGCTGGTCGGCCAGTCCGCGGAAGATCTCCCGCCCCTGCTGGAACCGCTCCTCGGCGGCCCTGAGGTTGCGGCGCCGCCAGGCGAGCAGACCCAGGGCGTTGACGGCGATGCCTTCGCCGTAGCGGTCGCCGGTGTCCCGACGCAGCCGTAGCGCCTCACAGTGGTGCGCCTCGGCCTCGTCGAGCCGCTGCGACTGCAAGTACGCCTTGCCCAGGCTGTCACGCAGTTCCGCCTGTCCCCGCCGGTCCCCGATGGCGGTTGCGGATGCCAGCCCGGTTTCGGACACGGCGATCCACTCCCGGAACGGGTTGCGGCTCACGTAGACGCTGCGCAGCAACGCGGCGATCCGCCAGGCGATTTCGTGTCGTCCTCCCGAGGCGGCCGCGTGGACGGCGGCCACGAGGTTGGCCTGCTCCAGCTCGAACCACTGCCAGGCAGCCGCACTGTCGGCGAACTCCGCCAGGACCTCTCCGGAGCGCGGCTCGGTCAGCGGGACGAGCCGGTCCAGAGGGGCGATGCGCGAGACCGCACGAGCCAGCGAGTGGAGGTAGTGGTCCAGGAGCCGGGCCAGCGCACTGGCCCTGGCTCCCTCGTCTTCGTACTGCGCGGCCTGCTGCGCGGCGTAGACCCGCAAGAGGTCGTGGAACTGGAACCTTCCGTGCGCGGCCTGTTCGAGGACGTGCGCTCCCGTGAGGACGTCGAGCGTCTGGCGGGCCGCCGGGACAGAGGTGCCGGCGAGAGTGGCTGCGGCGGACACGCCGAACTCGGGGCCGGGGTGCAGGCCCACGAGCCGGAACATTCGGGCGGCCGCGTCCGAGAGGGCCCGGTAGGACCAGGCGAAGACCGTCCGCACGGCGTCGGACTCGTCGTCCTCCTCCGCGGTCAGCGCTCCCCACAGCGCCGACTCGTCCCGCAGGTCCGCTATCAGCTCGTCGAGGGGCATCAGCGGTCTGCTGGACGCACGTTCGGCGGCGATCCGCAGGGCCAGCGGCAGCCGAGCGCACAAGCGGGCGAGCTCGGACAGCTCCGTGTCGCTGTCGGGGAGTACCCGGTACCCCGCCGTCACGGTGTGGAGCAGCTGCACCGCGTGCAGCTCGGAGAACACGTCCAGCACGAGCCTGTGTGCGCCGTCCCGGGCGACCAGACCGGAAAAGCGGTGCCGACTGGTCACCAGAACGAGGCAGTCCGGGTTTCCCGGGAGCAGCGGCCGGACCTGGCTGACCGTCGACGCGTTGTCCAGGATCACGAGCGCACGCTGATCGGCGAGCAGGGACCGGAAGAGGGCGGAACGGTCCTCCAGGCGTGCCGGTACCGAGGCGGGGGCGATGCCCAGGGCCCGCAGGAAGTGGTCGAGGGCCTGCTCCGCCGTGACGGGGTCGCCGGGATCGTAGCCGCGTAGGTTGACGTACAGCTGGCCACCGGGGAACCGGTCGCGTACCCCGTGCGCCCAGTGCAGGGCCAGCGAGGTCTTGCCCACGCCGGCTGTCCCGGTGATGACGTAGACCCCGGTGGCCCCCGAAGCGCCGCCCCGCTCCCGACCCAGGACCGCCTCGAGCGCCGAGAGCTCATGGTGGCGATTGACGAATCCTCCGACATCCGGAGGAAGCTGCCGAGGAGGATCGGGGCGACTCGGGTGCGTAGCACGATGGAAGTGGACTCCGCCGTGCACGTTTCCGGCCTGCACGACGTCGCGCGCGGATCCGGACAGGTCGGAATGCGATTCGATGTGTGGGGGCTCGTCGGACGACGATGCCATCAATGCTGCTCTCGCGCCGGCAGGATCCCCTCCCGGCTGAGGTACTCCCCGATGCCTTCCCCCTCGCCGTAGAGCCCTTGCACGAACTCCCGGCAGCGGGTCACCAGATCACGCCCGGTGTAGCGGACGGCGCCCTCCTGGAGACCGCTCTCGTCGTACAGCAGGCTGTACACCACCTCATCGCCCAAGGTGATCAACTCGGGCAGCACGCCGTCCTCTTCGTACGGGCGGACCCGCGACGCATCGATCACTCTGGTGTGGCCGCCGAGGTCGTCCCGCATGAGCAGCAGGCGCAGCTCCCAGCGCATGTAGTCGGTGAGAGGCTCCTCCACCACCCTGATGCGCCAGGTCTCGATCCCGTGGGACCGCAGCTTGGCGTAGTGCTGTGTGAGGGCCTCGCGGCGGTTGTCCAGCAGGGCCAGGGCCGCCTGCCAGTCGCCTTTGGAGAAGGCGACCCAGCTGTCGTCCGCGGGCTCCCGGAATTCCTGGAGGCGTTCCAGTTTCCAGAACCCGGGCCGGCCGATCCTCCAGAAGCGCTTCTCGAAATCCGACCAGTAGGCTTCCCCGAGCAGCCTCTCGCCCGATGCGTCCGCCAGTTCCTCAAGCATCCGGGGCTTCGCTCCGTACCGCCCTGGCCATTCCCCGGGGGATCACCACAAGACGCTCGCCCGCGCTGACACTAACCCCGTTCGGAAGACGTCCGGCATAGTTCTCGGTCAGGTCGCGTCCGATCACGACGACGTCCCCGTTGTCCAGCTCCCAGACATCCGGGCAACCCCCCTCGCCACCGCTGCCTGTCTCTCCCGGGTCGCGACCGCTGCCCGGATCCGTCGGCGCGATGCCGAGACGACGGACTAACGATGCCTGCGGGTCGGGACTCCAAACGCCACTCGTCATGGTCACCCTCCATGTCCGATGCAACTCTTGGAGTTACAAGCTAGCGCAACGGAGTTGGCGTTCCCACTGATTCGACACACACGGGCGGCATGGGTGGGAACGGTGGTCCGCCAGCGTCTGACCAGTGGAGAAGAGCTTTCCTCATGTGGTTCAACCTCACCTCCAGGATCTCCGGCATCACCCGGAAGAGAAGCCTCAACCCGCGCGACCGCCCCGACCGCGAGAGGGCGGCAGCCGCATGCGGCGAGCGATCCGCGGCATGCTGCCGCCTCGGAGCGGGGAAGCATCCCCTGTCCGGCGCCCGGCCGGACCGTGCCCCACAGGGGAAGACCATCGTGACCGGCGGAGGCATAGAGATGGAAGCCGAGTTGGCAGCCCTGGCCATGTCCGGGGCAACGGCCCTCATATCGGCGATGGCCACGGAAGGATGGGCCGACATCCGCGCCCGAACTGCCCGGCTCATCGGCCGCGACCGAGCCGAGGCAGAGGCGGTCGAAGGTGAACTGGAGAATTCCCGAACCGAACTCACAGCCGCTCGCGCACGAGGAAACCCCCGGCCCACCGCGGACATGCTGGAGGAGGACTGGCGGGCCCGCATGCGCCGCACCCTGAGCACCAACCCCGAAGCCGCCGCGCAATTGCGCGCACTCCTCGTGGAACTCTCGCCACCACAGGAGACGGAGAGCGGAACGGCCCACAACAGCATCACGGGCACCGTCCGCGGGCACAGCGTCCAAGCCCACACCATCACCGGCGGAATCAGCTTCACCCCGCCATCGCCCCAGGACTGAAGGGTCACCCGTGCCGGGCACGGGCGTCGCGGGTCGGTCAGAGTCCGCATTCGAAGAATCGACCTACGAGGGACAGGCCATGAACGAGGGTGTGCCCGTGACGGTGTGCGGGGTGGTGGGGTGGTGACGGCGGTCACGCTGTACTGGCGGCCCGGGTGTCCGTACTGCATCAGGCTGCGCGCGCGGCTGCGGCTCGCGCGGATCCCTTACCGGAAGGTCGACATCTGGCGGGACCCGGACGCGGCGGCCTTCGTGCGGAGCGTCGCCGACGGGAACGAGACCGTGCCGACCGTGGTCGTCGGCGACGGGCCGGCGATGGTCAATCCCTCGCTCGGACGGATCCGCGAGGCCCTGGCCGCCGCCTGACGGAACCTCAGGTTCACCTCTGAATACGGGTCCCCGCGGTTCGGCCGGGCCGGCCCGCGGACATCAACCCGGCGTGGACATCGTGGACGTGTACGAGGCGGCCCTCCTCGCGGGGGGACCGCGCCGGGTGGCCGAGGCGGCCGTGCTGAGGCTGCGCGACCGGGGGGCCGTCACCCTGACCGGGCCCCGGGTGCGGGCAGCGCGGGAGGCCGCGGACGGCGCGCACCCCGTCGAGCGGGCGGTGCTGCGGCTGTGCCCGCGCGGGAAGGCCCTGGCCGTCGTGCTGGCCGCCGTCGCGGCCGGGCCGGAGGTGGCCGCGGTCCGGCGGGCGCTGGTCGAGGCGGGGCTGCTGGGCCGGCGGCGCCCCACGGCCGCCGGGCGGCGGGCGCTCGCGGCGGCGCGGGCGGACGGGCGGTGGCCGGCGTACGTCTTCGAGGGCCGGCCGGTGCCCCGGGCGCGGCGGCGCTCCACCCCGCACGCCCCGCTGGACACGAGCATGATCGGCCGCGCCCTGGACCGCATCGGCCGCACCCTGGACCGGGGCATGGACCGCGCCGAACGGGCGGACCGGGCCGAAGGCGGTGATCACCCCGGCCACCCCGCCCACCCCGGCCACTCCTGCGGAGGCGGAGGCGGGGGCGGAGGCGGCGGGGACTGAGGCGGCCGCGCGGACGGCCTGGCGCCGCCCCGGCGGAGTCCGGTCGTCCGGCCTCCCCGGCGGAGCCGGAGCGGCACGCCCCCCGTGCCTCCGCGCGACCGTTCGGACCCCCTTGACGTCCCCCTCCGGCCGGGGGACGCTCCCGTGTCTCGCATCAAACGGTTGCAGCTGGGGGGCCGCCATGCCGGAGGAGACCGTACGGACGGTGGGGGAGCTGCGGGCGCGGCTCGCGGCGTACGGGGCGCGGTGGTCGGTCCTGGAGCACCTGGCCGACGCGGAGCCGCTGCCGCGGCCCGCGCTCGGTCTGGAGCCGGGGACGAACCTGACCACCGCCGAGGACGCGGGCACGGTCGATCTCCGCGCGCTCGTCGGACGGGAGAGCGGCAATCCGCACCTCACCCGGCGGCGCGCCGCGCACGGCCTGCTGCCCGGGGCGGCGGCCGCCGCGGCCCGGCCCGCGGCCGTGGACTGGCGCGGCCGCTGGGGGTGGCCCTGGATCACCAAGGTGAAGGACCAGAACCCCTGCGGCTCCTGCTGGGCCTTCGGCGCGGCCGGGCTGGTGGAGTCCATGGCCCGGATCGAGCACTGCGTCTGGGCCGAGCGCTCCGAGGGGGACGTGCACGACGGGCTCAAGTGCCCCTGCGGGCAGGGCGGCAACCCCGAGACGGCCCTGGACTGGGTCAAGGCGAACGGCGGCCTCGCCGACCCGGACTGCTGGCCGTACAGCACCCCGCCCCCGGGCCTGCCCGCCGCCCGCCGCGACGCCTGGCGGGCCGAGTACACGCCGAGCTGGGACCGGTCGGGGAGGACCGTACGGATCACCGACTACGTCCGGCTCGGCGACGTCGAGCAGCAGAAGGTCTGGCTGGACACGGTGGGCCCGCTGACGGCCTGCTTCGACGTGTACGACGACTTCTTCGCCCTCGGTTCCGGCGTCTACCACCGCACCGCCGGACAACTCGCGGGCGGACACTGCGTGTTGATCGTCGGGTACGACGACGCGGCCGGCTGCTGGCTGTTCAAGAACTCCTGGGGCACGGGCTACCACGTCGGCGGCTACGGCCGGATCGCCTACGGCGAGGTCAACATCGACCACTGGGCCAAGTGCGGCCTGCGCGGCACCAACATCGACCCGTGGAGCAAGCGCCGCCTGCACGCCGGCAACGTCTACGAGAGCGGCAACGGCCGCGCCCACCGCAACTTCGAGCTCCTCGCCACCACCACCGGCGGCCGCCTCCAGCACTGGTGGCGCGAGGGCGACGCGCCGTTCGCCTGGACCCGCGCCGAGGCCTTCGCGCACGACGCCTCCGGGCAGCCCGCCTTCACCGGCAGCACCTACAACCGCAACATGGAGTCCCTGCACGTGACCACGGGCGGCCGGCTGCGCCACTGGTTCTTCGAGCAGTCCGCCCGCGTCTGGCGCGACGGCGGCGCCTTCGGACCGGGGGACGCGGCGCCCGGCGCCACCCCCGCGTTCATCCAGAGCGACTACGGCAAGCCGGGCAACTTCGAGGCCGTGGTCCGCACCGCCGACGGGCGGCTGAACCACTGGTGGCGGATCAACGGCGCCCCCTGGTCGTGGCACGACGGCGGCCGCTTCGGCTCCGGCATCGCCCATCACGGCCCCGCCCTGGTCCAGACCCGGTCCCGGCGCCTCGACCTGGTCGCCGCCCTGACCGACGGCCGGATGCAGCTGTGGTGGCGGGACGACGCGAACGGCTTCGCCTGGCGGCCCGGGGAGGTCTTCGGCGCCGGGGCCGTGTCGGCGCCCTGCCTGATCGAGGGCCAGTACGGGGCCGCCGACGAGGACACCGCCGGGAACTACGAGCTGTGCGTGGCCGTCGCCGGCGGGCGCGTGGAGCACTGGTGGCGCGGCAACGCCTCCGGCTCGGCCTGGACCCGCAGCGCGGTCTTCGGGCACGACGTGCTCGCGGTCACCGGGATGCTCCAGGGCAGTTTCGGGTTCAACCTGGAAGTCGTCGCCCTGCGCACGGACCGCCTGCTCCAGCACTACTGGCGGGACGGCGCCGGCTGGCACGAGGGGGCCGTCATCGGCCCCGTCTGAGGGGCGAGGCGCGGGAAGGAGCCCGGTGGAGGTACGGAGCATCGTGCTGGACCCCGGGGAGGCGTACGAGCTGCGGCTCACCGGGCGCGGGGCGCGCGGGTACGTGTGGACCTGGCAGGTCACGGGCGACGCCGACGCGGTGGCGGTCGCGGAGGGCGCCCCCGCCCCCGCCCCGCCCGCCCCCGCCCCCGCCCCGCCCGCCCCCGCCCCGCCGGCGACCGCCCCGCCCGCCCCGGGCGCCGCCCCGCCCGTACCCGGCGCCGCGGTGGAGCGGTCGTACGTCGTACGGGGCCGCCCGCCCGGCGGCCGGGCCCGCATCCGCTTCGCGCAGGTGCGGCCGGCCTACCCGCAGGAGGCCCCGTACGACGAGTTCGTGCTGGACGTGGAGGTCAGCGCCGGGGCCTGAGCACCCGGTGCTGCACCGCTTCGAGGGGGCCCCGCTCGAACCGGCGCAGCCACAGCCACGACCCGGCGGCCAGGGCCAGGCCCACGGCCGCCCACAGGCCCATCACCCACCAGGGGCCGTGCCCGGCGTACCGCTCGGCGAGGCCCAGCCCGATCCCGTAGCAGAGCAGGACGCAGAGCACGTTCTGCGCGACGTAGCAGGACAGTGCGGTGCGGCCGATGCCGGAGAGGGCGCCGACCAGCGGGCGGGGGATCCACAGCCGGTCGAGGGCGGTGCCGATCAGGCCGATGTAGCCGACGGCGACCAGCGGGGCGACGGCGTAGCGGCCCAGGAGGAAGAAGCCCTCACCGCCGAGGGTGGTCGCGGCGGTCAGCGGCAGCCCGAGCCCGAGTCCCCAGGCGGCCGCCCGGACCCGGATGCGGCGGCCGGCGGCGGTGTCGGCGAAGGCGCCGGCGCGGTACAGCCGTACGCCGAGGAGGAAGAGGAAGACCAGCAGCCCGAAGGTGACGACGGGCTCGATGCGCAGGACCCCGGCGTGCTGCGCGCGGAAGGCGATCTGCTCGCCCCAGCTTCCTTCCGCGTACAGGGCGACGGCGTCCGGGTCCGGCCCGCCGGGGCCTTCCCCGGACCCGTCTGCCGCCAGGGCGAGGGTGAGCAGGGCGATCAGGGTCAGGTGCATCCCGCCGGCCGCCCACATGACCCGGCGGCGGACCTTCTCGGAGCGGGCCAGGAGCCGGGCGACGAGGAGCGCGGTGACCGCGTACCCCATCAGCACGTCCCAGGCGAAGACGAGCAGGAAGTGGACGGTGCCCTCGGCGAAGAGGAAGGCGGCCCGTCGCCGGTACCGGCCGGGCCAGGGCTGTCCGCGGCGGGCCGCGGAGTCGTACTGGACGGCCAGGCCCACGCCGAACAGGACCGTCAGCAGGGCCAGGAACCTGCCGTCCGCGATCGCCCGGAAGACGGTCTCGGCGATGCGGGCGGCGGAGGGGTCGGCGAGCGGGTCGCCCGCGCCGAGGCCGCCCTGGAGAACGGCCAGCTCCGAGCCGGGCGAGGCGAAGATCCACACGTTGGTCATGAGCGTGCCGAGGATGGCGGCGCCGCGCAGCACGTCGAGGAGGGGCAGGCGGCGGCTCGCCTTCGCGTCCGCGGCGGCGGGGGTGAGCAGGATGTCGGCCATGGCTCCAGCGTCCCGGCGGGCGCGGCCCCGCACGTCGTGCGGGCGGACGAAACCGCACTACATCCTTCGGTGCAGCGGGACCCGTCCGGGTCGGCCCCCTCCGCCCGGTCCACATCCTGGACCGGGCGCCGGCTTGCACCCCTGTTGTATCTATGCTGTGCGCATGCCAGCCGCCAGCAGTACCGTGACCGCCGCCGACCGGGTCTACCGGCACGTCAAGGAAGGCGTGCTCGACCGGCGCTACGAAGGCGGCACCCTCCTCACCGAGGGCGAACTCGCCGACGCCGTGGGGGTGTCCCGCACGCCGGTCCGCGAGGCGCTGCTGCGCCTGGAGACCGAGGGGCTGCTGAAGCTCTACCCGAAGAAGGGCGCCCTGGTCCTGCCGGTCTCCGTGCAGGAGATCACCGACGTCCTCGAAACCCGGCTGCTGGTCGAGGAGTTCACCGTACGCCGGGCCGTGCCCGCGCCCCCCGGGCTGCTGGACCGGCTCGCGGCGCTGCTGGAGGAGCACCGCCGGCACGCCGCCTCGGGAGACCTGCCCGCGCTGATGGCGGCCGACCGGGGCTTCCACGCCGAGATCGTGCGCAGCGCCGGCAACCAGATCCTGTGCCGCCTCTACGACCAGCTCCGCGACCGGCAGCTGCGGATGGGCGTGGCCCTGCTGCACGCCCATCCGGACCGGGTGGAGCGCACGCTGGCCGAGCACGCCGAGATCCTCGACGCGCTGCGGTCCGGGGACGCGGAGACGGCCGCCGCGGCGGTCCGCGGCCACATCGGCCGGGTCGAGGCACTGGTCCGGGGGCCGGGCCGATGAGCACCCGTTCGACGAGCCCCGGGCCGGTCGTGAAGGACCCCCCGGGCGGGCGCAGGGCCGTCGCCGTCTGGTCCATCGGCGTCGCCGTGTACTTCGTCGCGGTGATCTTCCGCACCAGCCTGGGCGTGGCCGGCCTCGACGCCGCCGACCGCTTCCACGTCAACGCCTCGGCGCTGTCCGCCTTCTCCCTCCTCCAGCTGCTGGTCTACGCGGGCATGCAGATACCCGTCGGCCTGATGGTGGACCGGCTCGGCACCAAGAAGGTGCTGACGCTCGGCGCCGTCCTGTTCACCGCCGGACAGCTCGGCTTCGCGCTGTCCCCGTCGTACGGGATGGCCCTCGCCGCCCGCGCCCTGCTGGGCTGCGGCGACGCCATGACCTTCATCTCCGTACTGCGGCTGGGCACCCGGTGGTTCCCGGCCCGGCGGGCGCCGCTGATGGCGCAGCTCGCCGGGCTCGTCGGCATGGCGGGCAACCTGGTCTCCACGCTGGTGCTGGCGCCCGTACTGCACGGCGTCGGCTGGGTCGCGGCGTTCGCGGGCAGCGCGGTGGCGGGGCTGGTCGTCCTGGTCCCGCTGGTGCTGTTCCTGCGGGACCACCCGGAGGGGTACGGACCGCCGCCGCGGGAGCGCGAACGGGAACGGGAACGGGAGCCGGGGAAGGGCGCGGGGGCCGGCGGGGGGTTCGTGCGCCGCCAGATCACCGCGTCCTGGCGGGAGCCCGGCACCCGGCTCGGCCTGTGGGTGCACTTCACCACGCAGTTCCCGGCCATGGTGTTCCTGCTGCTGTGGGGCATGCCGTTCCTCGTGGAGGCGCAGGGGCTGTCGCGCACCACCGCGGGCGGGCTGCTGACGCTCGTCGTCGCCTCGAACATGGCGCTGGGGCTGATCTACGGGCAGCTCGTCGGCCGCCGCCAGTCCGCGCGGCTCCCGCTCGCCCTCGGCACGGTCGGGCTGACCGCCTCGCTGTGGGCCGCCGTCCTCGTCTACCCCGGCGACCGGGCCCCGATGTGGCTGCTCGTCACGCTCTGCCTGGTGCTCGGCACCTGCGGGCCGGCCTCGATGATCGGCTTCGACTTCGCCCGTCCGGCCAACCCGGCGGAACGCCAGGGCACCGCCTCCGGCATCACGAACATGGGCGGCTTCCTCGCGACGATGACCACCCTGCTGGCGGTGGGCGTGCTGCTGGACGCCACCGGCGACAACTACCGCATCGCCTTCTCCACCGTGTTCGTCCTGGAGGCCGTGGGCGTCAGCCGGATCCTCGGGCTCCGCGGCCGTGCGCTGGCCCGCGAACGGGAGCTGCGCGCACCGGTGCCGGCTCCGACCGGCCCCGCCGCGGCGGCTCCGGAACCCGCGCCGGCCTGACGGCCACGCCATCAGGGGCCACGGCGTCAGGGGCTACGGTCCGACGGCTCCGCGGTCGGGGGCTACGGGGTGACGGCGAACTGCGTCAGGATCGCGTCCGCCAGCTCGGCGTCGCCCTCCACCTTCACCCGGTCGGCGACCGCGTGCGGCCGCACACGGCCCGCCGCCAGCCGTACGTACGTCTCCCAGTCCATGGCCAGCGTCACGGCCGGGCCCAGCGAGGGCGCCTTGTCGAGCGTGCCCCGGCCCTGCGCGTCGACCCGTACCGTCCGCATGAACTCCAGCTGCCCGTGCACGTCGAGCACCACGGCCGAGTTCGCGGGCGCGCCGGCCTTCTTCGCGACGACCTTCGGCAGCCCGGACAGCAGCATGTCCTGCGCGACGTGCGCGCCCGGCGCGTCCCAGTTCCCGGGCCGGCCCAGCGCCTGGCGGAGGTCCTGCTCGTGCACCCACACGTCGAAGGCGCGCATCCGCAGCGCCTGCTCCAGCGACACCTGGTCCCCGAGCGGCCCCCGCACCATCGTGGCCGGATCCCGCTTCTCGTTGCGCAGCTGCCGCATGCGCCGGATGACGGTGTACTCCAGCTCCGAGGTCATCTCCGGCGCGGTGTGGTGGCGCCGTACGTCGACCTGCACCTCCATGTACCGGGTGAACTCGTCGACCACGTGCCGCAGGTCCCGCGCCACGGTGTGGATCGGCCGCGGGTCCCCGAGCTGCTCGCACTCGATGCCGATGATGTGTGACACCACGTCACGGACCGACCAGCCGGGGCACGGGGTCGCCCGGTTCCACTCGCCCTCCGGCAGCGGGAGGACCAGCTCGGATATCGCCTCGATGGAATGCGTCCACGCGTCGGCATAGGGCTGAAGGCTGGGATGGACGGTCAACGGGACCCCTCGCGGTGCTGTTCAGTGGCGCGTTTTCGGAAGCTGCGGGCTTGGTTTCCAAAACTACGCTGCCGGTGAGCACCCCGGCAGTGCTTTCGTGTGACGATCGTAGGCCCGAGTTGACGGCTTGAAAGCCAGGACGGTGGTAGTGTGCGCGCCTCGCTGATCCAAATCGCGGTGAACGACGGTGAGTCGGTGACGGCCCGGCGGTCCCGGGCGGCCGACCTCGTACGGGAACAGGCGGGTTCCGACCTCGTCGTGCTGCCCGAACTGTGGACCGTGGGGGCCTTCGCCTACGAACAGTTCGAGACGGAGGCCGAGCCGCTGGACGGCCCGACCTTCGAGGCCATGTCCAAGGCGGCGAGCGACGCCGGAGCGTGGCTGCACGCCGGCTCGATCGTGGAGCGGGCGGGCGACGGCTCGCTCTACAACACCGCCCTCGTGATCTCCCCGGCGGGCGAGCTGGCCGCCACGTACCGCAAGATCCACCGGTTCGGCTTCGACCAGGGCGAGGCCGTGCTCATGTCGCCGGGCGACTCCCTGACGACGGTGGCCCTGCCGGAGCAGACCCTCGGCATCGCCACCTGCTACGACCTGCGCTTCCCGGAGCTGTTCCGCGGCCTGGTCGACGCCGGGGCGACGACGCTGGTCGTCGCGGCGGGCTGGCCGGCGCGCCGCCGCTCGCACTGGACCCTGCTCAGCCGGGCCCGGGCCGTGGAGGACCAGGCGTACGTCCTGGCCTGCGGCCTCGCCGGCACCCACGCGGGGGTCGAGCAGGCCGGGCACAGCCTGGTGGTGGACCCCTGGGGCGAGGTCCTGGCGGAGGCGGGGCCGGGCGAGGACGTGCTGACCGTGGACCTGGACCCGGCGAAGGTCACGGAGACCCGCGCCCAGTTCCCCGCCCTGAAGGACCGCCGCCTCCCCCACTGACCCGCCGGCCGTGGTGCCGGGCGCCCGGGGGACGGCCTCCGGGCGCCGGTCACCGGGCCGCCCGGTCACCCGGCCGCCCGGTGCCGCCGGCCCGGGGCGCCGGTGGTCCGGTCAGGCGTCGTCGTCGCGTTCCTTCTCCGCCATGCGGATCACGCACACCGCCACCGCGATCAGCAGCGCCGCGTCCGCGTCCTCCCGGATCACGTCGACCGCGTAGGTCTCGCGCACCCGGTACCACTGCCGCGAGATCAGCGCGAGCAGCTCCCCCTCGTACTCGACCTTGAACTCGCGGTCCAGGATCCGCCCGCTGACGTCCAGCTCCGTGCCCTCGACCAGGGTTACGCGGAAGTGGTTGCGCAGCAGCGAGAACCGCTTCCGGCGGATCACCGCGAGCCGTTCCTCGTCCCGCTCCAGGGTCATCGCGTCGCGGAAGGAGAACAGCTTCTCCCGCAGGGTGATCAGGATCTGCCCGTCGGGGTCCTTCAGCTCCAGCTTGTCCTTGACCCGCAGCGCCTTCCCGTCGACGAGGAAGGCGTGGCGGCCGTTCTCGTCCTCGATCCAGTAGTCGTCGCCGAGGGCCAGCATTTTGTCCCGTACGAGGTATTTCATGCGCTGATCCGTGCCCGCGATAGGTTGCTGTCATGCCTCTGCTCTACGTGACCGACCTGGCGTACCCGGCGCGCGGCCGCCGCTACTGCGACGAGGACATATTCCTCACCTCCCGGCTTCGGGCCCACTTCGACGTGGCCCTGTGCCATCCGGGGGACGCCCGCGCCCTGATGTCCGGCTTCGACGCGGTCGTCGTCCGCAACAGCGGGCCGGTCCTGCACTACCAGGAGGCCTACGACGCCTTCCGGTCCGCCGCGCTCGCCGCCGGAACGCCCGTCTACAACCCGCTCACCGGCCGCGGCGACATGGCCGGCAAGCAGTACCTGATCGACCTCACGGCCGCCGGCTACCCCGTCATCCCGACGGTCGACGACCCCGCCCGCGTCGGCGAGCTGCCGCAGGTGGCCGAGTACGCGGTGAAGCCGAAGCAGGGCGCCGACTCCATCGGCCTCACCTTCACCGCGACCCCGCAGGGCACGGCGGGGGAGATCCTCGTCCAGCCGCGCATCGACTTCGCGTACGAGGTGTCCTTCTACTTCGTCGACGACGCCTTCCAGTACGCCCTGTACGCCCCCGACCCGGCCCGCCGCTGGGAGCTGACGCCCTACGAACCGACCGCGGCGGACCTCGACTTCGCCCGTGCGTTCATCGCCTGGAACACCCTCGACCACGGCATCCAGCGGGTGGACGCCTGCCGGGCGCCGTCGGGCGAGCTGCTGCTGGTGGAGCTGGAGGACCTCAACCCGTACCTCTCGCTCGACCTGCTCCCCGAACCGGTCCGGGACTCCTTCGTCGAGGCCTTCGCCCGCTCCCTCCACGCCTTCGGCGCCTGACCCCCGGCCTGACCCCCGGCCTGACCCCCGGCCTGACCCCCGGCCTGACGCCCGGCCTGACGCCCGGCCTGACGCCCGGCCTGACGCCCGGCCTGACGCCCGGCCTGACGCCCTGCGGCGGGTCGTGATGTCAGACCCGGCTGCGAGGCTCCCCCCATGGACAAGCAGACGCTCTGGAAGCTGATCGGCACGGCCCGCGCGGAGGCCGGTCCGGACGAGGTCGCGGCGCGCACGGCGCAGCTCCTGGCGGCCCTCCCGGAGGGGGAGATCGCGGCCGCCCAGCAGGTGCTGTGGGACCTCCTGGCGGACTCCTACCGCAGTCCGCTCCGGGCCGCGGCGTACGTGATCAACGGCGGCTGCTCGGACGACGGCTTCGACCGCTTCCGCGGCTGGCTCCTCACGCAGGGCGAGGCCGTCTTCACCGCGGCCCTGGCGGACCCGGACTCCCTGGCCGAGCTCCCGGCGGTCCGCGAGGCGGCCCGCGAGGGCTTCGGCCTGGAGGACGAGCGGGCCCTCACGATCGCCTGGACCGCGTACGAGTGCGCGACGGGCCGCGCCTTCCCGGCGGACTCGTTCACGATCGCCTACCCGCCGCCGGACCCGGCCTGGGACTTCGACTTCGGCGACAGCCCGCAGACCGCAGCCCGCCTCCCCCGCCTGAGCGCCCTCTTCCACTGACCCGCGGCGCGCGCTCAGAGCCCGCTGGTGTCCAGCTCGATCCCGAACGGCTCGGGCAGCCGACACGCTTCATACCCTTGCCGGCCTGCGAGGAGGAGGTGCCGTTCTCGATTTTTCGGAGTCGGCAACAGGCCACCGAATGTGTAGTCACACTGAGCGTGTGCATCAAGACACGATCTGTGACCTGTATCTCCGCCTGTCCCTTGACCGGGACGGCAAGACCGCAATCGAACGGCAGGAAGCCGACTGCCGTGCCTGGGCCGAAGGCAGTGGACTGACCGTCCGCAAGGTGCACGTAGACAGAGGGCGCTCCGGGTACAGGACCGTTCAGCGCAAGGGCTTCGATGCCGCGCTGGCGGCAGTCACGGCGGGTGTCGTCGGCACGCTGATCGTCTGGAAGCTGGACCGGCTTTCGCGCAAGGGCATCGGGCAGGTGGGCAGGGTGCTCGACGACATCGAGAAGGCCGGCGCCCGTCTCGTCTCGGTTCTGGACGGTCTCGACACCTCGAACGACTCGGCGCGCATGGCCGTCGCGATGCTCGCCGAGCTCGCCCGGTCCGAATCGAAGAATCTCGGTACGCGCGTCGGCCACGCCAAGCGCTACCTCCGCAGCAGGGGCCAGTGGATCGGCGGACAGGCTCCCTACGGGCTGCTCATCGACGAGAAGACCAAGAAGCTCGTCCACGACCGGGAGCATGCCGTCTACGCCCGCCTGATCGCGGACGAAGCGCTTGCCGGAACATCGTTGGTCAAGATTGCCCGACTCCTCAACGAGTACGAGATCCTGTCGCCCAGGGGCGGCCAGTGGAACGCGGCCAGCATCATGCAGCTCCTGCGTTCTCCGGCCTTCGCCGGTCTGATGCCGGAATCCGAGACGGTCGAGACGGGCGACGGCGAGCGGAAGTACACGGGCAGGGTCTTTCCGTACCGGGATCCCCAGACGCTCGACACGGTTGGGAGCGGCGAGGGGATCATCACGGTCGGAGAGCGTGAACTGATCATCCGAACGCTGGAATCCAGAACGTTCGTCCATGCGGGAAGGCGGCGCCCGAAGCCCGGGGGAACAGCGCTGCTCACAGGGCTTGTCTACTGTGCGGTTCCTGGCTGCGGTCGCCGGATGCACCGTGTGGGCGGCAGTTATCAGTGCATGGCGCGTCGCGCGGGCAACCAGTGTGTCGGAGCGTCGGCGCTGGCTGAGGCGGTTGACCAGTACGTGACCGAACAGTTCCTCACCAAGCTTCCGGCGCTCGAACCGGACGATCCGCTGCTCGCCGCGATCGCGGATCGCTGGATGCACCGTGTGGACCCGGAGGCCTTCGCGAAACGCGATGCGCTCACTGCGGAGATCCAGGACGAGGAAGCCCGCCTGGCTGATCTGGAGGAAGCACGCTACGTGCGTGGTGAGTTCAGCGGTGCGGCAGCCGCGGAACGCTACAACCGGCTTTCAGAGCGCCTGAAGGGACGTATCGACGGCCTCCGCGGTGATCTCCACAGGCTCCCCTTGCCGTGCGTCGACGTGTCTCCCATGCGCGATGGCGTCATCCTGCGCGGGGCATGGACGGACGCGACGAACGAAGACCGGCGCGAACGACTGTCGCTTGCCATGGACCGCGTTGAGGTGAGCAAGGGGATACGCGGGCAGAGGATCATCCCCGAGCAGCGCATTCGGATTCATTGGGCGGAGCTGACCATTACTGACACCGCTGTGTGAGCGTCACCGAGCACCCCGCCGCCGGTCTCCGATTGGCATGACGAAGTGCGCAGCGCCGGGAGGACCGCCTCTGGGGCGACGAATCCACGGTCAGCGCCTGCATTGTGGAACCCGGGAACCACATATATCCCGGGACGTCGGCTTCACCGTGGGGCGGTACTGCGGTACGTGATCAGTCGCGGACCTGGTGCTCCACACGGTGGCGGATGTACTCGTCCGGATGGGACCGGCCTATCGACACCGCCGTGTCCACCAGGTCGTGCAGCTCCGGCGAGTACGCCTCCTTTCGGAGCGACAGGCCCGGCAGGATGCAGCGCCGGACGTCCAGGTGCTCATTGCCGACGAACTCCCGCAGGGCAGCCTCGTTCCACTCGACCCGTACGGCCGAGCCGGCTTCGGACTGCGCCCGGCCGGTGGCGGCGGCTCCCTCGGCCCGTACGAGGGGCATCCGCAGTGGCAGGGCTGACCAGTACCAGGCCCGCGCGGCGCCCGCGCGCTCAAGGTCCGTGCCGGTCCGCAGGTACCCGAGCAGCGCGGATTGGACGCGGCTGTGTCCGAACCCGTTCAGAGCCGGCTCGATGAAGCCACGGTTGGAACTGGGGTTGGGGTCGTGGACGGCCGCCTGGACGAGTGCGTCGAGCGCTCCCTCGGACAGGTCCATGCCTTGGCGGCAAGCCTCACGCAGCGCCGCCCGAGCGCGGTGCTCCCTGGTCAGGGGTCCACCCGGCTGAGGCTCGGGAGCGATGGCGAGCCCGAGGATCCGAACGACCTCCTCCAGAGACGTGGCGAATGGCTCCCGCTCGTCCTCGGTGCGGTTCGGCAGCGCCATGAAACTCTGTTCCGTCCGCGCCGTCTCACCGGCAGTCGTCTCGTTCCCGTCCGCATTCATTCGTCGCTCTCCCCCGGCCGTACGCGTGTGATCCGGTGTTTACACCCGGATGGCAAGCTTGAAGCATGAACGATGCCGTCCCGGCGCCCACCCCCGCGCCCGCACCCCGCCGTGCCCGTGTCCGTGCCCCCGAGCTGATCGGCAAGGGCGGCTGGCTCAATACTGGGGGCGAAGAGCTCACCCTCGCCGACCTGCGAGGTAAGTGCGTTGTTGTTGATTTTTGGACCTTTTGCTGCATCAACTGCCTCCACGTCCTCGACGAGCTCCGTGAGCTGGAGGAGAAGCACCGCGACACCGTCGTGATCATCGGCGTGCACTCGCCGAAGTTCGTGCACGAGGCCGAGCACGCCGCCGTCGTCGATGCCGTCGAGCGGTACGAGGTGCACCACCCCGTGCTCGACGACCCCGAGCTCGCCACCTGGAAGCAGTACGCCGTACGGGCCTGGCCCACGCTCGTCGTGATCGACCCCGAGGGGTACGTCGTCGCCCAGCACGCCGGCGAGGGGCACGCGCACGCCATCGCGCGGCTCGTCGAGGAGCTGGAGGCCGAGCACGAGGCCAAGGGGACGCTGCGGCGCGGGGACGGGCCGTACGTGGCGCCCGAGCCGGTGGCGAGCGACCTGCGGTTCCCCGGGAAGGCGCTGCTGCTGCCCTCGGGGAACTTCCTGGTGTCCGACTCGACGCGGCACCAGCTGGTCGAGCTGGACGCCGACGGGGAGCGCGTCGTGCGCCGCATCGGCAGCGGCGAGCGCGGGTTCGGCCCGGATGCCTTCAGCGAGCCGCAGGGGCTGGCGCTGCTGCCCGACGGGACGGTCGTCGTCGCCGACACCGTCAACCACGCGCTGCGCCGCTTCGACCCCGCCACGGGGACCGTGGAGACCGTCGCCGGCACCGGGCGCCAGTGGTGGCAGGGCTCGCCGACCTCCGGGCCGGCCCTGGAGGTCGACCTGTCCTCGCCGTGGGACGTCGCCTGGTGGCGGGGCCGGGTGTGGATCGCCATGGCCGGCGTCCACCAGCTGTGGACCTGGGACCCGGAGACCGGGACGGTCGGGGTCGCGGCCGGCACGACCAACGAGGGGCTGCACGACGGGCCCGCAGCCGAGGCCTGGTTCGCGCAGCCGTCCGGGCTCGCGGCCGCCGGGGACCGGCTGTGGGTCGCCGACCCCGAGACCAGCGCCCTGCGTTACGTCCACCCCGCCGATGGTGACGCCGACGGCGGCGGGTACGCCGTCACCACCGCCGTCGGCACCGGACTGTTCGACTTCGGGCACCGGGACGGCGACGCCGCCCAGGCGCTGCTCCAGCACCCGCTCGGGGTGACCGCCCTGCCCGACGGCTCGGTCGCGGTCTGCGACACGTACAACCACGCGCTGCGCCGCTACGACCCCGCCACCGGCGAGGTCACCACCCTGGCGACCGATCTGCGCGAGCCGAGCGACGCCGTCCTCGTCGGCGGGGACATCGTCGTCGTCGAGTCGGCCCGGCACCGGCTGACCCGGCTGCGGCTGCCCGAGGAGGCCGTACGGGTCGACGCCGTCGCGCACCGCACGCAGCGGGCGGCGACCGAGGTGGCGCCCGGCACGCTCCGCCTCGACGTGGTCTTCCGGGCGCCGGCCGGGCAGAAGCTGGACACCCGCTACGGGCCGTCCACCCGCCTGCTGGTCTCCTCGACCCCGCCGGAGCTGCTGGCGGGCGGCGACGGGGCCGGTACGGACCTGTTCCGGGAGCTGGAGCTGAACCCGGAGGTCACCGAGGGCGTCCTGCACGTCTCCGCGATGGCCGCGTCCTGCGACGACGACCCGGCCAACGAGTACCCGGCCTGCCACGTCCACCAGCAGGACTGGGGCGTGCCGGTGACCGTCACGGCCGGCGGGGCGACCCGGCTCCCCCTCGTCCTCGCCGGCATGGACGACGACGAGGCGTAGGCGGACCACGGGCCCGTACGACGCGACCCCGCCCCGTACGACGCGACCCCGCCCCGGACACCGAGTCCGGGGCGGGGTCGCGTCCTTGCGCGAGGGGGGCGTCGGGCGTCAGCCCTCCAGGAAGGCCACCAGGGCGTTCGCCAGGAGGAACGGGTCGTCCGCGCCGCACAGTTCGCGGGCGCTGTGCATCGACAGGATCGCGACGCCGATGTCCACCGTCTGGATGCCGTGGCGGGCGGCCGTGATCGGGCCGATCGTCGTGCCGCACGGCATGGAGTTGTTGGAGACGAACGCCTGCCACGGCACGCCGGCCCGCTCGCAGGCGCTCGCGAACACCGCGCGCCCGCTGCCGTCCGTCGCGTACCGCTGGTTGACGTTGACCTTGAGGATGGGGCCGCCGTTGGCACGCGGGTGGTGCGACGGGTCGTGCCGCTCCGCGTAGTTGGGGTGCACGGCGTGCCCGGTGTCCGAGGAGAGGCAGATGGTGCCGGCGAAGGCCCGCGCGCGGTCCTCGTAGGAGCCTCCGCGGGAGAAGACTGAACGTTCCAGCACGTTCCCCAGCAGCGGGCCGTCGGCGCCCGTGTCCGACTGCGAGCCGTTCTCCTCGTGGTCGAAGGCGGCCAGCACCGGGATGTGGTCGAGCGCCTCGGACGTGGAGACGGCGGCGAGCGCGGCGACGCCCGCGTGCACGGACAGCAGGTTGTCCATGCGCGGCCCGGCCAGCAGTTCGCGGTCGCGGCCGAGGTAGGAGGGCGGCTCGATCGAGTGGACCATCAGGTCCCAGCCGGCCACCGAGCCCTGCGGCAGGCCCTCTTCCTCCTCCAGGAAGGCGATGAGGTCGCCCTCCTGGACCTCGCCCAGACCCCAGATCGGCTGCATGTGACGCTGCTTGTCCAGCTTCAGGCCGTCGGTGTTCACCGACCGGTCCAGGTGCACGGCGAGTTGGGGGACGCGCAGCAGCGCTCTGTCCACGTTCACCAGGCGCTCGGTGCCGTCCCGCAGGGTCAGCCGGCCGGCCAGGCCGAGGTCCCGGTCCAGCCAGGTGTTGAGCAGCGTGCCGCCGTAGATCTCCACGGCGATCTGCCGCCAGCCCTGCGAGCCGGTGTCGGGCAGCGGCTTGACCCGCAGGTTGGGGGAGTCGGTGTGCGCGCCGATGATCCGGAACGGGGTGTGCGCGGACGCGCCCTCCGGGACGTACCAGGCGATGAGCGCGCCGCCGCGGAGCACGAACTTGCCCCCGGTGCTCGCGTCCCAGGCGTCCGTTTCCGACAACTGCCTGAAGCCTGCCTTTTCCAGCCGCTCGGCCGCATTGGCCACGGCGTGGTACGGCGACGGACTGGCCGTCAAAAAGGTCATCAGATCGTCGGTGTGGCCGCGGTCGAAGCGGGCGGGAGAGCTCATGTGGTTCACCTTAACGACGGTCGTGTTCGCCATGGCCGGACTGCGGCTGATAGCCGAGAGGTCGGGGTCCGCGGGGTGTGTGATCTGCGGTCCCTTCGGTTCTCAGCCCGGCGGGCGCTCGAATCTGCGCTGCAGCTGCCTGCGCTCGCCCCGGCGGATGCGCGGGAGCATCTCCGGGGTCTGCGCGGAGCGCTGCGCGCGTCTCTTGCGTCCGGCGCAGAAGATACAGGCCTCGCCGGGCGGTGCGTCGGGGTCGATGGGGGCCCCGGGGTGCTCGGAGCAGCCCGAGGCGTTGCGGGGGCGGGACAGTTCGCGCGCGACGATGAAGGCGCGGTGCAGGTCGTCGGCGATGCGGACGAAGTCCTCGGCCGGTGAGGACAGGCCGAGGTGGAAGCGCTGGTCCTCGACGGTGCGCAGGCAGGTGCGCAGCGCCGTGAGGGTGTACGGGGGCTCCGGCACGGGATAGCCCAGGCGCCGCTGTTCCCCGGCGGGCGGGGTGGCGGCTCCGGGGCCGCCGCCGCGGCCGCGGAGTCCGAGGCGGCGCCGGTCGTTGCAGATGAGGCAGCGGCCCCAGCCGTCGGGGGCCTCGGGGTCGAGGGCGCCGTTGGGGTGCTCGGAGCAGCCGGTGTAGCTCTTGGCGGGGGCCAGCCCGGCGGCGGTCTGGAAGGCCACGTACAGGGCGTCGGCGATGCCGTCGTACTCGGCGGGGTGCGCGCCGTCGTACAGGTCGCGGAGGTGGTCGCCGAGGCTGCCCAGGCTCGCCTGCAGCTCCTTGAGGGCGTACGGCCGCCCGGTGGGGACGGAGTACCCCCTGCTGCCGTGCTGATCCTGTGGACTCATGTCTACGAGCGTCCCATGAACGACCGACAACGGGGAAAGCCGGTGCCCCGGAAGCCGTTCCCGCGCGGGTCGGGGGCCTGCGGGCCGGTGTCCGGGAGTACACCAGCGGCCGGGCCCCCGGTGGGGGGACCCGGCCGCTGTGCGTACACCGCGTACGTGTGTGGGGCTGCCTAGAAGGCGGCCTCGTCGAGCTCCATGAGGGAGTTGTCGACGACCTCGGCCAGCTGGCGCTGGACCGAGACGCCCGGCAGGACCTGCGCGGCGAAGAACTTCGCGGCGGCGATCTTGCCGGTGTAGAACGGCACGTCCTTGGCGGAGGCCGTGGGGAGCTTCTCGGCGGCCACGGCCGCGCCCTTGAGCAGCAGGTATCCGACGACGACGTCGCCGGAGGCCATCAGCAGGCGGGTGGTGTTCTGCCCGACCTTGTAGATGTTCTTGACGTCCTCGCCGGTGGCGGTGAGGTCGACGATCATCGCGCCGACGATGGCCTCCAGGTCGACGGCGGCCTTGGCGAGCGCGTCGCGGGCGCCGGCCAGCTCCTCGCCGCCGACGGCCTCGGCCAGGAACTTCTTGATCGTCTCGGAGAGGACGTTCAGCGAGGCGCCCTGGTCGCGGACGATCTTCCGGAAGAAGAAGTCCTGGCCCTGGATGGCCGTGGTGCCCTCGTAGAGGGTGTCGATCTTGGCGTCGCGGATGTACTGCTCGATCGGGTACTCCTGCAGGTAGCCGGAGCCGCCGAAGGTCTGCAGGGACTGGGCGAGCTGCTCGTAGGACTTCTCCGAGCCGTAGCCCTTGACGATCGGCAGGAGCAGGTCGTTGAGGCCGATCTCGGCGGAGGCGTCCTCGCCGTTCGCCTGCTTGAGCTGGATCTCGTCCTGGACGGAGGCGGTGTAGAGCACGAGGGCGCGCATGCCCTCGGCGTACGCCTTCTGCGTCATGAGCGAGCGCCGCACGTCGGGGTGGTGCGTGATGGTGACCTTGGGCGCGGTCTTGTCCATGAAGTTGGCCAGGTCCGGGCCCTGCACGCGCTCCTTGGCGTACTCCAGCGCGTTGAGGTAGCCGGTGGAGAGGGTGGCGATGGCCTTCGTGCCGACCATCATCCGGGCGAACTCGATGATCATGAACATCTGGCGGATGCCGTCGTGCTTGTCACCGATCAGCCAGCCCTTGGCGGGGTGCTGGTCGCCGAAGGTCATCTCGCACGTGTTGGAGGCCTTGAGGCCCATCTTGTGCTCGACGTTCGTGGCGTAGACGCCGTTGCGCTCGCCCAGCTCGCCGGTCTCCCAGTCGAAGTGGAACTTCGGGACGAGGAAGAGGGACAGGCCCTTGGTGCCGGGGCCGTGGCCCTCGGGGCGCGCGAGGACGTAGTGGAGGATGTTCTCCTCCATGTCGTGCTCGCCGGACGTGATGAAGCGCTTGACGCCCTCGATGTGCCAGGAGCCGTCCGCCTGCTCGACGGCCTTGGTGCGGCCGGCGCCGACGTCCGAGCCGGCGTCCGGCTCGGTGAGGACCATGGTGGATCCCCAGCGCTTCTCGACGGCGATCTCGGCGACCTTCTTCTGCGCCTCGTTGCCCTCTTCGTAGAGGATGCCGGCGAAGGCCGGGCCGGAGGAGTACATCCAGACGGCCGGGTTCGCGCCCAGGATCGTTTCTGCGAAGGCCCAGATCAGGGAGCGGGGCGAGGTGGTGCCGCCGATCTCCTCGGGCAGGCCCAGGCGCCAGTACTCGGAGTCCATGAAGGCCTTGTAGCTCTTCTTGAAGGACGCCGGGACGGGCGCGGTGTTCGTGGCCGGGTCGAAGACCGGCGGGGTGCGGTCGGCGTCCTCGAAGGAGGCGGCCAGCTCGTTCTCGGAGAGCTTGGTCATCTCGCTGAGGATGGTCTTGGCGGTCTCGGTGTCCATCTCGCCGAACGGGCCGGTGCCGTACAGCTTGTCGCGGCCGAGCACCTCGAAGAGGTTGAACTCGATGTCGCGGAGATTCGACTTGTAGTGCCCCATGGCGACGGCTCCGTTAAGGCTCGGTGAGACAGATTCCTCGTACATACCAATCGGTAACCTCATCATGCTACCCACCGGTAATAAGAACAACCCTTACCTGGCGACTGTGACCAGCATCAAGCCAGGAGAACCGCGGCGCCGCCGGAAGTCCAGGCCCGGGACGGGTCCGTCACACGAACTTCGAACGGCCCGGGGGCCGGGCCCCGGCCGTGCCGGGGGCTCCGGGGGCGTCTGCCCGTCCGTACCGGGGTCTCTGCCCCTCCGGCCCCGCGTCTCTGCCCGTCCGTTCCGTGGCCTACGGGTGGTGCAGCTCGGCCCACACGGTCTTGCCGGCCGGCGCGGGCCGCACGCCCCAGCGGGCGGCGACGGCGTCGACCACGGCCAGGCCGCGGCCGCCCTCGTCGCCGTCCAGGGCCCGGCGCAGGACGGGCCACAGCCGGGGGTCGGGGTCGCCGACCTCCAGGCGGGTGCGGCCCTCGGCCGTACGGGTGACGGCGAGGGTCACGGGTGTGCCTTCGCCGACGTGCAGGACGACGTTGCCGACCAGCTCGCTCACGCACAGCTGGAGGTCGTCGCAGGGCCCGCCGACGTGGGCCCGCACGGCCCGCCGCAGCCCGGCCAGCTCCTGCGGCAGCGCGAGCGCGGAGGTGTGGAACGGCCTCACCGCCCGGGCGCCCGGTTCAGCACGGCGGCGAGGGCCCGGGCGGTCCCGGGGTTGCAGCTGCCGAGCGCGATCAGCGGCGGGGTGGGGTGGCTCCCGGCGTAGGACGGCAGGTGCAGGTCGAGGGAGGGCAGGGTGATCCCGTGCGCGGCGAGCGCGCCGCGCAGCTCGGTGAGCGCCGCGATCGCTACGCGGTCGCCGGAGGGGTTGCTCATGGGGCGCTTCCGTTCCTGTGGCGGAGTGTGACGAACTGCTCACAGGGTGGGGTCGCGGTGCGTACCGTGGGAAGGGTTCCCAGTTGCGCTGGACAAGTGGCAAATGACGGTGGTGGGTTGTGCCCGCTCGTAAGGACCCTGACGCGTCGGCGAACGTTCCGTCGTTCTACGGTGCGGAGCTGCGCTACAAACGGGAGGCCGCCGGTCTCACGCTGGAACAGCTGGCGGACGAGAGCTTTCGGGGCGTTCCGTTCCTGAGCCAGATTGAGCGCGGCGAGCGCCGTATGCCGCTGGACCTGGCCCGGCACGTGGACGCGAAGCTGGGGACGGACGGGTTTTTCGAGCGGCGCTGTGAAGACGCGCGCAAGGCGAAGCAGTCCGACCATGCCGAATACTTCGCGGACGTCGCGGAGATGGAGCCGTTCGCGGAGACGATCGAGGAATGGGCGCCGATGCTCGTACCCGGTCTCTTGCAGACGCCCGACTACGCAGGGGCGATCGTGCGGGCCGCGATGCCTCGCGCGGCCGATGCGACGGTCGAGCGCCTGGTTGACGCACGGATGGGGCGGGCGAAGCTGTTCGACGGGGAACATCCACCGGAGTTCTGGGCGATCCTCGACG
Organism: Streptomyces sp. NPDC048461; assembly: GCF_055587105.1. NCBI lineage: Bacteria > Bacillati > Actinomycetota > Actinomycetes > Kitasatosporales > Streptomycetaceae > Streptomyces > Streptomyces sp. NPDC048461. The sequence continues at coordinate 187,081 of NZ_JBVJGW010000004.1, read as the reverse complement.
AGTCCGTGATCCGCCGGTCCGTGGTTCCACCGGTACAGATGGCCGAACTGTTGGAGCACATCCTCTCCACGGTCCGCCGGACTCGCGCCATTTTGCAGATCGTCCCGCACAACGCCGCTTCCCATTCCCTGATGATGGGGATGGCCAAGGTCATGACCTTCCTGGAGGCACCACCGGTGGTGTACGTGGAGAGTCTGCACAGCGGGCAGCTCATCGACTTTCCGGCCCTCGTGAAGGAGTACCGCAGGTCTTACGATCTGCTGAGGGCCGCCGCCATGCCGCCGGAGGCGTCTCTCACTCTTCTCGATGCTGCGGCAGAGGACTACCGAAATGGCAAGCACCGGCATTGACTTGACGTCCGCCTGCTGGCGCAAGAGCAGTTACAGCAACGGGACCGGTGGCGACTGCGTCGAGGTGGCTGAAGGGTTCTCAGGCGCCGCAGTCTGGCGCAAGAGCAGTTACAGCAACGGCAGCGGCGGCGAGTGCGTCGAGGTGGCCCACGGCTTCGGCGGGTTCGTGCCCGTCCGGGACTCCGCGCGGCCGCACGGGCCCGCCGTGGTCGTGTCCGCCGCCGCCTGGGTCCCCTTCGTACGGGCGGTGAAGGCGGGGGCTCCCTCCCGCTGAGCCCCGGCGGGACAAGGGTGGCCGGTACCGGCCGGTATGGCCGTGGGGGCTCGGTAGGGTGGGCCGCATGTACGGCTACGACCAGACTCCGGGCGCCCAGCAGCAGGGCTACGCGCAGCCCCCGCCCCAGCAGGGCTACGCGCAGCAGCCGCCGCTGTACCCCGAGCCCTCGCCGCCGTCGATCGCCGACGCGGTGCGCGCCTTCACGACCGGGCAGCTCGCCGCCGAGGACTTCCAGCAGATCTTCGCGACCTCGAAGGTCTACTGCCCGCGCGGTGACACCCCCGGCTTCCTGGCGCTGCACAACACGCAGCAGCCGGTCATCCCGATGTTCACCACGCTCAAGGAGCTGCGCCGGTACGCCGGCAAGGAGTCCAAGTACTTCGTGATCACCGGCGCCGAAGTGATCGACCTGTTGCCGACCGGCTACGGCTTCGTCCTCGACATGGAGGGCGACCACCGCATGGTCTTCGACGCGAAGGCCGTGGAGCAGATGGTCGACTTCGCGATGCGCCGCATGTACGGCTAGACACGGCCTGGGGACGGCGTAGCGGGCGGGGACGATCCGGCGGGGGGCGGACGATGCTCAGGGTGCACTTCACGGCCGAGGACCTGTTCAACGTCACCTTCGCGAGCGAACCGCTGCCGCTGGTGGAGCTTGCCATGGCCGTGGTCGCCGCGCAGCGCACGGACGAGTCCGCCGTCTTCGGGCGCTGGCGCAGCCGGGTCGGCCGCGACCTTCCCGGGCGGGCCGAGCCGTTGCTGGACCTGTTGCGGCCGGACGGCCAGAACCCGCAGTTCGTCGAGCCGTTCGCGCGCACCCTGGAGGAGGGGCTGGCCGCCGTACGGGAGGCGGGCCCGCTGCTCACCGTCGACGGCCTGGACCGCGCCGCCGCCCGCGCCCCCGGCAGCGCCTCCTGGCTGCGCGCGCTGTGGGGCCAGGACCGCGAGGCGTGGCGGGCGCTCGACACGGCGATCACGGCCGCGTACGAGACGGTCGTCGCCCCGCACTGGACGCGCATCCGGCAGTCCTTCCGCGCGGACGTGGCCTGGCGGACGCGCCTGCTGGCGGCGCACGGCATCAAGGCGTGCCTGGCGAGCACGCATCCGGAGGCCCGCTGGTCGGGCACCGTCTTCGAGGTCGGCGTACCGCCGGGGTACGAGGTCCACCTCGACGGCCGCGGCCTGCTGCTGATGCCCTCGCCGTTCTGGACGGGCCGGCCGCTGCTCGCCGAGGGTCCGGGCGGCCGCCCGCTGCTGATGTACGCGGCGCTGACGCCCCTGCCGCTGGTCGGGCCGGGCGCCGCCGAGGGGGCGCTGGACGCGCTGCTGGGGCGGACCCGGGCGGCCGTCCTCCAGCTGCTGGTCGAGCAGCGCACGACGAGCGAACTGGCCCGGGACCTCGACATCAGCCTGCCGTCGGTCTCGGAGCACACCCGCACCCTGCGGGCCGCCGGGCTGATCACGACGGAGCGGGACGGCAAGGCGGTCCTGCACTCGGCGACGGGCCTGGGCGTGGACCTCCTGCACAGCGGCGGCTGAGGCCCCGGGCCGGGGGGCCGCGGGCAGCTTTCGGGCACCGCCGAAAGGATCGCGGCGGCGGCCGCGGCCGCCGAACATCGGTGCTGCGGGGGACATCACGGGGCCCCGCGGCATCGAGCAGGGAGCAGGCAATGACGCGTAGGTCGTTCCGCACGAAGTTCGCCGCACTGGCCGCCACGGGGGTGATGGCGCTGGGTACGGGGGTCCTGGCGGCGTCCCCCGCCCAGGCGGACAGTTCGTTCGGATGCCCGTCGGGCGCCGTGTGCATCTACCTGGGGACGGACTGGTACCAGGCCGTTCCGACGTACCAGATGTTCTGGACCGCGAAGGTGCACAAGATCTACGGCCAGGAGGGACAGCACATCGTCTACAACAACCAGACCCACGGATGGACGGTCCGGCTCTGTTACGACGGGGCCGGCACCAACTGCGGACCGAAGATGCAACCCGGTGACGGCTGGCCGGTGAACCTGTCGCCGATCAACTCGATCAAGATCGAGAGGCCGTAGCCGACAGGCAGCGGTGTCACCGAAGCGGGCCGGGGATCTTCCCCGGCCCGCTTCGGCGCGTTCAGGAGGCGCGGCGGCGGCGCCACAGGGCCGCCGCGACCGCGGCGAGGGCCAGGGCCGCGGCGCCGTACGCGTACAGCGGCCCGAGGTCGGGGCGGTGCAGCAGGGAGAGGCGGATGCCCGCGAAGACGGGCAGGGCGATCAGCTGGCCGCCGCCCTCGAAGTCGGTGCCGGCGGTCGCCCAGCGCAGCAGCAGGTACGCGGCGAAGCAGAAGGCGCCCCACGCGCCGAGGTAGGGCCACGGCGAGCCGGGCAGCGGCCTCAGCGGCATGCTCGCCCCCCAGCGCGAGGCGGCGTACCCGGCGCCCACCGCGACGGCGGTGACGACGCAGGCCCAGCCGAGGACGCGCAGCGCCGCCGGCGGACTCCACCGGGCCGGGCCGGGAGCGGCGGAGTCGGCAGCGGCGGGGTGGGAGGCGGCCGGGTCGGATGGGGCGGGGTCGGATGGGGCGGGGGTGGCGGCGGCGCCGGTGGGGGGCGTGTGGATCTCCATGCCGGGACAGACGCTCCGGTGCGCGGCGCGGTTGTCATGCACCGTTCGGTGGCTCCGGAATCGGCCGGGAATGAACCACGCGGGGGCGCGGTTCAGTCGGGTGTGGCAGAAAGTTCGAGTTTCAACTAAACTCGACGCAGAAGGAGGTCCTGACCATGCCCGCAGTGACTGTTGAGAACCCGTTGACCCTTCCGCGAGTGGCCGAGCCCCAGGCCGCCGTTCCGCGCAAGGTGCTGGCCGTGACCACGGCCCCGGGCGGGTTCGAGGGTGAGGGATTCCCGGTGCGCCGCGCGTTCGCCGGGATCAACTACCAGTACCTCGACCCGTTCATCATGATGGACCAGATGGGCGAGGTGGAGTACGCGCCGGGCGAGCCGAAGGGCACCCCCTGGCACCCGCACCGCGGCTTCGAGACCGTCACGTACCTGATCGACGGAACCTTCGTCCACCAGGACAGCAACGGCGGCGGCGGAGTCATCAACGGCGGCGACACGCAGTGGATGACCGCCGGGTCGGGCCTCCTGCACATCGAGGCCCCGCCGGAGTCCCTCGTCGTGTCCGGCGGGCTCTTCCACGGCCTCCAGCTGTGGGTGAACCTCCCGGCCTCCGACAAGATGATGCCCCCGCGCTACCAGGACATCGGCGGCGGCCAGGTCCAGCTCCTGTCCACTCCGGACGGCGGCTCCCTGCTCCGCGTGATCGCCGGTGAGCTGGACGGTCACGAGGGTCCCGGCATCACCCACACCCCGATCACGATGATCCACGCGACCGTCACGCCGGGTGCGCAGATCACCCTGCCGTGGCGCGAGGACTTCAACGCGCTGGCCTACGTCATGGCCGGGCGCGGATCGGTGGGCGAGGACCGCAGGCCGATCAAGATCGGGCAGACCGCGGTCTTCGGCGAGGGCGGCTCCCTCACGGTGCGGGCGGACGAGTCCCAGGACTCCAACGCCCCGGACCTGGAGGTCGTCATCCTCGGCGGGCGCCCGATCCGGGAGCCGATGGCGCACTACGGGCCGTTCGTCATGAACAGCAAGCACGAGCTCCAGCAGGCCTTCGACGACTTCCAGGCCGGCCGGCTGGGCACCGTTCCGACCACGGAGCGCACGCGCTAGCCGTTCCCGGCCCCCCGGCAGTTCCACAGTTCCGCAGTCCGCACGACGGGTCCGGACGCCCCACCGGCGTACCGGGCCCGTCGGCGTACGCGGGCTCCGGCGCGCGGTGCGCGGTGCGCGGTGCGCGGTGCGCGGTGCGGGCGGCGGCGGCGAGGGTCAGTCCAGCGCGTCGGGAGCGGGCTTGGAGCGCTCGTACAGCTCGAACCAGATCGACTTGCCCTCGCCCCGCGGGTCCACGCCCCAGGTGTCGGCGAGCATCTCCATCAGCAGCACCCCGCGGCCGCTGGAGGCCATCTCGCCCGGCCGCCGCTTGTGCGGCAGCTCGTCGCTGGCGTCCGCGACCTCGACGCGCAGCCGCCGCACGCCCAGCTCGCCCACCGCCTCCGCCACGAGCAGCGCGTCGCCGTCCGTGTGCACGAGCACGTTCGTCACCATCTCGGAGACCATCAGCACCGCCGAGTCCACCTGGTCGGCGTCCGCCCAGTCGTGCAGCAGCTCCCGGACCTGGCGGCGGGCGCCCGAGATCCGCTCCGGCTCGGCCTGGGCCACGGTCAGCATCGTGCGGCGGGACGGCCGGACCGGGTGCGCCGCCGTGCCGCAGCCGCAGTTCTCGCTCTCGCGGCACAGCAGCACCACGGCTATGTCGTCCTCGCGGCGGTCCGCGAGCGGGCCCGTCGTGTGGTGCGAGGACGGGCCGTGCACGGCCTGGACCAGCAGGTCGGCGAGCTTCTCCAGGTGCCCGGCGTCGGGGCCGGCCGACTCCCCGTCCGCGCCGCCCGGGCCCGTGGACGGCCACGGGTCGGACTCCAGGACCGCCCGCAGCCGCGCCCAGCCCGTGTCGAGGTCGTGCCCGCCGGTCTCGATGAGCCCGTCGGTGCAGAGCATCATCGTCTCGCCGGGCTCCAGGGCGAACCGGGTGGTGGGGTAGTCCGTATCGGGCACGATCCCGAGCGGCAGCCCGCCCGCCGTGGGGCGCATCAGGACGGTGCCGTCGGCCATCCGGACCGCCGGGTCGGGGTGACCGGCGCGGGCCACCTCCAGCATGCCGGTCTTCGGGTCGCACTCCACGTACAGGCAGGTGGCGAAGCGGGGACTGTGGAAGTCGGCGTCGTCGTAGGGCTCCGCGCCGGAGTCGGGCCCCTGGGAGGAGCCCAGCCCGGCGAGGAAGCGGGAGGCCCGGGAGAGCACCGCGTCGGGCCGGTGGCCCTCGGAGGCGTACGCCCGCACCGCGATCCGCAGCTGGCCCATCAGGCCGGCGGCGCGGACGTCGTGGCCCTGGACGTCCCCGATGACCAGCGCGAACCGTCCCGAGGGCAGCGGGATCATGTCGTACCAGTCGCCGCCGACCTGGAGCCCGCCGCCGGTGGGGACGTACCGGGCGGCGATGGTCATGCCCGGGATCTCCGGCCCGAGCTGCGGCATCATCGACCGCTGGAGGCCCGTGGTGAGCTCCCGCTCGGATTCGGCCACCCCGGCGCGCTGGAGGGCCTGGGCCAGCATCCGGGCCACGGTCGTCAGGACCGAGCGCTCGTCGGGGGAGAAGGACACCGGGTGCTTGAAGGCGGCCATCCAGGCGCCCATGGTCCGCCCTGCCACGATCAGCGGCAGGAAGGCCCAGGAGGTGCGGTCGAAGCGCTGGGCGAGCGGCCAGGTGACCGGGAAGCGCCGTTTGTAGTCCTCCGGCGTGGGGAGGTAGATCGCCCGGCCGGTACGGACGACCTCCGCGGCCGGGTAGTCCGTGTCCATCCGCATCTCCGTGAACGGGCCCTCGTCGCCGGGACCGTGCCCGTGGTGCCCGATCACCGACAGCCGCTCGCCGTCCACGCCGAAGACGGCCAGTCCGTCCGGACTGAAGCCCGGCATCGACAGCGAGGCCGCGACCCGCAGCACCTCGGCCGTCGACCGCGCTTCCGCGAGCGCCCGCCCCGCGTCCAGCAGGAAGGCCTCGCGGGAGCGCCGCCAGTCCCCGGTGATCGGGGTGTGGGCCGCCGTCGTGCCCGGCTGGGGCTCGGCGATCTCCTGGATCGTGCCGATCAGCTCGTAGTCGACGCGGCCGCCCTCGGCCCGGCTCTCCAGCGCCTTGGAGCGGCTGCGGACCGTCCGCAGGACCCGGCCGTCCTCGTCCATGATCCGCAGGCGGGCCTCGGCGAGGGTGTTCTCGGCGACGGCCAGGCTCACGATGCCGTTGATCTCGTTCCAGTCCACCGGGTGGAACCGGGACCGTACGGCGACCTCCGGCAGGACGACGGGCTCGGCGGGCAGCCCGAGGAGCCGGGCGGCCTCGGCGTCGAGCGTGACCGTCCCGGAGGCGTTGTCCCATCTCCACAGGCCGGTCGCGATGGCGGCCAGGACGTCCTCGGTGCGCACCCGGTCATCTTTACAGGTCATCCCCCCGACGTGCCTGTTCGCCCACCCCCTGCGGGCGGGCCCGCGCGGGGTCCCGCCCGGACGGTAACCTTGGGACGGTTGAATCCACCCTGGTATCCCGTAGAACTGGATGACTGATGCATCGGTACAGGTCCCACACGTGCGGCGAGCTCCGTGCCTCCGACGTCGCCTCCGACGTCCGGCTGAGCGGCTGGCTCCACAATCGTCGAGACCTGGGCGGCATCCTCTTCATCGATCTGCGTGACCACTACGGCATCACGCAGCTCGTCGCCCGCCCCGGCACCGCGGCCAACGAGGCGCTGAGCAGCGTCTCCAAGGAGACGGTCGTCCGCATCGACGGCAAGGTCGTCTCGCGCGGCGCGGACAACGTCAACCCCGAGCTGCCCACCGGCGACATCGAGATCGAGGTCTCCGACGTCGAGGTGCTCGGCGCGTCCGCCCCGCTGCCCTTCACGATCAACACCGACGACGGGGTGAACGAGGAGCGGCGCCTGGAATACCGCTTCCTCGACCTGCGGCGCGAGCGCATGCACCGCAACATCATGCTGCGCTCGGCCGTCATCGCGTCGATCCGCTCGAAGATGGTGGCCCTCGGCTTCAACGAGATGGCGACCCCGATCCTCACCGCGACCTCCCCCGAGGGCGCCCGTGACTTCGTCGTGCCGTCCCGCCTGAACCCGGGCAAGTTCTATGCGCTGCCGCAGGCCCCGCAGCAGTTCAAGCAGCTGCTGATGATCTCCGGCTTCGACCGGTACTTCCAGATCGCGCCCTGCTTCCGCGACGAGGACGCCCGCGCCGACCGCTCGCCGGGCGAGTTCTACCAGCTCGACGTCGAGATGTCCTTCGTCGAGCAGGAGGACGTCTTCCAGCCGATCGAGCGCCTGATGACCGAGATCTTCACGGAGTTCGGCAAGGGCCGCGAGGTCACCTCCCCGTTCCCGCGGATCCCGTTCCGCGAGTCGATGCTGAAGTACGGCAACGACAAGCCCGACCTGCGCGCCAAGCTGGAGCTCGTCGACATCACCGACGTGTTCGCGGGCTCGGAGTTCAAGGCGTTCGCCGGCAAGCACGTGCGCGCGCTGGCCGTCCCGGACACCGCCGGACAGCCGCGCAAGTTCTTCGACGGCCTCGGCGAGTACGCGATCTCGCTGGGCGCCAAGGGCCTGGCCTGGGTCCGCGTGGGCGAGGACGGCGCGCTGACCGGCCCCATCGCCAAGTTCCTCACCGAGGAGAACGTCAAGGTCCTCACCGACCGGCTGGGCCTGGCGGCCGGCCACGCGGTGTTCTTCGGCGCCGGCGAGTTCGACGAGGTCTCCAAGATCATGTCGGGCGTCCGCGTCGAGGCGGCCAAGCGCGCGGGCCAGTTCGAGGAGAACGTCTTCCGGTTCTGCTGGATCGTCGACTTCCCGATGTACGAGAAGGACGAGGAGACCGGCAAGATCGACTTCTCCCACAACCCCTTCTCCATGCCGCAGGGCGGCATGAAGGACCTGGAGGAGAAGGACCCGCTCGACATCCTGGCGTGGCAGTACGACATCGTCTGCAACGGCATCGAGCTGTCCTCCGGCGCGATCCGCAACCACGAGCCCGAGGTCATGCTGAAGGCCTTCGAGATCGCCGGCTACGAGGCGGAGACCGTCGAGCGCGAGTTCGCCGGCATGCTGCGCGCGTTCCGCCTCGGCGCCCCGCCGCACGGCGGCATCGCCCCGGGCGTGGACCGCATCGTGATGCTGCTGGCCGACGAGCCGAACATCCGCGAGACCATCGCCTTCCCGCTCAACGGCAACGCCCAGGACCTGATGATGGGCGCGCCGACGGTGCTGGAGGAGGCCCGCCTGCGCGAGCTGAACATCGCGCTGCGCAAGCCGGTCGAGACGAAGGCCGCCGCCGAGCGGCCGGTTTCCGACGCCGTGACCCCGGACGCCGGGTCGCCGCGCGGCTGATCCGTCGGCCCGGCCGGTCCGTACGGGGCCGGCCGGGGGGGGGGGGGGGGGGGGGGGGGGGGGGGGGGGGGGGGGGGGGGGGGGGGGGGCGGGGGGGGGCGGGGGGGGGCGGGGGGGGGCGGGGGGGGCCGCCCGGGGGCCCGGGGGGGGGGGGCGGGCCGGCCCCCCCGGGGGGGCCCCGCGGGGGGGGGGGGCCCCCGGCCGGGACTGCATGATTTATGGCGTCCGACCCCGCCCGGCCTGTACGAGCCCCCGTGTACGCCACAAATCACGTTTTACGTCCCGGCCAACCCCCCACCCCGTCCCCGCCCTTGGCCCGCCCGTCCGGTGTGCCGGCGCCCGTTCTGTGGCCGTACAGGGGGTCAGTAGGACTTGGGGAGGCCCAGGGTCTGGTGGGAGATGAAGTTGAGGATCATCTCCCGGCTGACCGGGGCGATGCGGGCCACGCGGGAGGCGGTGATCAGGGACGCGAGGCCGTATTCGCGGGTGAGGCCGTTGCCGCCGAGGGTGTGGACGGACTGGTCCACCGCCCGGACGCAGGCCTCCGCGGCCGCGTACTTGGCCATGTTCGCGGCCTCGCCCGCGCCCATGTCGTCGCCCGCGTCGTACAGCGCCGCGGCCTTCTGCATCATCAGCCGGGCGAGTTCCAGCTCGATGTGGGACGCCGCGAGGGGGTGGGCGATGGCCTGGTGGGCGCCGATGGGGTCCTTCCAGACCTGGCGGGTCCCGGCGTAGTCGACGGCCTTGGCGAGCGCGTAGCGGCCCATGCCGATCGCGAACGCGGCGGTCATGATGCGCTCGGGGTTGAGGCCGGCGAAGAGCTGGAGGAGGCCGGCGTCCTCGTCGCCGACCAGGGCGTCCGCGGGCAGGCGGACGTCGTCCAGGGTGAGTTCCCACTGCTTCTCGGCGGCCTGGAGCTCCATGTCGATGAGGGAACGGGAGAAGCCGGGGGCGTCCCGCGGGACGATGAACAGGCAGGGCTTGAGGCGGCCGCTGCGCGCGTCCTCGGTGCGGCCGACGATGAGCGTGGCGTCCGCGATGTCCACGCCGGAGATGAAGACCTTGCGGCCGGTGAGGACCCACGCGTCGCCGTCGCGGCGGGCCGTGGTGGTGATGCGGTGGGAGTTGGAGCCGGCGTCCGGTTCGGTGATGCCGAAGGCCATGGTGCGGCTTCCGTCGGCGAGGCCGGGGAGCCAGGTCCGCTTCTGGGCCTCGGTTCCGAAGCGGGAGATGACCGTGCCGCAGATGGCGGGCGAGACCACCATCATCAGGAGCGGACAGCCCGCCGCTCCGAGTTCCTCCAGCACGATGGAGAGTTCGGCGATGCCGCCGCCTCCGCCGCCGTACTCCTCGGGGAGGCTGACCCCGAGGTAGCCGAGGGCGGCGGCGTCCGCCCACAGCTCGTCCGGGTGGCCGCCCTCGCGGGCGACGCGGGCGAGGTAGTCACGGCCGTACTTGCGGCCGAGCGCGGCGACCGCGGTGCGCAGGTCCCGGTGTTCCTGGGTCTCGATGACGGAGCTCATGCTTGCGGTTCCTCCTGGACGACGGCGAGCAGGGCGCCGAACTCGACCTGTTGGCCGGTGGCGGCGTGGAGCGCGGTGAGCGTGCCGGAGGCGGGCGCGAGGATGCGGTGTTCCATCTTCATCGCCTCCAGCCAGAGCAGGGGCTGCCCGGCCGTGACGGGGCTGCCGGGGGCGAGGCCCTCGGCGACGCGGACGACGGTGCCGGGCATGGGGGCGAGCAGGGAGCCCGGTTCGGTGCGGTCCTGGGGGTCCGCGAACCGGGGCACGGGGGTGAGGGTGTGGGAGCCGAGGGCGGAGTCGACGTAGACCTCGTTCGATTTTTGTTTCACGTGGAACAGGCGCCGGATCCCCTCGACTTCGAGGGTGACGAGCTCCGGTGTGGCCGCCAGGACCCGGACGCCCGGGTGGTTCACCGGCTGGTACTGGACCTCGTACTCGGTGCCGGACGCGGTGTAGCGGCGGGTCTGGGGCTGCGAGCGGACGTTGCGCCAGCCGCCGAGGCGACGGGCGAGCGGCGCTCCCGGGAGGGGGGCGGCGGCCGCCAGGGCAGCGGCCAGGGCGGCCAGGGCGGCGTCCGGTTCCTCCGCGGTGAGGGCGGCGAGGTGGCGCTCGTAGAAGCCGGTGTCGAGCCGGCCCGCGGCGAACTCCGGGTGGCGCAGGGACCGTACGAGGAGCTCGCGGTTGGTGGTGAGCCCGTGGATCCGGGCGCCGGCGAGGGCGTGCGCCAGGGTCCGGACGGCCTCGGCGCGGGTGGGGGCGTGGGCGACGACCTTGGCGAGCATCGGGTCGTAGTGGACGGAGACGGTGTCGCCGTCGCCGAAGCCGGTGTCCACGCGGACGCTGCCGGGGACGGCGAGGGTGTGCAGGACTCCGGTCTGCGGCCGCCAGTCCCGGGCGGGGTCCTCCGCGTACAGGCGGGCCTCGACGGCGTGCCCGTCGGGCTCGGGCGGGGTCAGGGGCAGGGCGGAGCCCTCGGCGATCCGCAGCTGGAGGGCGACGAGGTCGAGGCCGAACACGGCTTCGGTGACGGGGTGCTCGACCTGGAGGCGGGTGTTCATCTCCAGGAAGTACGGCCGTCCGTCGGCGGTGACGAGGAACTCGACGGTCCCCGCGCCCTCGTAGGAGACGGCCCGGGCCGCGGCCACGGCGGCCTCGTGGAGGGCGGTGCGCAGCGGCTCGGGCAGGCCGGGTGCGGGCGCCTCCTCGATGACCTTCTGGTGGCGGCGCTGGAGGGAGCAGTCGCGGGTGCCGAGCGCCCAGACGTTGCCGTGCGCGTCGGCGAGGACCTGCACCTCGACGTGGCGGCCCCGCTCGACGTACGGCTCGGCGAAGACCTCCGCGTCGCCGAAGGCGGAGGCGGCTTCGGCACGGGCCCCCGCGAGGGCTTCCGGCAGCTCGTCCAGCGCGCGGACCACGCGCATGCCGCGGCCTCCGCCGCCGGCCGCGGCCTTGAGCAGGAGGGGCAGGTCGGCGGGGGTGGCGGTGGCCGGGTCGACGGGTTCCAGGAGGGGGACGCCGGCGGCGCGCATCAGTTCCTTGGCCCGGGTCTTGGACGCCATGGCCTCGATGGCGGCGGGCGGCGGGCCGACCCAGGTCAGACCGGCGGCCTGCACCTCGCGGGCGAAGCCGGCGTTCTCGGAGAGGAAGCCGTACCCGGGGTGGACGGCGTCCGCCCCGGCGGCGAGGGCCGCCTTGATGACGAGGTCGCCGCGCAGGTAGGTGTCCGCGGGAGCGGCACCCGGCAGCCGGACGGCCGCGTCGGCCTCGCGGACGTGCAGGGCCTGCTCGTCGGGGTCGGAGTGGACCGCGACGGTGGCGAGGCCGAGGGCGCGCGCGGTGCGGAACACGCGGACGGCGATCTCGCCGCGGTTGGCGACGAGGAGCGAGGTGAGGGGCTTGCCCGGCACGGGCTGGTCGGTCATGGGCTGGTCGGTCATGGGGGCGCTCACATCCGGAAGATGCCGAAGCCGCCGCGGGCGCCCTCGACGGGGGCGTTGTGGACGGCCGACAGGCACAGGCCGAGGATGGTGCGGGTGTCGCGGGGGTCGATGACCCCGTCGTCGTACAGCCGCCCGGACAGGAACATCGGCAGGGACTCGGACTCGATCTGCGCCTCCACGAAGGCGCGCATCCCGGCGTCGGCCTCCTCGTCGTACGGCTGCCCCTTGGCGGCGGCCGACTGCCGGGACACGATGGAGAGCACCCCGGCGAGCTGCTGGGGGCCCATGACGGCGGACTTGGCGCTGGGCCAGGCGAACAGGAACCGGGGCTCGTAGGCGCGGCCGCACATGCCGTAGTGGCCGGCGCCGTAGCTCGCGCCGATCAGGACGGAGAGGTGCGGGACGCGGGAGTTGGAGACCGCGTTGATCATCATGGATCCGTGCTTGATGATGCCGCCCTGCTCGTACTCCTTGCCGACCATGTAGCCGGTGGTGTTGTGGAGGAAGAGGAGGGGGATGTCGCGCTGGTTCGCGAGCTGGATGAACTGTGCGGCCTTCTGCGACTCCGCGCTGAACAGCACGCCCTGGGCGTTGGCGAGGATGCCGACCGGGTAGCCGTGGAGGGTGGCCCAGCCGGTGACCAGGCTGGTCCCGTAGAGGGGCTTGAACTCGTCGAAGTCGGAGGCGTCGACGATCCGCGCGATGACCTCGCGGGGGTCGAACGGGGTCTTCAGGTCGGGCGGGACGATGCCGAGGAGTTCCTCGGGGTCGTACAGCGGGTCCTGGGCGCGGGGCGGATCCGTGTGCGGCTTGCGGTGGCCCAGCCGGGCCACCACGCGGCGGGCCTGGCGGATGGCGTCGTGCTCGTCGAGGGCGTAGTAGTCGGCGAGTCCGGAGGTCCGGGCGTGCATGTCGGCTCCGCCGAGGGACTCGTCGTCGCTCTCCTCGCCGGTGGCCATCTTGACCAGCGGCGGACCGCCGAGGAACACCTTGGAACGGTCCTTGATCATGATGGTGTGGTCGGACATGCCGGGGATGTACGCGCCCCCGGCGGTGGAGTTGCCGAAGACGACGGCGACGGTGGGGATGCCGGCGGCGGAGAGCCGGGTGATGTCGCGGAAGATCGCCCCGCCCGGGATGAAGATCTCCTTCTGGGAGGGGAGGTCGGCGCCGCCGGACTCCACGAGGCTGATGCAGGGCAGCCGGTTCTGCCGGGCGATCTCGTTGGCCCGCAGGGCCTTCTTCAGGGTCCAGGGGTTGCTGGCGCCGCCGCGGACGGTCGGGTCGTTGGCCGTGACCAGGCACTCGACGCCCTCGACGGTGCCGATGCCGGTGACCATCGAGGCACCGACCGGGTAGTCGCTGCCCCAGGCGGCCAGCGGGGACAGTTCCAGGAACGGGGTGTCCGGGTCGAGGAGCAGCTCGACGCGCTCGCGGGCGAGGAGCTTGCCGCGGGTCTTGTGGCGGGCGGTGTACTTCTCGCCGCCGCCCTGGAGGGCCTTGGCGTGCTCGGCGTCGAGCGCGCCGAGGCGTTCGAGGGCGGCGGTACGGGCCTGCGCGTGCTCGGGGGCGTGCGGGTCGACGGTGGTGCCGAGGCGGGTCATGTTCCGACCTCCGGGTCGGGGGCGGGGCCCTGGGCGGGGCCCTGGGCGGGCTGCGGGGGCGGGGGCTCGGCCGGGGGCGCGGGGGCCGCCGGGGGCGCGGGCTGTGCGGCCTGTGCGGGGTGCGCCGCGGTTCCGGTCGCGGCCGGGAGCAGGTGGGTCGGGATGTCGAGGTGGCGGGCGCGGAGCCATTCGCCGAGGGCCTTGGCCTGGGGATCGAAGCGGTGGCCGGAGGCGACGCCGGCGCCGAGGATGCCGGTGACGGTGAAGTTCAGGGCGCGCAGGTGCGGCAGTTCGTGCCGGGCGACGGGGAGGTCCCGGGTCTCGGGGAGCAACTGGCGGAAGGCGTCCACCGTCAGGGTGCCGAGCAGCCAGTCCCAGGCGGGGGCCGACTCGACCCATACGCCGACGTTCGCGTCGCCGCCCTTGTCGCCGCTGCGGGCCCCGGCCAGTGCCCCCAGGGGGGCGCGGGTGGTCCGCCCGTCCCGGGCCCGGTCGTGCCCCTGGTCTTGGTCCCGGTCCAGGTCCTGGTGCCGCTCCCGGTCCGGGTCTTGGCCTTGGCCTTGGCCTTGGTCCGGGTGCCGGTGGGGCCCTGCGGGGCTTTCCCCCACCCCGCCCCTTCCCGGAACCGGGGCTCCGCCCCGGACCCCTTCGGGGGCTCCGCCCCCCGGCCCCCGCGCCTCAAACGCCGGCGGGGCTGGAAGTGGCGCCGGGATCGGGAGGCGGGTGCCGTCGGGGAGGACCGCGGTGTGGGGGACGGTGTCGGCCGGGACGTGGGCCGAGCTGAAGACCCCGTACGGCTGGGCGGGGCCCGGCGGGGCCGTCACGTGGAAGCCGGGGTAGCTGGCGAGGGCCAGCTCGATCGCCGCCGAGGTCAGGGCGCGGCCGACCCGGTCCGGGGACGGGTCGCGGACGACCAGGCGCAGCAGGGCGCTGGCGGTCTCCTCCGTCGGGGCGTCCTCGTGGTCCGTGCGGGACAGGGTCCACTGCGCCGACGCCACCCCGGCCAGGGACCCGGCGAGCTGGGACCGGACCAGGGCCGCCTTCTCCTCGACGTCGAGCCCGGTCAGGACGAAGACCACCTCGTTGCGCCAGCCGCCGATCCGGGTCACGCCCACCTTGAGGGTGTCCGGCGGCGGCTCGCCGAGGACGCCCGAGACGCGGACCCGGTCGGGGCCGTCCGCGGCCAGCCGGACCGTGTCGAGCCGCGCGGTGACGTCGGGTCCCAGGTAGCGGACGCCCTGCGTCTCGTAGAGGAGCTGGGCCGTGACCGTGCCGGTGGTGACGGCCCCGCCGGTGCCCGGGTGTTTGGTGATGACCGCGGAGCCGTCCTCGGCGACCTCCGCCAGCGGGAACCCGGGGTGGCGGACGTCGTGCCGCGCGAAGAAGGAGTAGTTCCCGCCGGTGGCCTGGGTGCCGCACTCCAGGACGTGGCCCGCGACCACCGCCCCCGCCAGCCGGTCGTACGCGTCGGGCGCCCAGTCGAACCACCACGCCGCCGAGCCGCTGACCAGGGCCGCGTCCGTGACCCGGCCGGTGACGACCACGTCGGCCCCGGCCCGCAGGCAGGCCGTGATCCCGGCGCCGCCGAGGTAGGCGTTCGCCGTCAGCGCGCCCTCCTGGTACGGCATCAGGTCGTCGCCCTCGACGTGCGCGACGGAGACCGGCACCCCGGCCTCGGCCGCGAGTTTGCGTACGGCGTCGGCGAGGCCGGCCGGGTTGAGGCCGCCCGCGTTCGCGACGATCCGCACCCCGCGCTCCCGGGCGAGCCCGAGGCCCTCCTCCAGCTGGCGCAGGAAGGTCTTGGCGTAGCCGAGGTCCGGGTTCTTCAGCCGGTCGCGGCCCAGGATCAGCATCGTCAGCTCGGCGAGGTAGTCCCCGGTCAGCACGTCCAGCGGGCCGCCGGTCAGCATCTCGCGCACGGCGCCGGCGCGGTCCCCGTAGAACCCGGAGGCGTTGCCGATCCGCAGCGGGCGGCGCGTCACCGGGCGTCCCGCGGGGCGCGTCCGGAGCCCGCCGGGCCGGCGAAGGCCTGCGCGATGTCCAGCCAGCGGTCCGCGTCGGGGCCGGTGGCCGTCAGGGCCAGGTCGGCGCGGTGGGCGCGCTGGGTGACGAGCAGGCAGAAGTCGAGGGCCGGGCCGGTGATCCGCTGCGGGGCGTCGGCCGGGCCGTACGCCCACACGCCCTCCGCGCCCGGCGCCGTCAGCTCCACCCGGAACTCCCCGGCCGGCGCCGGCAGTCCGCGCACCGCGTAGGCGTAGTCGCGGGCCCGTACGCCGATCCGGGCGACGTGCCGCAGCCGGCCGGTCGGGGTCCGGCGCACCCCGAGGGCGTCGGCCACGTCCTGGCCGTGCGCCCAGGTCTCCATCAGCCGGGCGCTCGCCATCGAGGCGGCCTTCATCGGCGGCCCGTACCAGGGGAAGCGGGCGTCGGGCGAGGCCCCGGCCAGCGCTGCGTCGAGGGCGGTGCGCCCGGCCCGCCAGCGGGCGAGCAGCTCGGCGGGCGGCAGCGCCGCGCCCTCCTCGGCGCCCTCGTCGACGAAGGAGTCGGGGGCCTTCAGGGCCGCCTCGACCATGGCGGCGAAACCGTCGGCGTCGGTGAGCGCGAGCAGCGACGCACGGTCGGTCCAGTGCAGGTGGGCGATCTGGTGGGCGACGCTCCAGCCGGGTGCGGGGGTCGGCCGGGCCCAGTCGGCCTCGGGCAACTCCCCGACCAGGGCATCGAGTTCGCCACTCTCCTCGGAGAGATCGGTGAAGACGGCGACGGCGGACGGATCGGGCACGGTGCGCTCCCCTCTCGGCGTGAGGGGAAGACTGGCAGCCTCCGTTAAAACAATCAAGCACGCTTGCATGATTTTATGGAGAGGTGGCACGTTCCCGCCACGACCCCCAACCCGGCCGCTCTCCAACGGACTTGGCGTGTCGCGCGGCGCCCGCAGGTCCGGGGGCGCGCCGTCCGGCGAGGGCGCGGGGCAATTCAGGCCGTAAGCCGGAAACTCGCGATACGTCACCGGATGTCCCGTCGATACTGGACGTTCCGCTCCGGGCCCGGGCGAGCACACCACGTTCATGTCACTCGACGAACTCGACGAAACTCGACGAAGAGGATGAACCGACGTGACTCCAGCCGCCTCCTCCCGCCCCGCCTCCTCCGACGCTCCCGCCCCGTCCTCCCTCTATCCCGAACTCGACGCGACCGCCCTCGGCGCCTTCGTCACCGCCCTGGAGAGCGGCGACCTCACCGGCCTCGCCCCGGCCCGCGCGGCCGAAGTCGCCGAGGCCCGCTCCGTGGCCGTCTTCACCCGCGGCAAGGTGACCGGCGCCGACGGGGACCGGCTCGACGCCGCGCTCTGGCGCCACACCGGATCCGGACCCCGGCCCGTGATCGTGATGCCGTCGCCTTGGACCGACCTGGGCTGGCTCACGTACGCCGTCCAGGCCACCCTCTTCGCGGCCCGCGGCTACGACGTCCTCGCCTACACCACCCGCGGCTTCGCCGCCTCCGAGGGCCAGGTCGACGTGGCGGGCCCGCTCGACGTCGCCGACGGCAGCCGGGCCTTGGACCACCTCATCGAGCGGTCCTCCGGCCCGGTGACGAAGATCGGCTTCCTCGGGGACTCGTACGGCTCCGGCATCAGCCAGCTCGTCGCCGCGCACGACACCCGGGTCGACGCCGTGGTCGCGCTCAGCAGCTGGGGCGACCTCGGCGAGGCGTTCTACGAGAACTCCACCCGCCACGTCGCGGCCGTACGCGCCCTGCTCGGCGCGGCGGCGAAGGCGCGGCTGAGCCCGCAGACCCGCAGCGTCTTCGACAACGTCCTCGGCAACCGCGACATCCAGGGCACCCTGCAGTGGGCCGAGACCCGCTCGCCGTTCAGCCACATCAAGGAGCTCAACCGCCGCCAGGTGCCCGTCTACTTCGCGCACGCCTGGCACGAGACCCTCTTCCCCGCCAACCAGACGCTGAAGATGTTCAACGAGCTGACCGGCCCCAAGCGCCTCGCCCTGTCCATCGGGGACCACTCCGGCCCCGAGATGACGGGCATGCTCGGCCTGCCCAACCGGATCTGGACGGACGCCCACCGGTGGTTCGACCACCACCTCCGGGGCATCGACAACGGCATCGCCGACGAGGGCCAGGTGATCAGCGAGGTCATGTGGAGCAAGGCCCTCGAACGGCGCCCCACCTGGCACTCCCTCACCGAGCGGGTACACCGGCTGCACCTGGCGGGCGGCGGGGAACTCGTCGGGGAGCCGGAGGCCGGCTGGACCGCCGGCGTGCTGTGCGGGGTCGACACCCCGGCCACCGTCGCCGACGCCGTCGTCACCTCCGGGTACGCGGAGATCGCCGGCGATCCGAAGGTCTACCCGACGGGCGACATCGACCGCACCGTCGCCGCGGTGTGGGCGTCGGCCCCGGTCGAGGAGACCACCCGGCTGCGCGGCACGCCGAGGCTGCGCGTCACCTACCGCTCGGCGAACCCCAGTTCCACCTTCGTCGCGTACCTGCTCGACCTGGCGCCCGACGACACGGCCCACCTCGTCACCCACGCCCCGTACACCGACCTGGACTCGGCTCCCGACAGCCTGATCAGCGCCGACGTCGACCTCCAGGCGACGGCGTACGACGTCCCGCCGGGCCACCGGCTGATGCTGGTGATCGACGCCCGCGACCCCTTCTACGGCGACGCCAACCTGCCGCGCGCGACCCTGTCGTTCACCTCCCCGGAGGCGACGCCGTCGTACGTGGACCTGCCGCTGGGCTAGCCGTCCAGCCGTCGCGGCCGCGGGCCGGTGGCCGAGTCGTCCCGGCCACCGGTCATCGCGCCCGCCCGCCCCTCCGGACCCCCGTGCCGGCGGGGCGGGCGGGCCGCTGCGGGCCGCGCCGGGGAACCCGCTACGGGCGGCGGGCGAAGTCCATCGTCCAGTTGTCCAGCCAGGTCGCCCCGCCGTCGAGCGAGAAGGCCTGCTCCCAGCGCGGTGCGGCCCCGGGCGTCCTCCCGGACCACACGTACCGCACGCGGACGTCCTTCCCGTCGTGCGCGTCCTCCCCCTCGAAGACCCCCCGGTCACCGTCGAACCGGCCGACGACGGGCGGGAAGAGGGTGCCGGTGCGCCCGCTCGCCCAGTACAGCGACCACTCCTCCCGCTCGCGGTCGAAGAGCCGCAGCGTCAGCCCGCCGGATCCCTTCGTCGGGAAGTCGATCTCGTCGAAGCTCGCGCCGCCGCCGAAGTGCCGGGAGATGTGCGACACCGCCGGGAACTCCTCCCACGGGCTGTCCGCGTCGAGGAAATCGGTGCGCCGCCGGTTGGCGACGTCCCAGCTGCCGACGAGGAAGTCGAAGTCGTTCATGCGGTGCGCTCCCTTGGATCCGTTGCGATACGGGGGAACCGTAGGAGCGCTCCCCTGACATCCTGTGTCAGTGAAGTCCCGAGCGTCCCGATGAAGGCCGACCGGCTGCTGTCGATCCTGCTGCTGCTCCAGACCCGCGGCCGGATGACCGCCGCCGAGCTCGCGCGCGAGCTGGAGGTGTCCGTACGCACCGTCTACCGCGACGCGGAGGCCCTGAGCGCGGCAGGCGTACCGCTGTACGGGGACGCCGGCCACAGCGGCGGCTACCAGCTGCTCGCCGGCTACCGCACCCGGCTGACCGGCCTCAGCACGGGCGAGGCGGAGGCCCTGTTCCTGACCGGGATGCCGGGACCGGCGGCGGAGCTGGGCCTCGGCCGGGCCGTGTCGGCGGCCCAGCTGAAGCTGCGGGCGGCCCTGCCGCCGGAGCTGCGCGCCCAGGCGGACCGGATGCGACTGCGGTTCCACCTGGACGCGCCCGGGTGGTACGCGGAGCACGGGGAGACCCCGTACCTGGCCCGGGTCGCCGACGCGGTGTGGCGGGGCCGGGTCATCGAGATCGGGTACCGGCGCTGGCAGGCCCCGCAGGAGGTGGAGCGCCGGCTGGCCCCGTACGGGCTGGTCCTCAAGGCGGGCCGCTGGTATTTGGTGGCGGCGCCCGCGGCGACGCGCGGCCGGCCCGGAGCGGGCGAGCCGGCCGGGGAGCCGGAGCCCGCCGCGACGCGGGAGCCCGCCGCGACGCCGGAGCCGCGGACGTACCGGGTGGACCAGATCCTGCGGGTCGCCGAGACGGGCGAGGGGGCGGAGCCTCCGGACGGCTTCGACCTGGCCGCGCACTGGCAGCGCACCCAGGCCGACTTCCACGCGCGGCTCCACCCGGAGGAGGCGGTCGTACGCCTCTCCGCGCCCGCCGCCGCCCGGCTGACGGGGGCCCAGGCCCGCGCGCTGGCGGCCACGGGCGAGCCCGATCCGGAGCTCCCCGGCTGGACGCGCGCGACCCTGCCGATCGAGTCCGCGGCGCAGGCCGAGGGGCAGTTCCTGGCGCTGGGCGCGCAAGCGGAGGTCCTCCTCCCCACGGCCCTGCGGGACCGCGTCCGGTCCACGCTGGCGGCGATGGCGGCCCGGTACGCGTGAGCGCGGCGGGCTTCCGCCGGTGTCGGCAGACCGGTCCCCCGGGCGCGGGCCCGCCGCTCAGGCGCAGACCGGTCCCCCGGGCGCCCCGGCCGTGGCCCGCAGGAGGTCCCGTACGAGGTCGAAGTCGACCGTGGCGGGGTTGCGGAAGCGCAGGCAGGCCTTGCCCATGTCGTGGCCGGCCAGCCGGTCCGCGAAGGCGTCGCGGACGTCGGTGCGCATCAGGTAGAAGGAGATGTACTGCTTCTGGTTCGCCCAGGCGATCTCCCCCGCCTCCGCGCCCGGCCGGACGTACACCGGCATCCCGTACGCGATCTGCTCCTCGAAACCCGTCAGCTCGGCCGCGCACAGCGCGCGCAGCCGGGTCAGGGCCGCCCGGCGGGGCTCCGGGGCCGCGGCGAGGTAGGCGTCGACGCGGGGGTCCATCAGCGGGCCCGCTTGCGGGTCTGGGACCGGACCGCGCCCATGCTGGCCGCGATCACGAGGGCGATGGCCAGGGCGTCCACGGCGGACAGCGCCTGGTGCAGCACCAGGAAGCCGGCGGTGGCGGCGATCGCCGGTTCCAGGCTCATCAGGATCGCGAAGGTGGGGGCCGGGAGCCGCCGCAGGGCGAGCAGTTCCAGGGTGTACGGGAGGACGGAGGACAGCACGGCCACCCCGAGGCCCAGGGCCAGGGTGCTCGGCACCAGCAGGGCCGAACCCGACTCGAACACGCCGAGCGGCAACGACAGCAGCGCGGCCACGGCCATCGCGAGGGCCAGGCCGTCGGCCTGTGGGAAGCGGCGGCCGGTGCGCGCGCTGAAGACGATGTACGCGGCCCACATCACGCCCGCGCCGAGCGCGAAGGCGGCGCCCGCCGGGTCGAGCGAGCCGAAGCCGAGGCCCCCGCCGCCGTGGCCGGACAGCAGGACCACGCCGCCGAGGGCGAGTCCCGCCCACAGCAGGTTCACCAGGCGCCGGGAGACGATCACCGAGAGGGCGAGCGGGCCGAGGACCTCCAGCGTGACGGCCGGACCGAGCGGGATGCGGTCCACGGCCTGGTAGAAGAGGCCGTTCATGCCGGCCATGGTGACGCCGAAGGCGAGCACCGTGCCCCAGTCGGCGCGCGAGTAGCCCCGCACCTTGGGCCGGCACAGGATCAGCAGCACGAGGGCGGCGGCCGCGAGGCGCAGGGTGACCACGCCCGCCGCGCCGGCCCTCGGCATGATCGTGACCGCGAGGGCGGCGCCGAACTGCACCGAGACCCCCGCCGCGACCACCAGGGAGACCGGTCCGAACCGGGCCGCCGCGGAATCCTGCGGGGCCGCGGTGGCGTCCTTCGCAGCGGCGGCGGATGCGGGGAGGGCGGGGGCCGCGGCGGGGGCGGCCGGTTCGGAGGGGGCGGTCATCTCTCCAGGGTAAGGGGTTCGGTAAGGAGTGTCTCCATGGGTTTTTCCTTACCGCACGGGGCCGGAGGCGCCGTGGAGGGACGCCTCACAGCGCCTCGTCCAGGAGCTCCGCCAGGTGGCCGGCCCGGACTCCGCCGAGCTGGCCGATCTGGGTGCGGCAGGAGAACCCGTCCGCCTGGACCAGCGCGCCCTCCGGCGCCCCGCGCAGGGACGGCAGCAGCTGCTCCTCGGCGCACGCGACGGACACCTCGTGGTGGCCGGGCTCGAAGCCGAAGTTCCCCGCCAGGCCGCAGCAGCCGCCGCTGAGCTCGCCGGTGAGGCCGGCCCGCTCGCGCAGCCGGCGGTCGGCGGCGTCGCCGAGCACGGCGTGCTGGTGGCAGTGGGTCTGGCCGGCCACCGGCCGGTCGATCCGGGGCGGCCGCCAGTCCGGGGCGTACTGCTCCAGGGTCTCGGCGAAGGTGCGGACGGCTGCGGCGAGGCGGTGGGCGCGGGGGTCGTCGGGGAGGAGGGCGGGGAGGTCGGCGCGCAGGGCCGCGGCGCAGCTGGGCTCCAGGACGAGGACGGGTTGGCCGGAGGCGGCCCCGCCGGGGGCGTCGAGGGTGTCCAGGGTGCGGCGCAGGACCGTGCGGGCGCGGTCGAGGCGGCCGGTGGAGACGTACGTGAGGCCGCAGCAGACCGGGCCCCGGGGGACGGTGACGGCGAACCCGGCCGCCTCCAGGACGCGGACGGCCGCGCGCCCGGTCTCGGGGGCGAGGTGCTCCGTGAAGGTGTCGGGCCACAGCACGACGGGCGTCGCGGTGCCGGTACCTGGGCCGGTGGCTCGGGTGGCGGGGCCGGTGGCCGGGATACCGGTGCCCTGCGGGCGGCCGTCGGGCTCCGCCCGGATCCGCGCCTCACGCGCCGGCGAGGCTGAATCGCGGGGCGGGGCCGGGGTTCGGCGGGTGTGCCACCAGCGGGTGAAGGGGGTGGCGGCGACCGGGGGGAGGGGGCGGGCGCGGGTGAGGCCCGGGACGGGGAGGCGGCGGGCGGCCGCGTTGACGACGGCCGCGAGCCGCAGCCGGGCGATCAGGCGGAGCCAGCCGGGGAGGCCGCCCAGGACGTAGTGGGCGAGCGGGCGGATCCGGCCCGCCCAGTGCCGGTGCAGGAACTCCGCCTTGTACGCGGCCATGTCCACGCCCACCGGACAGTCGCTCAGGCACCCCTTGCAGCCGAGGCACAGGTCCAGCGCCCCGGCGACCTCCGCCGAGCGCCAGCCGCCGGTCACGACCTCCCCGGCCAGCATCTCGTGCAGCAGCCGCGCCCGGCCCCGCGTGGAGTGCCGCTCCTCCCCCGTGGCCCGGTACGACGGGCACATCACCGCCGTCCCGCCGGTCTCCGTCGAGCGGCACTTCGCGACGCCCACGCACCGGGCGACCTCCCGCGCGAAGGGGGTGTCCGGCAGCACCGCGAAGCGGAGGTCCTCGTCCAGCCGGGCCGGCCGGACCAGCATCCCCGGGTTCATGCCGCCCGCCGGGTCCCACACGTCCTTGTAGGCGCCGAAGAGGGCGATGACCTCCGGCCCGTACATCCTCGGCAGGAGCTCCGCCCGCGCCTGGCCGTCCCCGTGCTCCCCCGACAGCGAACCGCCGTGGGCCACGACCAGGTCGGCCAGCTCCTCCGAGAAGGTCCGGAAGCGCGCCACGCCCTCCCGGCTCACCAGGTCGAAGTCGATCCGTACGTGCACGCAGCCCTCGCCGAAGTGCCCGTACGGGGACCCGTGCAGCCCGTGCGCGGCCAGCAGGGCGCGGAACTCCCGCAGGTACGCGCCCAGCCGGGCCGGCGGCACCGCGCAGTCCTCCCAGCCCGGCCAGGCCATCGCGCCCCCGGGCAGCCGCGTCGCGGTGCCCGCCGCGTCCTCGCGGATCCGCCACAGCGCCCGCTGTCCGGCCGGGTCCGTCACCACCCGCGCGTCCACGGCGTCGGCGCCGCGCAGCAGCCCCCGCGCCGCGCCCTCGTCCGGCAGTTCCGCGAACAGCCAGGCGCCGCCCCGCGGGAGGGCCGCCGCGGCGGCCCCGACGAGGTCGTGCGCCATGCCCTCCAGGGTCAGCGGACCGTACGGGGGCAGGCCCGCGGCGGCCTCGGCGGCCGCGCTCTCGTCGGCGTACCCGAGGACGGCCAGGACGGGCGCGGCCGGGGGTTCGACCAGGCGCACCACCGCCTCCGTGACCACCCCGAGCGTGCCCTCGCTGCCGCAGAAGGCGCGGGCGAGCCCGGTGCCGCGCTCGGGGAGGAGGGCGTCGAGGCCGCCGTAGCCGGAGATCCGCCGCGCGAAGTCGCCGTGGGGGCCGTACAGGCCGGTGCGGAGCACGGCGAGGTTCCCCGCGACCAGCTCGCGCAGTCCGGCGGGGGCGCCGGCCCAGCCGGTGCCGAGGCGGTGGGAGGCGCCGCCGTACGCGGTCACGGCGAGCTCCGCGACGTTGTCGGCGGTGGTCCCCCAGGCCACGGAGTGGGCGCCGCACGCGTTGTTGCCGATCATGCCGCCGAGGGTGCAGCGGGAGTGGGTGGAGGGGTCCGGCCCGAAGGTCAGTCCGTACGGGCGGACCGCGTCCCGCAGCCGGTCGAGCACGAGTCCGGGCTGGACGACGGCGGTCCGGGCGGCCGGGTCCACCGACACCAGCGCGTTCATGTGGCGGGTCAGGTCGAGCACGACGCCCGTGCCGGTGGCCTGGCCGGCGATGGAGGTCGCGCCGCCGCGCGGGACGACGGGGACCCCGGCCGCGGCGCACACGCCCAGGGCGGCGGCCACGTCGTCGGCGTCGTACGGGGCGACCACACCGACCGGGACGCGGCGGTAGTTGGAGGCGTCCATGGTCGCCAGGGCCCGCGCGGCGGCGCCGAAGTCCACCTCCCCGCGGAGGTTCGCCCGCAATGTCCGTTCGAGTTCCCCGGGAGACGTCACGGCGACCAGCCTGCCACCGTCCCGGCGCGTCTCACCGGGTGGACGCGCCTCCGAGGGGTGGACCGGTACCCGATACGCTCCGCTCGTGGCCGAGATCCAGATTCCCGCTGACATCAAGCCCGCCGACGGACGCTTCGGCGCGGGCCCCTCCAAGGTGCGGACCGAGGCGCTGGACGCCCTCGCCGCCACCGGTACCTCCCTGCTCGGAACCTCTCACCGCCAGGCCCCGGTCAAGAACCTGGTCGGCTCGGTGCGTCAGGGGATCCGGGACCTCTTCTCCCTCCCCGAGGGGTACGAGGTGATCCTGGGCAACGGCGGCTCCACCGCCTTCTGGGACATCGCGACCGCCGGGCTGATCGAGCAGAAGTCGCAGCACCTCACCTTCGGTGAGTTCTCCTCGAAGTTCGCCAAGGCCGCGAAGCTCGCGCCGTGGCTGGACGCGCCGTCCGTGATCTCCTCGGAGCCGGGCACCCACCCGGAGCCGGTGGCCGAGGCGGGCGTGGACGTGTACGCGTACACGCACAACGAGACCTCCACGGGTGTCGCGGCGCCGATCAAGCGCGTCGCGGGCGCCGACGCCGGGTCACTCGTCCTGGTGGACGCGACCTCGGGCGCCGGCGGTCTGCCGGTGGACATCACCGAGACCGACGTCTACTACTTCGCCCCGCAGAAGTCCTTCGCCTCGGACGGCGGCCTGTGGCTGGCGGCGTTCTCCCCGGCGGCCCTGGAGCGCGCGGCCCGCGTGCACGCCTCGGGCCGGCACATCCCGGAGTTCTTCTCCCTGCCGACGGCGATCGACAACTCGCTGAAGAACCAGACGTACAACACCCCGGCGCTGTCCACCCTCTTCCTGCTGAACCAGCAGCTCGAGTGGCTGAACGGCCAGGGCGGCCTGGAGTTCGCGACCGGCCGCACCGCGGCCAGCGCGCGCAACCTGTACGGCTGGGCGGAGTCGTCGAAGTACGCGAGCCCGTTCGTCGTGGACGCCGACAAGCGGTCCGCCGTCATCGGCACCATCGACTTCGCGGACGACGTCGACGCGGCGGCCGTCGCCAAGGTGCTGCGCGCCAACGGCGTCGTGGACACCGAGCCGTACCGCAAGCTCGGGCGCAACCAGCTGCGCGTCGCGATGTTCCCGGCGATCGACCCGGCGGACGTGCAGGCGCTGACCGCGTGCGTGGACTACGTGATCGAGAAGCTGTAACCGCAGCCGATCGAGAAGCCGTAACCGCAGCCGCAACCGCGGTCGTGGCTGCGGCCGTACCGCTCCAGGAGCCCCCGGTGACGTCCCGTCGCCGGGGGCTCCTGCGTGCCCGCCGCGCGCCGTCCGCCAGGACTTTGGTCCCAAAAATCGGGGCAAACTCCCCGTAAACGGCACTACCGCAGGCGCCC
Organism: Streptomyces sp. NPDC048461; assembly: GCF_055587105.1. NCBI lineage: Bacteria > Bacillati > Actinomycetota > Actinomycetes > Kitasatosporales > Streptomycetaceae > Streptomyces > Streptomyces sp. NPDC048461. The sequence continues at coordinate 161,145 of NZ_JBVJGW010000004.1, read as the reverse complement.
TGCGACCTGCGGATTCCGGTCCCGGGACCTTCGGCAGAGCCCTCCCCCACCCCTCCGGCGGGCCGCAACCAAAGCGCCCAGGATGTCCCTCATGTCTGGTGTGCCGGGAAAAACCCCGGCCCGTTCAGGAGGAAACCCCATGCGCAAGGCACTCACCCTCTCGGCGATCGTCCTCGCCTCGTCGATGGCCCTCGGCGGCGCCGCCACCGCGTTCGCGGCCGACACCCCGGCTCCCGCCGGCAGTTCCAGCCCCACCGCCGACGGCCACGGCCACGCCGCAGCCGCGGGCCTCACGCTGTCGGCCTCCAGCGCCAAGCCGGGCGCCTCCGTCAGCTTCCAGATGGACGTCCCCGACGGCTCGACGCACCTCTCCGTCTCCTCCAAGGCCCTGGCCGACGTGAAGATGACCGACGGCCGCGGCGGCACCGCCACGGTCTCCGACGTCAAGGCGGGCGACTACGGCGTCTCCCTGACCGGCACGGGCCCCGACGGCGCCAAGCTCCAGGCCACCGCGCAGCTGCGCGTCACCGCGGACGCCCCGGCCCCCAAGCCCACCCCGCAGCCCTCCGCCCTGAACCTGTCGACCGACTTCGGCCGCCCCGGCGACAAGGTCGTCGTCACCGTCAAGACCTCCGAGAAGAACGCCTTCGTGAAGTCCGACGCCTTCGGCGGCCAGGTCAACCTGAAGAGCGACGGCAAGGGCACCTTCACCGGCACCGCCACCGTCGCCAAGGACGTCAAGTCCGGCTACTACGGCGTGCACGCCTTCGCCGGCGGCAAGGAGTTCGACGTCGTGAAGTTCTCCACCGAGGCCTCGGCCCACCCGGCCCCGCGCCACGACGTGAAGCCGCTGGACCCGAGCCTGCACAAGACCCCCAAGGGCTCCGTGAACACCGGCCAGGCCCCCGCCGGTCTCCTCCCCGAGACCAGCAATGCCTGAGCCCACCCCCTTCCGCCAGGGCGGCCGCTCCGGCCGCGCACGCCGTACGGCCGCCCTGGCGGGGGCCTCGGCCCTCGCCGCGGTCCTCGCCACCGGCTGCGGCGCGGGCAGCGCCGGAGCCGCCGACGGCGCCGGCCGCGCCCCGGCCGGCGCGAGCTCCGCGGCCCCGCTCCCGCCGTCCGTCCCGGACCGGGTGAGGATCCCCGACGTGTCGGTGGACGCCCCGCTCGACACCGTCGGCCTGGACGCCCGGGGCGTCATGCAGGAACCGGACTTCGCCAAGCCGCAGGACGCCGCCTGGTACAAGGAGGGACCCACCCCCGGGGAGGCGGGCGCGGCCGCCGTCGTCGGCCACATGGACACCCCGCAGACCCCCGAGGCCGTCTTCTACCGACTCAAGCAGCTGAAGAAGGACCAGAAGATCGAGATCCACCGCACCGACGGCACCACCGCCGTGTTCGCCGTCGACGCCGTCGACACCTTCAAGAAGGACGCCTTCCCCACCGACAAGGTCTACGGGGACACCCACGGGAAGGCCGAACTGCGCCTCATCACCTGCGGCGGCGACCTCACCGCGGACCGCCACTGGGACGCCAACGTCGTGGTGTTCGCGCACCTCACGGGCAAGGCCTGACCCGGTACGCGATACCTTCAGGGCTCGGCATTCCCGAATGCAGTACGGCTTGGAGGCAGCGGCGTGAACGTGCGAGTGACGGCGGCCCGGAACGGTGTGGACCCCTTCGGCACGGCCCGGCTGCGGCGCGGGGTGCTCGACGCCTGGGGCGCCGGCCCCGCCCGCTTCCGGGAGGACGCCAACGCCGAGGAGGACCTGGCGCTCGGCGGCTACCGCGACCGGCTCGTCGTCGAGCTGGCGCAGAACGCCGCCGACGCCGCGGCCCGCGCCGGCGTGCCCGGCCGGCTGCGGCTCACCCTGCACGCCGGCGAGGACGGCCACGGCGTCCTCGCCGTCGCCAACACCGGCGCCCCGCTGGACGCCACGGGCGTGGAGTCGCTGAGCACCCTGCGCGCCTCCGCCAAGCGGGAGTCCACCGGCTCGGGCGACACCGTCGGCCGGTTCGGCGTCGGCTTCGCGGCCGTCCTCGCCGTCTCCGACGAGCCCGCCGTCCTCGGCCGCCACGGCGGGGTCCGCTGGTCGCTGGCCGAGGCCCGCGAGCTCGCCAAGGGAGCCGCCGTCGGCAGCCCCGGCCTCGGCGACGAGCTCCGCCGCCGCGACGGCCACGTCCCGCTGCTGCGGCTGCCGTTGCCCGCCGAGGGCACCGCGCCCGACGGCTACGACACCGTCGTGGTGCTCCCGCTGCGCGACGCCGCCGCCGAAGACCTCGTGGAGCGGCTGCTCGGCGCCGTGGACGACGCGCTGCTGCTCACCCTGCCCGGGCTGCGCGAGGTCGTCGTCGACACCCCCTCCGGCGGCGCCCGCACCCTGTACCGCCGCGACGAGGGCCCGTACGCCGTCATCGAGGACTCCGCGGCGGGCACCAGCCGCTGGCGCACCGTCCGCCACGGCGGCCCGCTCGACCGCGCCCTGCTGGCCGACCGCCCGGTGGAGGAGCGGCTGCGGCCCACCTGGGCGGTGTCCTGGTCCGTGCCCGTCGACGCCGACGGCGCCCCCGTACGCCCCGCCACCGCCCCCGTCGTGCACGCCCCGACCCCCACCGACGAGCCGCTGGGCATCCCCGCGCTGCTCATCGCGACCCTGCCCCTGGACACCACCCGGCGGCACCCGGCGCCCGGACCCCTGACCGACTTCCTCGTGGAGCGCGCGGCCGACGCCTACGCCGAACTCCTGGGCGCCTGGGAGCCGGTGACGACCGCCCTCGTCGACCTCGTCCCCGGCCCGCTCGGCAAGGGCGAGCTCGACGGCGCCCTGCGCGCCGCCGTCCTGCGCCGCCTTCCCCGTACGGCCTTCCTCGCCCCCGCCGTGCCGCCCGGCCCCGACGAGGACCGGGAGGAGGGGGCCGACGCGCGGGCCGCGCTGCGCCCCTTCGAAGCCGAAGTGGTGGAGGGAGCGGGCGCCGACACCGTACGCGTCCTCGCCGAGGTCCTGCCGACCCTGCTCCCGGCGGGCCTGGAGCGGCGCGCCGAGCTGCGCACCCTGGGCGTGGGACGGCTCCCCCTCGGCGACGCGATCGAGCGGATCGCCGGGATCGAGCGCACCCCCGACTGGTGGCACCGGCTGTACGACAGCCTCGCCGGGGTGGACCCCGACCGGCTGTCCGGACTGCCCGTCCCGCTGGCCGACGGCCGCACCGCGATCGGCCCCCGGCACATCCTGCTGCCCGGCCCGGACACCCCCGAGAGCCTGGCCCGCCTCGGCCTGAAGGTGGCCCACCCGGACGCGGCGCACCCGCTGCTGGAGAAGCTCGGCGCCCTCCCGGCCACCCCGCGCGCGGTCCTGACGACCCCGCAGGTGCGGGCGGCCGTCGCCGCCTCGCTGGACGCCGGGGACATCTGGGACGAGGACGCCGACGCCCTGGACGCCGACGAGCTGGCCGAGGTGGTCCTGGGCCTGGTCCGCGACGCCGACCTGGCCGCGGGCGACGAGCCCTGGCTCGGCGCGCTCGCCCTGCCCGACGAGGACGGCGAACCGACCCCGGCGGGCGAACTGCTGCTGCCCGGCTCGCCGCTGGCCTCGGTGATCCGCGAGGACGAGGTCCCGTACGTCGACGCGGACCTGGTGGACCGGTGGGGCGCGGGCCCGCTCACCGCCTGCGGGGTGCTGGCCGAGTTCCAGCTGGTGCGCGCCACCGACGTGGTCCTGGACCCCGACGAACTGGAGCCCCGCGACGGCGACTTCGCCGAGCCCGACGACGCCGGCCTGCTGGACGCCGTGGACGTGTGGTGCGAGGACGTGCTGGACCAGCTGCCGGACACCCCGGTGCCGCCGGTGGCCACCGAACTGGTCGCCGTGCGCGACCTGGACCTCGTCGACGACGACTGCTGGCCGCAGGCCCTCGCGATGCTCGCGCGGCCGCCGCTGCGCGACGCGCTGACCCAGCCCGTACGGATCCTGCTCCCGGACGGCACCACGCAGTCGGTGCGCCCGTACACCGCCTGGTGGCTGCGCGACCACCCGGTGCTCGACGGCCGCCGTCCCGCGGGCCTGCGCTCGGCGGGCGGCGACCCGCTGCTCGCGGGGCTCTACACCCCGGCGGACGCCACCGGCTTCGAGGACGAGCAGGTGCTGCGGGCCCTCGGCGTACGCACGACCGTGCCCGCCCTGCTGGAGGAGCCCGGCGGCGCGGCCGAGCTCCTGGCCCGCCTGGCCGACCCGGACCGCGAGGTGACCGACCGGCAGCTGCACGGTCTGTACGGGGCGCTGGCGGACCTGGACCCCGAGCAGGTCACCCTGCCGGACGAGCTGCGCGCGGTGGTGGACGGCGAGGTCCGGGTGGTGGACGCGGCGGACGCCGTCATCGCCGACGCCCCCGACCTGCTGCCGCTGACGGCGGGCCTGCCGCTGCTGCCGGTCGCCCCGGCCCGGGCGGCGGACCTGGCGGAGCTGCTCCAGGTGCGCCGGCTGTCGGAGACGGTTCCGGCGGAGGTGAGCACGCCGGGCGAGGAGCACGACGTACCGGAGTCGGTACGGGTCCTGCTCGGCCCGGCCACCCCCGCGGGCTACCTGGAGCACGAGGAGCTGATCGCGGGCGGCACCGGACTCGACTGGCGGCGCACCCCCGACGGCACCGTGCACGCGGCCACGCTGGAGGGCGTGGCGGCGGGCCTGGCCTGGGCGGCGGGCCAGTGGCCCCGCCGCTTCGAGGTGGCGGCCCTGCTGGAGGACGAGTCCCGCACGGCGGAACTGGCCCGCGACCGCTGGTTCGACTGACCCGGCCCGCCGCCTCCACGGGCAACCCCGGAGGCGGCGGGCCGGCCCCGGCCTAAGCCGGGAACCTGCGGTCGACCCAGCGGAAGGTGAACTCGATCAGGGTGGCCGCGGCGGCCGCGATGGCGACCGCGATCCACGGCATGGTGGCGCCCTCCAGCTTCAGCTGGAAGAACTCCTGGAGCCACGGCACGACGAGGACGATCAGGAACGCCAGGCCCATCGCGCCGACCAGGCCGACCCGCCACCACGTGTACGGGCGGGCGATGATCGCCAGGACCCACATCGAGGTCAGGAACAGGGCCAGCGTCGCCGCGCTGGTCTCCGCCTTGAGGGCGTCCGGGCCGCTGTAGTACGAGCGGGCGACCAGGTACGTCACGAACGTGGCCGTCCCCGCGATGGCGCCGCCCGGGATCGCGTAGCGCATCACCCGTTTCACGAAGTGCGGCTTGGCCCGCTCCTTGTTCGGCGCGAGGGCGAGGAAGAAGGCCGGGATGCCGATCGTGAGGGTGGACAGCAGGGTCAGGTGGCGCGGCAGGAAGGGGTACTCGACCTGCGAGCAGACCACGAGGACCGCCAGCAGCACCGAGTAGACCGTCTTCGTGAGGAAGAGCGTCGCCACGCGGGTGATGTTGCCGATGACCCTGCGGCCCTCGGCGACCACCGAGGGGAGGGTCGAGAAGCTGTTGTTCAGCAGCACGATCTGCGCGACCGCGCGGGTGGCCTCCGAACCCGATCCCATCGAGACGCCGATGTCGGCGTCCTTGAGGGCGAGCACGTCGTTGACGCCGTCGCCCGTCATGGCGACCGTGTGGCCCCGGGACTGGAGGGCGGCGACCATGTCCCGCTTCTGCTGCGGGGTGACGCGGCCGAAGACGGCGTTCTCGTCGAGGGCCTTCGCCATCTCCTCACGGTCGGTGGGGAGCGTGCGGGCGTCGACCGTGTTCTCCGCGCCCGGCAGCCCCAGCTTGCCCGCGACCGCGCCGACCGAGACGGCGTTGTCGCCGGAGATCACCTTCGCCTTGACGCCCTGGTCCTCGAAGTAGCGCAGCGTGTCGGCGGCGTCCGGCCGCAGCCGCTGCTCCAGGACGACCAGGGCGGTGGGCCGCACGCCGGTGGCGACGGCCGCGTCGTCGAGCTCGCGGCCGGAACGGGCGAGGAGCAGGACGCGCAGGCCCTGCTCGTTGAGGCCGTCGATCTCGGCGAGGGCCGGATCGCCCGCCGGGAGGAGCACGTCGGGGGCGCCCAGCAGCCAGGTGTTGTTCTCGCCGTCGCCCTCGCTGAAGCTGGCACCGCTGTACTTGCGGGCGGAGGAGAACGGCAGGGACTCGGTGCAGCGCCACTCGGCGCTGTCGGGATAGGCGTCGATGATGGCCTGGAGGCTGGCGTTGGGCCGGGGGTCGGACTCCCCGAGGGCGCCGAGGACCTTCTTGACGTACGCCGGGTCCGCGCCGCCGAGCGGGCGGAGCTCGGTGACGTCCATGCCGCCCTCGGTGAGGGTGCCGGTCTTGTCGAGGCAGACGACGTCCACCCGGGCGAGGCCCTCGATGGCGGGCAGCTCCTGCACCAGGCACTGCTTGCGGCCGAGCCGGATGACCCCGATCGCGAAGGCGACGGAGGTGAGGAGCACGAGCCCCTCGGGGATCATCGGGACGATGCCGCCGACGGTCCGGGCGATGGAGTCCTTGAGGTTGTTGTCCTTGACGATCAGCTGGCTGATGATCAGGCCGATCGAGGTCGGGATCATCATCCAGGTGACGTACTTGAGGATGGTGGAGATGCCGGAGCGCAGCTCGGAGTGGACGAGCGTGAAGCGGGAGGCCTCTTCGGCCAACTGGGCGGCGTAGGCCTCGCGGCCGACCTTCGTGGCGGTGAACGCGCCGCCGCCCGCGACGACGAAGGACCCGGACATGACCGGGTCGCCGGGCTTCTTCAGGACCGGGTCGGCCTCGCCGGTGAGCAGGGACTCGTCGATCTCCAGCCCGTCGGCCTCCCCGACGGATCCGTCGACGACGACCTTGTCCCCCGGGCCGAGTTCGATGACGTCGCCGAGGACGATCTCGGAGGTGGGGATCTCGGCGGTCCGGCCGTCGCGGCGGACGCTGGGCCTGGTCTCGCCGATGACGGCGAGGCCGTCGAGGGTCTTCTTGGCGCGGAGCTCCTGGATGATGCCGATGCCGGTGTTCGCGATGATCACGAAGCCGAAGAGGCTGTCCTGGATGGGCGCGACGAAGAGCATGACCACCCACAGCACGCCGATGATCGCGTTGAAGCGGGTGAAGACGTTGGCGCGGACGATCTCGGTGGTGGAGCGCGAGGAGCGGACCGGGACGTCGTTGACGTCGCCGCTCGCGACCCGTTCGGCGACTTCGGCGGTGCTCAGTCCGCCCGGCTTGAATCTCGGGGCGGGCGGCCGCATCGGGTGTACGGGATCCAGCTCGGCCCCTGCGTCGATGGCGGTCCCGGCGGCCGGGCCGCCCGGCTCCGGTCCGTCGGATTCGATCCTCGCCCGCTGCGTCATGTTCTCGACGGTAAGGGGCGTTCGAACGCTTCACCCGCCGAGCGGACCGAAGATCCGACTTGGGGATGACCCGAATCGTCCCCTGGTCGCCCCGGCCGGCCCTCAGCCGTCCGCCGTCAGCCCGCGGCGGCCGGCCCGCCCGGCGCGGCGCCCCCGGCGGACGCGTCCCGTGCGGCCGCCTCGGCGGCGGCCGCCGCGTGGCGCTTCAGGGCCGCGTCGCGGCCGCGGCAGTACCAGATGCCGATCAGGCCGAGGAGGCCGCCGGCCGCACAGGTCCACACCCACCACAGCTGGCCGCGGTCGGCGAACCACCCGTAGAAGGGGAGCTGGACGAGGAAGAGGGCGAACCAGATGATCGTGCCGCCGGTGACGGTGGCGACGACCGGCCCCTCCAGGGGCTCGGGCGCCTCGTGCCGCGCTGTCCATTTCGCCATGCGGCAAGTCTAGGCCGGTTGGCGCTGGATCTACGCGCGGAGATAGACGCCCCTTCGTTCATGTGTTCATACTGAAACGATGTGGGCGTGGCCCATTTTCTTCGTATGAACCACCCAATGAGGACCGTATGAGCACCCCGGCCCCCGCCCCCACGCCCACCGCCCCGGAACCGCCCTCCCGGGAGACCGGCCTGGACCGCTACTTCAAGATCTCCGCGCGCGGGTCCACCGTGGCCCGCGAGATCCGCGGCGGTCTCGCGACCTTCTTCGCGATGGCCTACATCATCGTGCTGAACCCGATCATCCTGGGCAGCGCGAAGGACATGTACGGCAACCAGCTCGACGGCGGCCAGCTCGTCACCGCCACCGTCCTGACGGCCGCCTTCTCCACCCTCCTCATGGGTGTCATCGGCAACGTCCCGATCGCGCTCGCCGCCGGCCTCGGCGTGAACACCGTGGTCGCCCTCCAGCTCGCCCCTCGCATGAGCTGGCCCGACGCCATGGGCATGGTGGTCCTGGCCGGCTTCGTGGTGATGCTGCTCGTCGCCACCGGCCTGCGCGAGCGGGTGATGAACGCCGTCCCGCTCGGCCTGCGCAAGGGCATCGCCATCGGCATCGGCCTGTTCATCCTGCTGATCGGCCTCGTCGACTCGGGCTTCGTCTCCCGCATCCCGGACGCCGCGCACACCACGGTCCCGCTCCAGCTCGGCAGCGACGGCCACCTGCACGGCTGGCCGGTCCTGATCTTCGTGATCGGAACGCTGCTGACCCTGGCACTGATCATCCGCAAGGTCCCGGGCGCGATCCTGATCTCCATCGTCGCCATGACCGTCGCCGCGGTGGCCGTCCAGCTGGTCACCGATCTGCCGGCCGAGGCCTGGGGCCTGACCGTTCCCGAGTGGCCGGGCAACCCGGTGGCCGCGCCCGACTTCGGGCTCGTCGGCCAGGTCAGCCTGTTCGGCGGCTTCGGGAAGGTCGGGATGCTGACCGGCATCCTGTTCGTCTTCACCGTGCTGCTGTCCTGCTTCTTCGACGCGATGGGCACGATCCTCGGCGTCGGCGACGAGGCGAAGCTGATCGACAAGGACGGCAACTTCCCCGGCATCAACCGGGTCCTGCTGGTCGACGGCCTGGCCGTCGCCTCGGGCGGCGCGACCTCGTCCTCCGCGACGACCTGCTTCGTGGAGTCCACGGCCGGTGTCGGCGAGGGCGCCCGTACGGGCCTGGCGAACGTCGTGACGGGCGGCCTCTTCGCCGTGGCGCTGTTCCTCACGCCGCTGGCCACCATGGTCCCGTCGCAGGCCGCGACCCCCGCGCTGCTGGCGGTGGGCTTCCTGATCATGGCGGGCTCGGTCAGGGACATCGACTGGAGCGACTTCACCATCGCCGTCCCGGCCTTCCTGGCCATGGTGATGATGCCCTTCACCTACTCGATCACCAACGGCATCGGCATCGGCTTCGTGAGCTTCTGCGCGCTGCGCCTGGCGACCGGCCGGGGCCGCGGCGTCCCGGTGGCCATGTACGTCGTGGCCGCGGTGTTCGTCTTCTACTACGCGATGCCGGCCCTCGGCCTCACGTGACCGGCGCCGTGCCGGCCGCCGCGTCCCACCTGATCAGGTGAGCCCGTAGAACTTCTCCGTCTCGTCGACGGCCGCCTTGAAGCGCTCGTCGAAGTCGTCGCGAATGAGCGTCCGGACCACATAGTCCTGGACGCTCATTCCGCGTTTGGCGGCATGAGTCCGGAGCCTGTCGAGGAGCTCCCCGTCTATGCGCATGCTGAGCACATGTGTCCCCATGCCGAAAGAGTCGGGGCAGAGGACGTGGACGCGTGTCACTTTCCGCCGCCCACTCACCCGTACGAGTGACGAAAAACAACGGGTGTTCTTTAGCGAGAGTAATGAGTTACTCTAAGGACATGCACGACCTCTCCCATGGCGACGACGCTGCCGCCGTGAACGATCTCCGCTCCGCCGTCATGCGACTGGGCCGGCGCCTGAAGCACCAGCGCGTCGACGAGTCGCTGAGCCCGACCGAGATGTCGGTGCTCGGCACCCTCGCCCGCTGCGGCCAGGCCACCCCTGGCGAGCTGGCCCGGCGGGAGCACGTCCAGCCGCCGTCGATGACACGCATCGTCGCGCTCCTGGAGGCCAAGGGACTGGTCACGCTGGAGCCGCACCCCGACGACCGCCGCCAGAAGGTGGTCCGCCAGACCGAGGAAGCCGAGGCGATGCTCGAAGAGAGCCGCCGCAAGCGCAACGCCTTCCTGGCCGGGCTCGCGGCCGAGCTGACCGAGGAGGAGTGGGCCAAGCTGCGCGAGGCCGCACCCGTCCTGGAGAAGCTCGCCCACCTGTAGGAACGACGCCAGGAGGCGAACGCTTTTGAGTACGGGAACCGGAGCAGACTCCGCACCCGGCCACATATCCACCCCTGCCACCACCGGCGGCGCCACCGCCGGGGTACGCGCAGAACCCGTCACACCCGCGGAGCCCTCGGACCCCGTGGAACCCGCGGCGGCCGCCGCACCCGCAGAACCTGCCGCACCCGCCGCACCCGCCGCACCCGCGGTCAAGAACTCCATGTTCAGCTCGCTGAAGATCCGCAACTACCGGCTCTTCGCGACCGGCCAGGTGGTCTCCAACACGGGCACCTGGATGCAGCGCATCGCCCAGGACTGGCTGGTCCTGTCCCTGACCGGATCGGCCTCCGCGGTCGGCGTCACCATCGCCCTGCAGTTCCTGCCGATGCTGATGTTCGGCCTCTACGGCGGCGTCCTCGCCGACCGGCTGCCGAAGCGCCCCCTGCTGCTCGCCACCCAGAGCGCCATGGGCCTCACCGGTGTCGCGCTCGCCGTGCTCACCCTCGCGGGACAGGTCCAGGTCTGGCACGTCTACCTGGCCGCCTTCCTGCTCGGCCTGGTGACCGTCGTCGACAACCCGGCCCGCCAGACCTTCGTCCCCGAGATGGTCGGCAAGGACCAGGTCGCCAACGCGGTCAGCCTGAACTCGGCCAACTTCCAGTCCGCGCGGCTGGTCGGCCCGGCGATCGCCGGTGTGCTGATCACCGCCGTCGGCTCCGGCTGGGCCTTCCTGCTGAACGGGCTGTCCTTCGCCGCGCCGATCGCCGGACTGCTGCTGATGCGCACCGCCGAACTGCACCCGGTCGAGCCCCGGCCCCGCGCCAAGGGGCAGCTGCGCGAGGGACTGCGGTACGTCGCCGGGCGCCCGGAGCTGGTCTGGCCGATCGTGCTGGTCGGCTTCATCGGCACGTTCGGGTTCAACTTCCCGATCTGGCTGTCGGCGTTCGTCAGCGAGGTCTTCCACGGCGACGCGGGCACGTACGGGCTGTTCAACACCCTGATCGCCGCCGGCTCCCTCGCGGGGGCGCTGCTCGCGGCCCGGCGCGGACACTCCCGGCTCCGGCTCCTGGTGGCCGCGGCCGTGCTGTTCGCCGCGCTGCTGACCGTGACGGCCTTCGCACCCGGCTTCTGGCTCTTCGCCGCGCTGCTGGTGCCGATCGGCATCTTCGGTCTGACGGTCAACGTCACCGCCAACTCCAGCGTGCAGATGGCCACCGATCCCGAGATGCGGGGCCGGGTCATGGCCCTGTTCATGATGGTCTTCACCGGCGGAACCCCGCTGGGCGCCCCGCTGCTGGGCTGGATCACGGACACGTACGGCGCCCGGATCGGGATGGCGGCGGGCGGTGTGATCTCGCTGATCGCCTCCGTGGCGATCGCCGTGGTGCTGGCCCGCGTCGGCAACCTCCGGCTGCGGGTCGACCGGCACGGCGTGGCCTTCGTCCCCTCGCCGCGCCGCCGCGAACTGGTCACGGCCGCCTGACGGTCCCGGGGCGCGGGCGGCGGCGCCGGTAGGGTCGGAGGATGAGACTGTTCGCCGCCGTACTGCCACCGCCGGCGGCCGTCGCCGAGCTGGCGCGGGCCGTACGGCCGCTGCGCGACGACCGGCTGACCTGGACCGCCGAGGCCGGCTGGCACCTCACGCTCGCCTTCATGGGCGAGGTGCGCGACGAGGTGCTCCCGGACCTGCACGCCCGGCTGGAGCGCGCCGCCCACCGCACCGCACCCTTCACCCTGCGGCTGCACGGCGCCGGGCACTTCGGCGACCGGGCCCTGTGGGCCGGGGCCGCCGGGGGGCTGGACGCGCTGCGGCTGCTCGCCGAACGGGCCGACGCCGCCGCCCGGCGGGCCGGCGTACCGATGGAGCAGCACCACCGCTACACCCCGCACCTGACCCTGGCCCGCAGCCGCCACGCCTCCACGCCCCTGGAGCCGTACCTCGACGCGCTCGCCGGCTTCGAGGGCGCCCCCTGGCCGGCCGGCACCCTCAGCCTGGTGCGCAGCAACCTCCCGGTCGGCGGGGTGCCGGGCGAGCAGCCCCGCTACGAGACCGTCGGGGCCTGGCCGCTGACCGGCGGCTGACCGGCGGCGGTCGGGCGCCGTGCGAACCGGTCCCCGCGCCGCCCGCCGCCCGGGGGCCGTGCGGGACGGTCCCGCGGGCCGGGTTACGCTCGACGGGTGGATCCCAAGACCAGAAACCGCGTCATGGCGGGTGTGCTCGTGCTGATGTTCGTCGTCGTGGCCGTGGCGGCGGCCGTCGGCCAGTAAGCCCGGCCGCACCCCACCGCGCCCCACCGCACCCCCTCCGAGCCCTCCCGCGTCCCGGCCCGGGCCCCGCCCTGCCCGCAGCGCGGGAGCCGCGGGTTCGCGAGGGGCCCTTGCCTGGAGTGGACTCGAAGCAGTTGGCTTGTGTCCCATGAAGTACACGCAGCTCGGACGCACGGGACTCAAGGTCAGCCGACTCGTTCTCGGCACGATGAACTTCGGTCCCCAGACAGACGAACCCACCAGCCACGGCATCCTCGACGCCGCGCTCGACGCGGGCCTGAACTTCGTGGACACCGCCAACGTCTACGGCTGGGGTGAGAACAAGGGCCGTACCGAGGAGATCATCGGCACCTGGTTCGCCCAGGGCGGCGGCCGCCGGGACAAGACGGTCCTGGCCACGAAGGTGTACGGGAACATGGCCGGCGACGGGGACCCGTGGCCCAACCACGACCGGCTGTCGGCCCTGAACATCCGGCGGGCCGTCGAGGCCAGCCTCAAGCGGCTCCAGACCGACTACATCGACCTCTACCAGTTCCACCACATCGACCGCCGGACCCCCTTCGAGGAGATCTGGCAGGCGGTCGAGGTCCTGATCCAGCAGGGCAAGGTGCTGTACGCGGGATCGTCGAACTTCCCCGGGTACAAGATCGCCCAGGCGAACGAGACCGCCGCGCGCCGCGGCGGCGTCGGCCTGGTCAGCGAGCAGTGCCTGTACAACCTGGCCGAGCGCCGGGCCGAGATGGAGGTCGTTCCCGCGGCCCGGGAGTACGGCCTCGGGGTCATCCCGTGGTCCCCGCTGCACGGCGGACTGCTCGGCGGTGTGATCAAGAAGGAGGTCCAGGGCGGCCGCCGCGCCTCCGGGCGCTCCGCCGACGCGCTGGCCAACACGTCCGTACGGGCGCAGGTGCAGGCGTACGAGGACCTGCTCGACAAGCACGGCCTGGAGCCCGGCGAGACGGCCCTGGCCTGGCTGCTGACGCGGCCCGGGGTCACCGGCCCGATCGTCGGCCCCCGCACGGCCGAGCAGCTGGAGAGCGCCCTGCGCGCGCTGGAACTGGAGCTGACCGACGAGGTGCTGGCGGCCCTGGACGAGATCTTCCCCGGTCCGGGCGCCTCCCCGGAGGCCTTCGCCTGGTAGGCGCGTCCCCGCGCCGTGCCGCGGCCGCCGCCGTCCCGCCCCGGGCGGCGGCGGCCGCGCGGTCTCCGGGCAAGTCGGCCCCGGTACGGGCCCGTTACGGCTGCGGGGCGGGGCGGTAGGGGCCGCCGATGCCCCAGGCCTGGTGGAGGACGGCCGCGAACTCGCCGGCGATGCGGTGCTCCCCGGAGGCGTTGGGATGCGTGCCGTCGTAGGTGTCGTGGTCGATGTCGTAGGAGGCCGGGCGCGCGGCCAGCAGGATCGGCGAGGCGTCGGTGCTCAGGTCGGCCACGGCCTTCGCCAGCAGCTCGTTGAAACGGGCCACCTCGACGGCGAACGGAGCGTCCTGCCGGGCCCGGACGTTCGGTATGACCGGCAGCAGCACCATCCGCACGGCCGGGCGGGCCCCGCGCGCCGCGGCGACGAACCGGCGCACGTTCTCGGCAGTCTGGTCGGCCCGGGTGTAGAAGCCGAGGTCGATCAGGCCGAGGGAGACCAGCAGGACGTCCGCACCGGCGGCGCCGGCCGCGGGGCCGATCAGGGGCGCCATGTGCTGCCAGCCCTCGCCCCAGCCGGCCAGGTGGCGGCGGGCCTCTCCGGGGAAGTCCGGCCCGGCGTACGCCTGGCAGCCGGCCGGGCCGGCGGCGGGCGTCCCGGCGGCGTCGCCGTACGGCGCGTCGTCGTACAGCGCGGTGCGCGGGCCGACGATCTCGAAGGGCCCGCCGAAGGCGGCGCCCAGGTGCTGCCACATCCGGTAGCGCCAGGTGTAGTCGCCGGCGCGTCCGATGGTCATGGAATCGCCGACGAACATGAAACGCATCCGGTCATCATCGCGGATCACGTGCCGGGCGCCCCTGTGATGCCGGACACGCCGTCCGGGCTGGCACGCTTGGGTCATGCGCATGCTGCCGTCGACCGCCGTCCCCGCCGCCGCCCTGGCCGGCTGCCTCGCCCTGCTGCCGGGCGCCGCCGTCGCGGCGCAGTCGCCCGGGGCGGCCGGGGCGGCCGGGTTCACCATCTCCGACCCGCGGATCAAGGAGTCCAGCGGGCTCGCGGCCAGCCGGCTGCACCCGGGGGTGTACTGGACGCACAACGACAGCGACGACGGCCCGTACGTGTACGCCGTGGACTCGGCGACGGGCCGGACGGTCGCCCGGGTGGCGCTGACGGGGATCGGCAAGCCCCGTGACGTCGAGGCGATTTCGCTGGGCCCGGACGGACGGCTGTACGTCGGGGACGTCGGGGACAACCTGGGCGGGACCTGGGACCACGTGTGGATCTACCGGTTCCCGGAGCCGAAGGAACTGCGCGACGCCACCGTCAAGGCCGAGCAGTTCACGGTCACTTACGCCGACGGGCCGCGCAACGCCGAGTCCCTGATGGTCCATCCGGTGACGGGCCGGGTGTACATCGCGAGCAAGGACGAGCAGAAGGGCGGCCTGTACGAGGGCCCGGAGCGGCTCGTGCCCGGCGACGCCCGGAACGTGTTCCGGCGGGTCGCCGACGTCCCCTGGGTGACGGACGGGGCGTTCTCGCCCGACGGCACCCGGCTGACGCTGCGCGGGTACTTCACGGCCCGGACGTACGGGTGGAAGGACGGCCGTCCCGAGGGCGCGGGCGAGCGGGTGGACGCCCCCTGGCAGGGGCAGGCCGAATCGGTGACGTACACGGCGGACGGCCGCACGCTGATGTTCGGCGCCGAGGGCGCGGGCAGCCGGGTGGTGGCGGTACCGGTGGCCGCGGCCCCGCAGCCGGAGCCGGGGAAGGCCTCGGGAGGGACCCCGGGAGCGGCGTCCCCGGAGCCCGGTGCCCCGGCGGCGGACGGTCCGGCGGCGGAGGGGGAGGGCGACTTCACGAAGGGCGCCCTGATCCTGGCGGTCGGCACCGTCCTGGTGCTCGCGGCGAAGCGGCTGCTGCGCCGCCGCGCCCCGAAGTAGCCCGGCCCGGAGTAGCCCGGCCCGGAGGCAGCACGGCCCGGAGGCGGCCCGGCCCCGGGGGGCGTGGGTGCCCCGGAGCCGCGCCGGACGGGTTACGAGTGGCCGAGGTCCGCGGCCGGGAGGTCCGCGACCGGAACCGAGCCCGTGTCGGAGGCCGGCCGCAGCGGGAACTCGTCCGAGGCCACCGAGTCCAGCACGTGCGGCGCCGGCCGCAGCGGCTTCGGCATGACGGCGGCCTCCGAATGGCCCCCGCAGCCGTACGAGAGGGACACCAGACGGCCGTCGGCCGGCCCGAACTCGTTCGCGCAGACGCCGAAGGCCTGGCCGAGCGAGCCGCCGATCGCGACGAGGAACCCGCACGACACGCACGACGCGGGCGCCGCCTGCGCCATCGGGGTCTTCGCGCCGAAGGACTCGTCCCAGCGGTCGGCCGCGCTGTGCAGCCCGTACCGCGAGAGGACCCGGGCGCGCCGCATGCCGAGTTCCTCGGCGACGGACGTGATGGAGCCGCGCACCGGAACGACGGCGCGGTCGGTGACGTCCGCGTCCTCCGCCTCGACCAGTTCGGCCATCTCGGTGGAGACCACCGAGTTCGGCGGCGGGGCGTCCTCGCCCGACCAGCCCGGTTCCAGACGCAGGTCCTCGGCGTCGGTGGGCAGCAGGTCGCCGGGGCCCATGTCGCCGGGGCGCAGCCGCTCGCTCCACGGCACCCATTCGGGGGCGAGCAGCGCGTCGTCGCCGGGGAGCAGCACCGTCTCGTCGAGGGTGACGTTCTTCGCGCGGGAGGCGCGGGTCACGGTGACGGCCCAGCGCCAGCCGCGGTAGCCCGGTTCCTTGCACTCGAAGAAGTGGGTGACGACCCGGTCGCCCTCCGCCACCGCGGTCACATGCGCGCCCACCACGCCGGGGAAGGCGGCCTCCTCGGCCGCCGAACGGGCGAGTTCCACCGCCTCGACGCACAGGCGGTCGGGGGTACGCGGGGTACGGCTTCGCGTCGTCGCAGCACTCACTGGTCTCGTTCTCTCCTACGCCGTCTCACGAGTGCGCCGTCCGTACTGTCGTCCACAACGACCCGTCGGTCTGTCCGTACGTGGCGCGGGCGGAGCGGACCAGAGGGCCGCGTCGACGTCCGCACCCGATCGGCCTCGGGCGCACCTAACTGCGATCCATTCTGCGGGATCGCGAAGAGGCGCGCGGCCAAGAGCAACCGCCGGTGGCGCGCTACGCACGCTACCTCCTCCGGCGCCCCGGGCCCACATGCAAGGTCCGATTCGCGGACAAGCCACCGCCCGGCGGCACTCCGCGACGCGCCGGGAGGCGTTCGAAGGGGCCAAGTGGGGCAGTATGGGCCGGGTGGCACCCGTACGGTCGTCCGATGACGGCTCGGGACCGGCCAAGAGGGCCGGCCGGGCTCTGGGGCGTGCCCTGCACCTGCCCTTCACGGGTACGGCGCGCGGCATCCGGCGGGCCACCCACGCGCACGGGGCGGGCGAATCGGGCCTCGGCAAGCTGATCGAACTGCACGCGATCAACGGCGCCGGCGATGTGATGATCACCGTGGCGCTGGCTTCGACGGTGTTCTTCTCCGTTCCCACGGACGAGGCCCGGGGCCGGGTGGCCCTGTACCTGGCGATCACGATGGCCCCCTTCACCCTGCTGGCCCCGGTGATCGGGCCGCTGCTGGACCGGCTGCCGCACGGGCGGCGGGCCGCGATGGCGGCCGCGATGCTCACGCGGGCCCTGCTGGCCGTGATGATGTCGGGCGCGGTGGCCACGGGCGGGCTGGAGCTGTATCCGGCCGCGCTGGGCGTCCTGGTGGCGTCCAAGGCGTACGGGGTGGTGCGCAGCGCCGTCGTGCCGCGCCTCCTCCCGCCGAAGTTCTCCCTCGTGAAGGCCAACTCGCGGGTCACGCTGGCCGGTCTGCTGGCCACGGGCGCCGCCGCGCCGGTGGCGGCGGGGCTGCACGCGATCGGCCCGCCGTGGCCGCTGTACGGGGCCTGCGCCATCTTCATCTGGGGGACCTTCGCCGCGTTCACGCTGCCGCACAAGGTGGACGAGGCGAAGGGCGAGCGCCGGGCCCGGCTGTCCACGCACGAGGCCCACTCCCCCAAGCCGGGGCTGCGCACGGTGGGCCCGTCGGTGCTGTGCGGCCTCCTCGCCAACGCGTCGATGCGCGGGCTGTCCGGGTTCCTGATCTTCTTCCTCGCGTTCCTGCTGCGCGAGCACCCGCTCGCGGGGCAGAGCGCCGCGGTGTCCCTGGGGATCGTGGGCGTGTCGGCGGGCCTGGGCAACGCGTGCGGCACCGCGGTGGGCTCCTGGCTGCGGGCCCGCGCCCCGGAGGCGATCATCGCGGCCGTGCTGTGCCTGACGCTCGGGGTGGCGGTGCTCGCGACCGTCTTCTTCAGCGGGCTGTTCGTGGCGGTCCTCGGTGCCACGGCCGGCTTCTGCCAGGCGCTGGCGAAGCTCTCCCTGGACGCGATGATCCAGCGGGACGTGCCGGAGGCCGTCCGCACGTCGGCGTTCGCCCGTTCGGAGACGCTGCTCCAGGTGGCCTGGGTGCTGGGCGGCGCGATCGGCATCGCGCTGCCGCTGAACGGCGCGCTGGGCATGGCCGTCGCGGCGGTGGTGGTGGCGCTGGGCACCACGATGGCCCTGCGCGGCCTGCGCTCCGCTCCGCGCCACCACCAGCACGGCTCCTCGCGCCCGAGGGTGGCGTGACGCCGGCCGGCAGGGTCCGCGCCGCTCCGGCGGAGCGCGGTCCGCGCCGCGCCGCAGGCCACGGCGGGACCCCGTGCGGCGGCTCGGCCCACCGGCCCGATAGCCTTCGGCTCATGACCGCACCGCTTTTCTCGGGTAGGGCCCGCCGCAGCGTCGCGGCCCTCGGAGCCGTTTCCGCCGGCCTCCTCCTCCTCTCCGCCTGCGACAAGCCGACACCGCTGGCGACCGTGACGGTCGGCACCACCACGGTGTCCGCCGAAGCCGCCTGCAACGACGGCAAGGAGCTCTCCATGGACAAGGTCCAGGAGTGCCTCACCAACCTGAAGGACGCCAAGGCCGTCGAGTACGCCCGCGGCGACACCCTGCGCCTGGGCGTCGAGCCCGAGGTCGTCGAGGACGGCAAGAAGTGGCAGGCGGTCCTGGACGGGCAGCCGATCACCGAGCCCTCCTCGAACACCTACCGCAGCTTCCCGGGCGCCGACGTCTTCGCGACCGGTGGCCAGGGCGAGGCCCCGACCTCGAAGAAGCTGGCCTTCGTCCAGGTCGGCGAGGACGGCAAGCCGCTGTCCGTCTGGTCGTTCAACCTGAAGCTGAAGTAGCCGGGCGGCCCCGGTGCGCGCGCTCGTCGTGACCGCGGTGGCGGCGGAGGCAGACTCCGTCGTCACCGGCCTGACCCCTCATCCGGACACGCCCGGCCCCGAGCCCCGCACCCTTCCCGGTGGTTACCCCCTCACCCGCCGGGACCTCCCGGGCATCGCCCTCGACGTGCTCGTCGGGGGCGTCGGACCGGCGGCCGCCGCCGCCGGGACCGCCACCGCCCTGGCCCTCACCGACTACGGCCTCGTCATCTCCGCCGGCATCGGCGGCGGGTTCGCGCCCGCCGCCCCGCCCGGCTCCCTCGTGGTCGCGGACGCGATCGTCGCCGCCGACCTGGGGGCCGAGACCCCCGAGGGCTTCACCGACGTGGCCGCCCTGGGCTTCGGGCGGGCCGTGCACCTGCCGCCCGCCGAGCTCGCCGCCCTGGCCGCCGAGGCCACCGGCGGGCTCCTCGCGCCCGTCCTGACCGTCTCCACCGTCACCGGCAGCGCCGCCCGCGCCGCCGAGCTCGCCGCCCGGCACCCGCAGGCCGGGGCCGAGGCCATGGAGGGCTTCGGGGTGGCGGAGGCCGCCGCCGCGCACGGGCTGCCCGTCCTGGAGATCCGCGCCGTGTCCAACGCGGTGGGCCCCCGCGACCGCGACGCCTGGCGGATCGGGGACGCCCTCGCCGCCCTCTCGGACGGCTTCCGCGCGCTGGGACCCGTACTCGTCCACTGGGGAGAACGCCATGAGCACCGGTGACGGCCCGCTGCGGATCGCGTATTCGCCGTGCCCGAACGACACCTTCGTCTTCGACGCGTGGGCGCACGGCCGGGTGCCGGGCGCGCCCGGCCTCGACGTCACCTTCGCCGACATCGACCTGACCAACGGCATGGCCGAGCGCGGTGAGCTGGACGTGCTGAAGGTGTCGTACGCGGTCCTGCCGTGGGTGCTGGAGGAGTACGCGCTGCTGCCCTGCGGCGGGGCGCTGGGCCGCGGCTGCGGCCCGCTGGTCCTGACCCGCGAGCCGGGCGCGGACCTGACCGGCAGGACGGTGGCCGTGCCGAGCGAACGATCCACCGCCTACCTGCTGTTCCGGCTGTGGGCGGCGGACGTGCTGCCGGACGGGGTCGGCGAGGTCGTCGTGCTGCCGTTCCACGAGATCATGCCGGCGGTGCGCGACGGCCGGGTGGACGCCGGACTGGTCATCCACGAGGCCCGGTTCACCTACCGGGACTACGGCTTGCACTGCCTGGCCGACATGGGCGAGCACTGGGAGTCGACGACCGGCCTGCCGATCCCGCTCGGCGCGATCATCGCCAAGCGCTCGCTGGGCGCGGAGCGGCTGCGCGCGCTCGCCGAGTCGGCCCGTACGTCGGTCCGGATGGCCTGGGACGACCCGGAGGCCTCCCGCCCGTACGTCCGCGCGCACGCCCAGGAGCTGGACCCGGCCGTCGCCGACCAGCACATCGGGCTGTACGTCAACGAGTTCACCGCGGACCTCGGCGAAGCCGGGTACGCGGCGGTGCGCGGGCTGCTGACCCGGGCGGCCGCCGAGGGGCTGGTACCGGCCATCCCGTCCGGCGCGCTGGACTTCCCGTAGCCGTCGCGGCCGTTCGCACCGCCCGGGCACGACGGTGCCCCGCCGCTCTTCCGAGGGACGGGGCACGGGTCGTACGGGCGCTCAGACGTCGAGCTGGTCGGCCACCGCGCGCAGCAGTCCGGCGATCTTCGTGCCGTGCGCCCTGTCGGGGTAGCGGCCGCGCTCCAGCATCGGAGTGATGTTCTCCAGGAGGGTCGTGAGGTCCTGCACGATGGAGGCGAGCTCGTCGGGCCCCCGCCGCTGTGCGGCCGCGACGGACGGCGCCGGATCCAGCACCGTCACGGAAAGCGCCTGGTCACCGCGCTGGCCGGCCACCACTCCGAACTCGACGCGCTGGCCGGGCTTGAGCGCGTCGACCCCGGCAGGGAGCACCGACGAGTGGACGAAGACGTCGCCGCCGTCGTCGCGGGAGAGAAAGCCGAAGCCCTTCTCACTGTTGAACCACTTGACCTTGCCGGTAGGCACGTCCGTCCTCTGTCCTTGTGCTCGTCGGGATCCGGGGTGCCGCGCAACGGCTCCGGACAACAGCGCGGCGGGCCATGGATGACCCGCCACCTCAAGGCTAATGGCCGGGGTCCGGGTGACAAGTCGTTCCCCGGACCTTCGCCGTCGGCTGCTTCGGCCAGGGAACTACCCTGGTGAGGTGACTGTTACTCCTCATTCCGACGAAGCGCGGCCCGGCGACGGACTCGTCAAGGCCGGCGGCATCGTGTTCATCGCCGGCGCCGTGGCCACGCTGGCCACGATGGCCCCGCTGTTCCTGGACGTCGACCCGTTCCCCCCGTACGCCTGGGCCGTCTGCATGCTGATGGGCGTCGGCTTCGCGATCTCCGCGGCGGGCGTGCTCCGCTCTGCCGCGGCCCAGCGGAGGGCGGCGCGGGCCTCGCAGGCCGCCTGAGCCACGGGGGCGCCGGGAGCCACCGGCCCTCCCGACCGACTGGCCGCCTGGCCGCCTGGCCGCCGGCCGTGTCTAGGCCGGGCGGCCGGCCACGTATGCCGCGAGCCACGCCGGCAGCGCGGTGAGGTCGGGGAGGACCACGTCCGCGCCCGCCGCCCGCAGTTCGGCCTCCGGGCACGGGCCGGTCGGCACGGCCACCGACAGCGCTCCGGCCGTCCGGGCGCCGCGTACGTCGCCGACGTGGTCGCCGACGTACACCTGCGCCCCGTACTCGCGCAGCGCGCCCGCCTTGGCCTCCGCCCACAGCCAGCCGATGACCGCGTCCGGCTCGATGCCCAGGTGCTTCAGGTGCAGCCGGGCGTTGGGCTCGTGCTTGGCGGTGACGACGATCGCCCGCCCGCCGAGCGCCCGGACCGCGTCGACCGCCTCGCGGGCGCCCGGCATGGCCGGCGTCGGGCCGATGGCGTGTGTGGGATAGATCTCCCGGTAGCGGTCGGCCACGGCCGGTATCCCGTCCGCCGGGAACCAGTGCGCGAGCTCCTCCTCCAGCGGCGGCCCGAGCCGCGTGACGGCCGCGTCGGCGTCGATGAACGTGCCCGTCTCCGCCGACAGGGCCTGGTAGGCGGCCCTGATGCCGGGGCGCGAATCGATCAGGGTCATGTCGAGGTCGAAACCGACGGTGAGGTTCATACCGGCCATTGTGCCGAGCCCGGCGGGCGCCGTGTCCCGGACCCCGCCGGCGGCGCACCGGACCGCCGCCGGCCGGCCCCCGCCCGGCGCCGGCCGCGGCCGGGGGTCAGCGGCGCCGCGCCCGCCACACCAGGTACAGCGCGGAGGCCACGCCCGCCGCCCGCAGCAGCCACGGCCACATCCCGTGCAGGGTCCCGCTCAGCTGGTCCTCGGCGAGGGTCTCGCCCCACTTCCCGTTCATCCGGCCCCACAGCCACACCCCCGCCCCCGCCAGCACCGCGCCGGGCGGCCCGAAGACGGCCCACTTGTGCTCGCCGGGCCGCAGGACGCGCGAGGCGTACGGCAGCAGCCAGCCGACCACCAGCAGCAGCCAGTAGCCGCTGACCACGCCGACGAGGAGCACGGCCGCCGCCAGCAGCAGGAAGGCGTTCGGCTTCGGGCGGGCCGGGGCGGCGGCGACCTCGGCCACCACCGGGGCGGCCCCCTTCGCCGCCCGCTTGGCGCTCCGCCGCTCGCGCAGCAGCCGTACGGCGGCAGCGGCACGGGCCCGCGCCGCTCCGGACGGCGTACCGGACTCCTCGGCGGCCCCGGTCCCGCCCTTCCCGCCCTTCCCGCCCTTGGCCTTCGCCGGGTGCTCGTCCCCCTCCTCGTCCTCGTCGTCCGGCCCCTCCTTGAACAGGTCCGGGATCTCGATGCCGCCCGCGAAGCCGTCCACCTGCGGGCCCGCCCCGTACGAACCCGGGGTGACGCGCCACCAGTCGGGCTCCGCGCCGTCGGACGGGCCCAGTTCGTCGAGCCCCGCCAGGTGCGGCGGCACGTTCTCCGGCTCCGCCGCCGGGCGCGGCGGCGGCACGGGTCCCCGGCGCAGCCGGCCCGGACCCCGCTGGGTGGGCACCGCCGGACCGGGGTCGAAGACGGACGGGGCGGCGGCCCGGTCGGCGGGCTTCGGGCCGGACAGGGTGCCGAGGGTGTCCAGGACCTCCTCCGGCGTGCCGATCCGCTCCAGGATGCGGCGCACGGCGGCCGGGGTCTCCGGGTCGTACTTGGCGCGCCGACGGTCGATCTCGTCCCGCAGCCCCGCCACGAGCCGCATCCGGTCCCCGGAGTCCAGCTGCCTGCGCTGCGCCAAGTCCCCGACGCGGCTCAGATATTCGTAGACCAGATGGTCGCTTTCGATCCCCATGCCCCGGCTCCTCCCGTACCACCTGTGCCGAAGGTAGCGCGTGCGCCCGTGGAGCTGTCGCGGGCGCAGCGGATACCGTTGGCCGGATGGGGACCGGCCGACTGACCGGCCGACGCGACCAGGAGGCGACTGTGCCCGAGGCAAGCACCGCAGCGGGAGACGCTGCCGGCAGCTCCGCAGGGAGCGCCGGGGCGGGCGCCCCGCGCTCGCTCGCCGAGGCGCTGCGCTCCCGCGACGACGGCGCGCTCGCCGCCCTGCTGCGCGCGCGCCCCGACCTGCTCGGCCCGGTACCGGGCGACGTGACCCAGCTGGCCACCCGCGCCGGCACCCGGGCCTCGGTGGTACGGGCGCTGGAGCGCCTCGACCGGTTCGCGCTGCAGACGGCCGAAGCCCTGGCCGTGGCCCCGGACCCGTGCCCGTACCCGGTGCTGGAGTCGCTGCTCACCGGCGAGACCGGCACCACCGGGGAGGACAACGGGGCCCGCGCCGCGCTCCCCGGCGCCTTGGCCACCCTGCGCGACCAGGCCCTGGTGTGGGGCGACGAGGAGCGGGTGCGACTGGTGCGCACCGCCCGCGAGTTGCTGGCCCCCTCGGCGCAGCGGCCCTCCCCGACCGGCCTCGGGCCGACCGTCGCGGAGGCCACGTCCGGGATGTCGCCGACCCGCGTGCAGGAGATCGTGTCCGCGGCCGGACTGCCCGCCACCCACGACCCGGTGTCCGCGGTCTCCGCGCTGACCGGGCTGTTCACCGACCCGGAGCGGATGTCCGCGCTGCTGGACGAGGCCCCGGCCGAGGCCCACCAGGTGCTGGGGCGCCTCGTGTGGGGCCCGCCGTACGGGGAGGTGACCCCGAATCCGACGGCTCCGGTGCGCTGGCTGCGCGACCGGGGGCTGCTGCTGCCGGCCTCGGCGCGGACCGTCGTCCTGCCCCGCGAGGTGGCACTGCACCTGCGGGGCGGACTCGCGCACCGCGACACCGCCCCGGTCGCGCCGGTGGTGCCCGCGCACCGCGAGCACCGTCCACAGCTTGTGGACGCGAACGCCGCCGGGCAGGCGATGGCCGCGCTGTCGACCGTCGAGGAGCTGGTGAAGTCCTGGGAGCACGCCGGTCCGGCCGTGCTGCGGGCCGGCGGGCTGTCGGTACGGGACCTCAAGCGGGCCGCGGCCTCCCTGGACGCCACCGAGGCGGCGGCGGCGTTCTGGGCCGAGCTGGCGTACGCGGCCGGGCTGCTGGCCGGCGACGGCGAGGCGGACGAGCGCTACGCCCCCACCCCCGCCTTCGACACCTGGTGCGAACTCCCGCCCGCCGAACGGTGGTCGGCGCTCGCGGCGGCCTGGCTGCCCGCCACCCGCACCGCCGGGCTGGTCGGCGAACAGGACGCCAAGGGGCGCACCCTGTCGGCGCTCGGCCCCGAACTCGACCGCTCGGCGGCCCCCGAGGTGCGCCGCCGGGTCCTCGAACTCCTCGCCGGACTCCCCGAAGGCGGCTCCGCCGAGCCCGGGGCGCTGCTGGCCCGGCTCGCGTGGGAGCGCCCCGTGCGCGGGACCAGCGACCTGCGGGCCCGCCTCGCGCGCTGGGCGCTGGACGAGGCGGAGGTCCTCGGCGTCACCGGCCGGGGCGCGCTGTCCGGGCCCGGCCGGGCCCTGCTGGAACACCGCGACCCGGCGCCGCTGATGGCTCCGCTGCTGCCCGAGCCGGTGGACCACGTCCTGCTCCAGGCCGACCTGACGGCGGTGGCCCCCGGCCCGCTGCGTCGGCCGCTCGGCGACACCCTGGCGGTCCTCGCGGACGTGGAGTCCAAGGGCGGGGCGACGGTGTACCGGTTCACTCCCGGTTCGGTGCGGCGCGCCCTGGACGCCGGGCACACCGCCGTCGACCTGCACGCCTTCCTCAAGGAGCACAGCCGCACCCCCGTCCCGCAGCCGCTGGCGTACCTGATCGACGACGTGGCCCGGCGGCACGGGCACCTGCGGGTCGGGGCGGCCTCCTCGTACGTGCGGTGCGACGACGACGCGATGCTGGGCGAGATCCTCGCCGACAAGCGCTCGGCCGGGCTGGGCCTGCGCCGCCTCGCCCCGACCGTGCTGGCCGCGCAGTCCGAACCGGGCGCCCTGCTCGACGGGTTGCGGGCGATGGGATACGCCCCGGCCGCGGAATCCCGTACCGGGGACGTCCTGGTCGGCCGGGCCGACGCCCGCCGCAGTCCGGCGCGTTCGGCGCCCGTCCCGGTGCCGGAGGGGCCGCCGGTGCCGGACGCGACGCTGCTGGGGGCGGCCGTACGGGCCATCCGGGCGGGCGACCTGGCGGCGACGGCGGTCCGCAGGGAGCCGGCCCCGTCGGCCGGGGTGCCGGGCGCACTCCCGCGCACGAGCGCGGCGGAGACCCTGGCGACGGTGCAGGCGGCGGCGATGACGGGCTCGGCGGTGTGGATCGGCTACGTGAACGCGGACGGGGCGGCGAGCCAGCGGGTCCTCGCCCCGGTCCGGGTGGAGGGCGGCTTCGTGACGGGCTACGACCACACGGCGGACGAGGTCCGCACGTACGCGCTCCACCGGATCACGGGCGTGGCGGAACTGGAGGAGGACCACCTCTGACCGGGGCGGGGGGCGCGGCCGCTGCGGCGGGGGCGCCGGGGCGGGGGCGCCGGGGCGGGGGCGGGGGAACGGGGCGCGGGGAAAACCGGTGGCCCCGCCGGGAGGCGCACCGCAGGGTGGGGGGATGCACGACCTCCAGGACCCTCCCGCGCGCCAGATCCGCGCGGTCCACACCGCCACCACGGTCACCGTCTACCAGGCGTACTCCCCCGCGCTCGGCCTGCCCGCCGCCCGCGACGGCCGCTTCCCGCCCGCCTGGAAGCGGGAGCGGATGACGTGGGTGAAGCCGTCGTTCCTGTGGATGATGTACCGCTGCGGCTGGGCCGCCAAGGACGGCCAGGAGACGGTCCTCGCCGTCGAGATCACCCGCGACGGCTTCGACCGGGCGCTGGCCGGCGCCTGCCTGTCCCACTACGCCCGCGGCGTCCACGCCGACCGCGCGGCCTGGCAGCGGGCCCTGCGGGAGTCGTCGGCCCGGGTCCAGTGGGACCCGGAGCGGGACGTGCACCTCAACCCGCTCCCGTACCGCTCGCTGCAACTCGGGCTGTCCGGGCCCTCCTCCCGCGCCTACGCCGACGCGTGGACGGTGTCCATCCGCGACGTGACGCCCCTGGCCCGGGAGGTCCACGGCCTGCTGCGGTCCGGGGACGGGGCGGCCGCGCGGGCCCTGCTGCCCGCGGAGACCCCGTACCCATCGGGGCCGCTGGAGCACCTGGGGGCGTAGGGGCCGGCCGGCCGGCCGTGGAGGAAGCGCGGGGGGCGCGGCAGGCCGAGAAGGCGCAGCAGGCGCAGCCGTCAGTCCCGGACGATCAGGACGACGCACCCCGCGACGACGCCCACCAGCAGGGCGAGCAGGGCGTAGCGGGGCCGGGACTCGCGCAGCACCGGGAGGTGGTGGTCGACGGCGAAGCGGCCCGGCCCGGTGAGGGTGAGGGCCACGACCGCGGCGAACAGCACCACTTCGAGTTCCACGCCCTTGGGCGGGAAGTAGGCGCCGAGGCCCCGGAGGTCGAGGATGTTGATGAAGATGCCGGTCAGGGCCGCTCCGGCGAGCGGGGTGAGCAGACCGAGGGCGAGGCCGAGGCCGCCCAGGGTCTCGGAGAGGCCGGCGATGACGGCCATGGCGTCCCCGGCGGGATAGCCCGCCATCGTGAAGCCCTTGCCGGTCGCGGTGAGGCCTGGGCCGCCGTACCAGCCGAAGAGCTTCATCGCGCCGTGGCCGGCCATGCTGAGGCCGACGACGAGCCGGAGCAGGAGCAGGCCGGTGTCGTGGGTGAGGGTGGTGGCGGGAGCCGTGGAGGTGCTGAAGAGCGTGCGGTCCCAGCTTGTCTGCGTCATGAGGGTCCGTTCCGAGATCGCCTGGCAGCGACGGCCACCGTACGACGCGCCCGCCGCGCCGACCCCGCCGCGACATCGGTGTCCGCCCCCTCGGCCACCGCCGTCTACCCGTTCGGCCGCAGAACACCCGCCTGCTCCGGGGCCCCCGCCGGTCGCCGCCCCTCGCCCCGCCGAAGCGCCGTGTTCCCAGCCTCCGCGCCGTACGGCACACTGGAGGTTTGGCCTGAATGAAACGGGGCGCTGCGCGTGAATGGTCCACTGATCGTCCAGAGCGACAAAACACTCCTCCTCGAGGTCGACCACGAGCTCGCCGGCGCCGCGCGCCGGGCCATCGCGCCCTTCGCCGAGCTGGAGCGGGCTCCCGAGCACATCCACACCTACCGGATCACCCCCCTCGGCCTGTGGAACGCCCGGGCCGCCGGGCACGACGCCGAGCAGGTCGTCGACGCGCTCGTCGAGTTCTCCCGCTACCCGGTCCCGCACGCGCTGCTCGTCGACGTCGCCGAGACCATGGCGCGCTACGGCCGCCTCACCCTCTCCAAGCACCCCGTGCACGGGCTGGTCCTGACCAGCACCGACCGGCCCGTGCTGGAGGAGATCCTGCGGTCCAAGAAGGTCGCCCCGCTCGTCGGGGCCCGGCTCGACGCCGACACCGTGGCCGTGCACCCCTCCGAGCGCGGGCAGATCAAGCAGACGCTGCTCAAGCTGGGCTGGCCCGCCGAGGACCTCGCCGGGTACGTGGACGGCGAGGCGCACCCGATCGAGCTGGCCGAGGACGGCTGGGCCCTGCGCCCGTACCAGCAGCAGGCCGTCGAGGGGTTCTGGCACGGCGGCTCGGGCGTGGTCGTGCTGCCCTGCGGCGCCGGCAAGACGCTGGTCGGCGCCGGCGCCATGGCGATGGCCAAGGCGACCACGCTGATCCTGGTCACCAACACCGTCTCGGCCCGCCAGTGGAAGCACGAGCTGGTCAAGCGGACGTCGCTGACGGAGGACGAGATCGGCGAGTACTCCGGTACCCGCAAGGAGATCCGCCCCGTCACGATCGCTACGTACCAGGTCCTCACGACGAAGCGGAAGGGCGTCTACCCGCACCTGGAGCTCTTCGACTCCCGGGACTGGGGCCTGATCGTCTACGACGAGGTGCACCTGCTGCCCGCGCCGGTCTTCAAGTTCACCGCCGACCTCCAGGCGCGGCGCCGGCTCGGCCTGACCGCCACGCTCGTGCGCGAGGACGGCCGCGAGTCGGACGTCTTCTCGCTCATCGGCCCGAAGCGGTTCGACGCGCCGTGGAAGGAGATCGAGGCGCAGGGCTACATCGCGCCCGCCGACTGCGTCGAGGTGCGGGTGAACCTGACGGAGGCGGAGCGGCTCGCGTACGCGACCGCCGAGACCGAGGAGAAGTACCGCTTCTGCGCGACGACCGCGACGAAGCGGAAGGTCACCGAGGCGCTGGTGCGCAAGCACAAGGGCGAGCAGACCCTCGTCATCGGCCAGTACATCGACCAGCTCGACGAGCTCGGCGAGCACCTGGACGCGCCCGTCATCAAGGGCGAGACCTCGAACGCGCAGCGCGAGAAGCTGTTCAACGCCTTCCGCGAGGGCGAGATCAGCGTGCTGGTCGTCTCGAAGGTCGCGAACTTCTCCATCGACCTGCCCGAGGCGACCGTCGCCATCCAGGTGTCGGGCACCTTCGGCTCGCGCCAGGAGGAGGCCCAGCGCCTCGGCCGGGTGCTGCGCCCGAAGGCGGACGGCCACGAGGCCCGGTTCTACTCGGTCGTCGCGCGCGACACCGTCGACCAGGACTTCGCGGCGCACCGCCAGCGCTTCCTCGCGGAGCAGGGCTACGCCTACCGGATCATGGACGCCGACGAGATCCTGGCGAGCGACTGACGGTGCCGCCCGCCGGGCGCGGCGCGGGCCGCCCGGGCGCCGGTACGGACGTACGGAACCGGTCGGCCGGGGCGGGTCCCCCGGTACGGGCGGCCCCGCCCCGGGCGGCGGCGACCAGGGCGGTCAGCAGCGGTACGCACCACACCCACAGCTGGGCCCGGACCGGCACCGACAGCAGGGCCCGGCCCGCCGTCGGCAGGTGACGGGTCCAGAACGCGCCGGAGGCCTCCGGGAGGACCAGCAGGCCGAGCAGGGCGGTGCCGGCCAGGGCGGCCGCCGCCGTCAGACCCTCCCGGGTGCGCCGGGTCAGCAGCAGGTACGGGACGAGCGCCGCCGCGGTGAGGGTGATCCCGGCGCCGATGCCCAGCGCGAAGCCCTTGCCGAGCGCGGCGCCGGGGCGCCCGAGGTCCCACAGGACGAGGCAGGCGGCGGCGAGGCCGACCTGGCCGGGCAGCGCGGCCCCGGTCAGGGTGTCCAGCCACAGCCCGGCGACGGTGGCGGCCAGGACGGGCCCGCGCCGGGCCCGCAGTCCGGCCAGGCGGCACGAGAGCAGGATCAGCAGGGCGAGCAGGCCGGCGTGGCCGAGGACGACGACGGCCTTCAGGACGCCGGCCGGCAGCCAGGCGGCGGGCGTGAACAGGATCGCCGCGAACGGCGGGTACGCGGCGGGAGGGCGCCAGTCGGCGGGGACGGGGGCCGCGGGGACGCGCAGGGCGACGCAGAGCACGCCCAGCGCGAGCAGCGATCCGGTGACCAGCAGGCCGGGGAACGACGGCGGCAAGCGGCTGGGAACGGTGCTCCGGGTCACGCGCGTGACCCTAGTGGATCAACCGCACCCCCCGGCCGGACCACGGCCACGCCGCGGCGGCGCAAGCGCCGGGGCAGCCCGGGGCGACACGGCGCGGGGCCGCGTTTCGCGGCCCGGGCGGGCCGGGGCGGGCCCGGGGTCAGCGGCGTATGACGCCCGCGTCCTCGGCGTACTCGCCCAGGACGACGACGCTCACGGCGGTCGCCGCGAAGACCTTCGCGGCGCGCAGCACGCCGCCCAGGCTGTGCCGGGGACGGAACTCGGAGGTGGCGGTGGCGCCGCTCGGGCGGCCGCCCTGGATCGGGGTGAAGGTTGCGGTGCTCATGTATCCATGGTGCGTTTCCCGCGCGGATTCCACATCGCCCTCCGGACGGAATCCCGGGGCCCCCGGCATCCTCCTCCCGGCCCATGCCACCCCCTAGTGGCTCTGCCCCGGGTATGACACTCCCGGGTACGACACCCGTACGGAGGTCCCGCCCCGAAGGGACGTCCGGCCCCCTAATCCGTTCGCACCGGACCGCGCCCCTCGCTAGAATCTCCGCTCTTGCCGCCTCCCGCCGCCCCACCGGGGAGAGCCGCCCGCCGCACGGAAACCGGCGGGCTCCTTGTTCGCACCCGCGGCTCGCACCCGCAGCTCGCACCCGCGGCCCGCACCGCGCGTGTTCGCACCGCGCACCCAGCACCTGGAGGCAGTCCCGTGCCCGCGCACGCCCCCGCACCATCGGACCCGCTCGCCCGCGAACGGTCCCACCTCGCCGCGTCCCGCTCCGCGCTCCGCGCCATGCGCGAGGACGCCGAGGCCCTCGACATCCGCGACGTCACCGCGAACTGGGTCAACGCGATCGTCCTGCAGGCCCAGATCGACGACCGCATCAAGTCCCTCGCCGACCTCTCCCACACCCCCCTCTTCTTCGGGCGGCTGAACTACCTGCACGCCCCGGGCGCGACCCTCGCCGAGGGCGCCGAGGGCGAGCAGTTCTACATCGGCCGCCGCCATGTCCACGACGCGGGCGGCGATCCGATGGTCATCGACTGGCGGGCGCCCGTCTCCCAGCCGTTCTACCGGGCCTCCAGGAAGGACCCCCAGGACGTCTCGCTGCGCCGCCGCTTCGGCTACACCGGCGGCGAGCTCACGGCGTACGAGGACGAGCACCTCTCCGACCCCGGTGAGGCGGCCGGCGTCAGCAAGCTGCTCCAGCAGGAGATCGAGCGGCCCCGCGTCGGCCCCATGCGGGACATCGTGGCGACGATCCAGCCCGAGCAGGACGAGATCGTCCGCTCCGGCCTCTCCGGTTCCGTCTGCGTCCAGGGCGGTCCCGGCACCGGGAAGACGGCCGTCGGCCTGCACCGCGTCGCGTACCTCCTCTACGCGCACCGCGACCGCCTCGCCCGTACGGGCACGCTGGTCATCGGGCCGAACCGTTCCTTCCTGCACTACATCGAGCAGGTCCTCCCGGCCCTCGGCGAGCTGGAGGTCAAGCAGGCCACCGTCGACGACCTGGTCGCCCGCGACGGCCTGGAGGTGCGCGCGGCGGACGCCGCCGAAACCGCCGTCGTCAAGGGCGACGCCCGGATGGCGCAGGTGCTGCGCCGCGCGCTCGGCTCGCACGTCACCCCGCCCGCCGAGCCGCTGATGGTGGTCCGCGGCTCGCGCCGCTGGCGGGTCCCGGCGTACGAGCTCGCCGAGATGGTCGAGGAGCTCCAGAACCGCGACATCCGCTACGGCGCCGCCCGTGACGCGCTGCCGCAGCGGATCGCGCACGCGGTGCTCGTACGGATGGAGCAGGCGGGCGAGGCGCCCGACGACCGCGTCCAGGACGCGGTGGCGCGCAACGCGGCCGTCAAGGCGGCGGTGAAGGAGGCCTGGCCGCCGGTCGAACCGGCGAAGCTGGTCCTGCGGCTCCTCTCCGACCCGGAGTTCCTGGCCGCCCACGCGGAGGGGGTACTCACCGCGGACGAGCAGAAGCTCCTCCTGTGGCCCAAGCCCTTCCGGAGCGTGAAGGCGGCGAAGTGGTCGGCCGCCGACCTGGTCCTGATCGACGAGGCCGCCGACCTGGTGGAGCGGACGCACTCGCTGGGCCACGTCGTCCTCGACGAGGCCCAGGACCTGTCGCCGATGCAGTACCGGGCCGTGGGGCGGCGGTGCACGACGGGCTCCGCGACGGTCCTCGGCGACCTCGCGCAGGGCACGACCCCGTGGGCCACGCGCAGCTGGGACGAGGCCCTGACCCACCTCGGGAAGCCGCAGGCCCTGGTGGAGGAGCTGACGGCGGGCTTCCGCGTACCGCGCGAGGTGATCGCGTACGCGTCCCGGCTGCTGCCGTCGATCTCCCCGGGCCTGGCCCCGGTCTCCTCGGTCCGCGAGACCCCCGGCTCCCTGCGGATCACGGAGGTCGCCGATCCGACGGCGGCGGCGCTCGCGGCCTGCCGGGACGCGCTGGCGCACGAGGGCTCGACCGGCCTGATCGCGGCGGACGCCCGGATCCCGGCGCTCGCGGAGGCCCTGCTGGCGGCGGGGCTGCCGTACCTGTCGCCGGGCGAGGAGACGACGGCGCAGTCGCGGCTGACGCTGGTGCCGGCGTCGCTGGCGAAGGGCCTGGAGTACGACTACGTGGTCCTGGACGAGCCCGCGGCGATCGTGGACGGCGAGCCCGACGAGCGGACGGGGCTGCGGCGGCTGTACGTCTGCCTCACGCGCGCCGTATCGGGCCTGGCCCTGCTGCACGCCGCGCCGCTGCCCGCCGCCCTGGCCTGACCGGCCCCGGAACGGGGCGGGTCGGGGCGGGCGGAGGCCGGGGGGGGGGGGGGGGGGGGGGGGGGGGGGGGCCCCCCCCCCCCCCCCCCCCCCCCCCCCCGCCCCCCCCCCCCCCCCCCCCCCCGCCCCGCCCCCGCCGGGGGGGGGGGGGGGGGGGGGGGCCGGGGGGGGGGGGGGGGGCCCCCCCCCCCCCCCCCCCCCCCCCCCCCCGGCGCCACCCCGGTGCCACCCCGCCCCCTCCCGCCCGGCGCTCCCCGGCCTGCCGTTCCCGGGGCGCCTCCGCCCGCCCCGGTGCGTTCCCGGCGTCAGTCCAGGGCCGAGCGCCACCGCGCGACCGCGGCCGCCGACACCGGGCGGGCCCACCCGTCGGGACGCGCGGCCCCGCCGATGTGGAACGCGTCCACGCCGGCCTCGCGCAGCACCGGCAGGTGCGACAGCGCCAGGCCGCCGCCGACCAGGATGCGCGCCTCGTACCCGGGCTCGCCCCGGCGCGCCGCCTCCGCCAGCAGCACCGGCAGGCCCTCGTCCACGCCGGCCGCGGAGCCCGCCGTCAGGTAGGTGTCCGGTCCGGCGGGCACCGGCTCGGCGAGGGCCTTGCGCAGCTGGTCCCGGTCCGCCGCCCGGTCGATCGCCCGGTGGAAGGTCCAGCGGCAGCCGTCCAGCTCCGCCACCACGGCTTCGACCGCCGCGAGGTCGGGGGTCCCGTCGGGGTTCAGGAAGCCGAGGACGAACTCGGTCGCCCCTTCCGCCCGCAGCTCCCGCGCGGCCGTCAGCAGGAGCTCGGCGTCGCCCGCCGCGAACCCGTCCGTCGTGCGCAGCATGACGCGCAGCGGGATGTCGACCGCGGCCCTGATCGCCGCGAAGGTCTCGCGCGGCGGGGTGAGCCCGTCGGCGGCCATGTCGGTGACCAGTTCGAGTCGGTCCGCCCCACCGGCCTGGGCCGCGACCGCGTCCTCCGCGTCGAGGGCGATCACCTCCAGGAGCGCACGGTTGCTCATTCGATCCCATCCTTCGGAAATGCTCGGGTGACCCGACGGCCCGATCGGGGCACATGTGGTCAGAGTGGAAAATAGGTCTAGTCCAATATTGAGGGTACGGGCCCACCCCTGGCACCACCAGCACAATCACGCCACCCCCACAATGTGCGCATGGACACAGGCACCCCGCACACCGACACGGCCGCCCTCCGCGCCCGATGGCGGGCGACCACCGCCGCCGCCGGAGCCCCCGCGGACCGCGACCCGGACCCGTACGCCGACCGGCTCCTCGCCGCCTGGGCGGAGCCGCAGCGCAAGTACCACACCACCGCGCACCTGGCGGACGTCCTCGCGCGGATCGACGTACTGGCGCCGCACGCCGCCGACCCGGCCGCCGTCGAGCTCGCCGCCTGGTTCCACGACGCCGTCTACCGGCCCGACCGCTCCGAGAACGAGGAGCGCAGCGCCGCCATGGCCGAGCGCGCCCTCCCCGAGCTGGGCGTGGACCCGGCGCGCACCGCGGAGACGGCCCGGCTGGTCCGCCTCACCGTCACCCACGACCCCGCCCCCGGGGACACCAACGGCGAGGCGCTGTGCGACGCCGACCTGGCCGTCCTGGCGGGCGACGGGCCGGCGTACGCCGCCTACGCGGCCGCCGTCCGCGCCGAGTACGGGTTCGTCCCCGACGACGCCTTCCGCGACGGCCGCGCGGCCGTCCTGCGCCAGCTCCTGGACCTGCCCCGGCTCTTCCGCACCCCGTACGGGGCCGCGCACTGGGAGGCCCCGGCCCGCGCCAACCTCGCCGCGGAGCTCGCCGCGCTGACGGCCTGAGGGGGCCGGGGCCCGGGCCGGGGCCGGGGCCGGGGCCGGGGCCGGGGCCCGGTGTCACGCTCCCGACACACGGACGGGGAATGCACGGGCGTTCGCGGCCGTTGGTGATGGGCATGCCCGCAGCAGCCGCACGCCCCCGCATGCCCGTCGCCGTCTACGTCCTCGGCCTGTCCGTCTTCGCACTCGGCACCAGTGAATTCATGCTCTCCGGGCTGCTGCCACCGATCGCCGAGGACATGGGCGTGACCATCCCGCAGGCGGGCCTGCTGATATCCGCCTTCGCGATCGGCATGGTCATCGGGGCACCGCTGCTGGCCGTGGCCACCCTGCGGCTCCCCCGCCGCACCACCCTCGTCTCCCTCATCAGCCTCTTCGGGCTCGGGCAGGTCGCGGGTGCGCTGGCCCCGTCGTACGAGCTCCTCTTCGCCTCGCGCGTCGTGTCGGCCCTCGCCTGCGCGGGCTTCTGGGC
This sequence comes from Streptomyces sp. NPDC048461, assembly GCF_055587105.1. NCBI lineage: Bacteria > Bacillati > Actinomycetota > Actinomycetes > Kitasatosporales > Streptomycetaceae > Streptomyces > Streptomyces sp. NPDC048461. Next base: position 126,380 of record NZ_JBVJGW010000004.1, on the reverse strand, counting down.
GGTCGGCGCGGCCGTCGCCATCGCCATGGTCGACAAGGACCAGCGGGCCCGCGCCATGGCCGTCATGATCGGCGGCCTGTCCATCGCCAACGTGCTGGGCGTCCCCGCCGGCGCCTTCCTCGGCGAGCACCTCGGCTGGCGCTCCGCGTTCTGGTCGGTGGGCGCCGCCTCCGCGATCGCCCTGGCCGGCATCCTGGTGCTGATCCCGAAGATCCCGCTGCCCGCCGAGAAGCCGCGCCTCGGGCGCGAGCTGGGCGTCTACCGCGACCGCCAGGTGTGGCTGGCCATCGGCATCACGGCCCTGGCCGCGGGCGGCGTCTTCTGCGCGTTCAGCTACCTGTCGCCGCTGCTGACGGACGTGGCCGGGCTGGACTCGCAGTGGGTGCCGTGGATCCTCGGGCTCTTCGGCCTGGGCGCCCTCGTCGGCACCACCATCGGCGGCCGGGTCGCCGACGCGCACCTGTTCGGCGTGATGCTCTGGGGCATCACCGCCTCGACCGTCTTCCTGGCTGCGCTCGCCCTGCTGGCCGGAACCGCGGCCGCGGCGATCGCGCTCTCGTTCCTGCTCGGCTTCTCGGCCTTCTTCACCGCTCCGGCGCTCAACGCCCGCATGTTCAACGTGGCCGGCGCCGCCCCGACCCTGGCCGGCGCCACCACGACCGCGGCCTTCAACCTCGGCAACACCGGCGGCCCCTGGCTCGGCGGCACCGTGATCGACGCGGACCTCGGCTTCTCCGCCACCGCCTGGGCGGGCGCCGCCATGACGGTCACCGCCATCGCCCTCACCGTCATCGCCCTGCGCCTGGACCGCCGTACGCCGCCCCGCGCGACCCGCGTGGTCGCCTCCTCCGAGTCCGCTCCCACCACGGCGCCTGTCAGCGCCTAGCAGGGGGACCGGCAGGCAACGGATCTGCGGTGCGCTGTTCCGCAGCGGTCCGGGCCACCACCCTGCTCTCCCGGGCGCTTGCCCGAGCCGTTGCGGTAGACGCGGTACGTCAGCTTGCTGTCGTCCGCGTCTACCAGTCCCGCTCCGTCATCTCCGCCCCGCCGACGCGCACGCCTGGCAGGTGCCCGGTGCCGGGCCGCGGAAGGCGTGGTCGCACGTCTCGCAGTTGTGGAGCGGGTACCGGACGAGGTCCGCGGGTGCTTTCCGGACACTGAACGGCGGCACGGGCGGGAGCTGGGCGGCGAGCCGGTGGGCCACGAGGGCGGCCGGGCGGTGCAGGGGCTCCCACGGCAGGTCGGCGGTCAGGGCGTGGTGGACGGCGCTCGGAGGCAGATCGCGCTCCAGCCAGGCCGCCACTCCGGGAGCGAGGTGCTCGACCTCCCTGGCGGACAGCAGGAGGCGGGGATCTCCGCGGCGAAGGCCGACGAGGACCTCGACGGCGGACCCGAGGAGGTCGAGGGCCGGGTACGCGGGCTGCGGTACGGCGGGGAGGGCGCGGCGCGGCGGCTCACCGTCCCGGCGGGCCGGGCGCTGGGGCTTCGGTTTCGACCTCGGCTCGTCCGCGGCGCGGGTCCGGCCCGGCTGGTTGCACGAGACGGTGCGGGTGACGACGCGGCCGCTGCCGGTGCGCTCGCAGGTGCGGCGCAGATAGCCGTGGGTCTCCAGCTCGCGCAGGGCGGCGGCGATCCGGGTCTTCCCCTCGGGGAAGCGGGCGGCGAGGGTCCTGATGTCGATGGGCGCGCCGCCGGGGAGGGACTGGATGTGGACGCCCAGGCCGATGGCCAGCAGCGACAGCCCGGCGTGCTGGGCGAGGTGGTTGCCGATCACGGTGAAGCGGGCGGTGTGGCGGGTGTTGTCGTGGATGACACCGCCGGAAGAAGGGTGTGCACGGGTACGCCGGGACGGGTGGTTTTCCCCGTCGTTACGGGGCTGGGCGTGCGGGCGCACGCTAATGTGCTGGGTATCCATCGGGAAGCCTTTTCTTCCTCGGTGGTCAGGCCCTCGCTTGGGATTCGCAGTCCCGGCGGGGGCCGACTCATGTCAGCTGTGATGTGGTTGGTCGAGCTGAGCGTAGAGCAGGCAACCCGTCTCGAAGCCAGCCGAGTTGGCGCTTTTCACTCAAGCGAGTGAGCGTGGGCCACGGGCGGGAGGGGTGGGGTTTGGTGTGGTCCTTTCCCTCTCGTGTCTTGACTCCCGGGATCGTCCCCGCCACCGGAGTCCCACCGCGTGGACTCCGGTGCGCGATTGATTTCCGCAGGTCAGAGTCGTGACAGATCGAGTTCGACCCATACGGTCTTCCGGGGGGACGGGACCGACCCCGACGCCCCGCCGGTCGTCACCCCGATGCGGAGCGCGTCGGTGCCGGCGACGAGCGCGAGGCGGACGCCCCGGCCGGACACCTGGCCGTGGGTCGTGACGTTCCCGGCGAGCTCGGCGACGATCTGCTCGGCGTCCCGGGTCACGCGGTACGGCAGACCGAGCGTGCGCAGCCAGTCGACGGCGAGCGACCGGGCAAGCCGGGCGCCGCGCGGCGTAGGGCACAGCAGGACATCGAAACAGGGGGCGGGCGAGGGGAGTTCGAAGATCTTCTGGTTCACGTCACCGAGCGTGGCGGCCCGAGCCTCCCCGTGAAAAGTGACGCAGCCGATGCGTACGGTGACTGTCCACTGCTGTCCGGGCTGTCGGAACCCGTCTCACGGGTACGGGCGTTGCGGCACGGAAGCACGGACAGAGGGGTGCGGGCATGACGGTGGACGGCGAGACCGGGGTACGACGGCTCAAGAGCGAGGCGGACGAACCGGGCTGGGAGGTGGACCCGGACGACGACTGGGGCGTGGCCGTCGTCGCCACCGTGGGACGGCAGTTGAGGCTGCGGAGGGAGGCGGCGGGGATGCGGGCCGCCGACTTCGCCGTTGCGGTCGGGTACGGCGAGGACATGGTCTACAAGATCGAGGGCGGGAAGCGGATCCCGCGCCAGGAGTACCTGGACAAGGCCGACGAAGTGCTGGGGGCCAGTGGACTCGTCGCGGCGGCGTGGGAGGACGTCAAGAAGGTCCGGTATCCGAAGAAGGTTCGGGAGCTGGGGAAACTGGAGGCTCGGGCCGTCGAGATCGGTGTGTACGAGTGCAACATCATCGCCGGTCTCTTGCAGACGCCAGAGCATGCCAGGGCTGCGATCGAAGCGGCGCAGCCTCCGTACTCGCAGGACGATGTGGAGCGCATGGTGGCAGCTCGGGTGGCCCGGCAGTCCGTCTTCGATCGGGACCCCACACCCGCGCTCAGTTTCGTCCTGGAAGAAGCTCCGCTGAGGCGCCCCCTCGGGGGCACAATGGTGTGGCGACGGCAGGTAGAACGCCTGCTGGAAGTGGGCCGGTTGCGTCACGTCACGCTCCAGGTGATGCCGATGCACTGCGAAGTCCACTCCGGCCTGGACGGCAGGATCGAGCTTCTGAAGTTCGCGGACGGCACAGCAGTGGGGCGCTCCGACGGAGCGTTCGGCGGCCGACCTGTCTCTGATCTGAGGCAGCTCCGCATCCTGGAGCTGCGGTATGGCACCATCCGGGCGCAGGCGCTCCCTCCGCGGGAGTCACTGGCCCTCATCGAGCGACTGCTGGGAGAAACATGATCCGCAAGGCCTCCGCCGGGGACGCCTCCGAACTGGCGTGGTGCAAGAGCAGCTACAGCGGTGGAAACGACGGCGAGTCCTGCATCGAGGTCGCCACCGCCCCCGGCGCCGTCCACGTCCGCGACTCGAAGTGCCTCGACGGCCCACAGCTCGCGCTCACCCCGCGCGCGTGGGCGGGCTTCGTTTCGTACGCGGTGGGCTGCTGACCCGTCCGCCGGAGACTCGGGAGCCCGCCAGCGCCCGGCCGCGCGCCCGGGCCGGGGTCCCGGGGTCCCGGGGGCCGGCCCCCGGGGCGGCTACAGCGGGCGGCCCTTCGGGCGGCGCAGGCCCGCGTCCGTGAGGCGGCGGACCAGTTCCTTGCTGCCGATCTCCACCGCGCCCGCACCGACCGCGTCCGCGTAGCGGTACGACGGCACGTCGTAGTGGTCGCGCTCGAAGGCCCGCGGCGGGCAGCCTATGGACGCCGCGAAGGCGTGCAGTTCCTCGTACGAGACGTCGCTGACCAGGTGCGACCACATGCGGCCGTGGCCCGGCCAGGTGGGCGGGTCGATGTACACCGTCACCGGCGCCTCACCGGCCCGGCCGCAGGACCGGGCCGAGGGCGCCCACCGGGGCGACCCTGACGCCCGCCTCCGAGCACACCCAGTGCGGGTCCGGGCCCAGCTCGGGGTCCACGTCCAGCGCGTGCGGGTCGCCGTGTCCGCAGACCGGGCACAGCGGCCAGCGGCCGTACTTCTCCAGCAGCGCGTCCTGGACGTCCTGGGCGACGAGTCCGGGAAGGAAGTCGGCCCCCTCCGGCCACTGCTCCACCCACCACCGGCGGTGCGTGACCGAGTCCTCGACGAGGGAGACGACGTCGGCGTCGGCGACCTCGGCCGCGGCGAGGTCGGCGAGAACGAGGGCGCGGGCGACGTGCAGTGCCTGCTCCAGCGGGGGTGCGTGTTCCATGGCCCCATTGTGAACCCGCGCGGAGCGTGTGGCGAAGGTCCTTTCCTTCCGGTGACGAACGGCGTCTTGACGTCCGGGCTCCGCTGAAAATAGGTTTCAGACGTGAGCGAGAACGCGAAAGAAACTTTCAGACCGGACGCGCCCCCCACGCCGGCCGCCCCCACGGCCCCTTCGGTCCCGTCAGCCCCCACGGCCCCGGCCGTCCCGGCTCCCCCCACCGCACCCTCCGCACCCTCCACCCCCGCACCCTCCGCCCTCCGGGCCCGGGTCCGCAGCCTCGGCCCCTCCATGACCCGCTCCATGCAGGCCGTCGCCGAGGCCGTCGCCTCCGACCCGGCCGGCTGCGCGCAGCTCACCGTCTCCGCCCTCGCCGAACACACCGGCACCAGCGAGGCCACCGTCGTCCGCACCGCCCGCCTCCTCGGCTACCCCGGCTACCGCGACCTGCGCCTCGCGCTGGCCGCGCTCGCCGCGCAGCAGGAGTCCGGCGCCGCACCCGCCGTCACCGTCGACATAGCCGTCGACGACCCCCTCGCGGACGTCGTCGCCAAGCTGGCCCACGAGGAGGCGCAGACCCTCGCCGACACCGCCGCCGGGCTCGACCTGACCCAGCTGGCCGGCGCCGTCACCGCCCTCGCGACCGCCCGGCGCATCGACATCTACGGCGTCGGCGCCTCCGCCCTCGTCGGCCAGGACCTCGCCCAGAAGCTGCTCCGCATCGGCCTGATCGCCCACGCCCACCAGGACACCCACCTCGCCGTCACCAACGCCGTCCTGCTGCGCCCCGGCGACGTCGCCGTCGCCGTCACCCACTCCGGCTCCACGGGCGACGTCATCGAGCCCCTCCGTACGGCCTTCGAGCGCGGCGCCACCACCATTGCGCTGACCGGCCGCCCGAACGCCCCCGTCGCCCACTACGCCGACCACGTCCTGGCCACGTCCGCCGCCCGCGAGACCCAGCTGCGCCCGGCCGCCATGTCCAGCCGGACCAGCCAGCTCCTCGTCGTCGACTGCCTGTTCGTCGGCGTGGCCCAGCGGACGTACGAGACCGCCGCACCCGCCCTCGCCGCCTCGTACGAGGCGCTCGCCCCCCGCCACCAGACCTCCGTACCGACCAGCAAGCGCAGCAGCACCGCCCGCTAGGAGCCCGACCATGACCGCGTACGCCGCCCTCCGCGCCCAGCTGGAGACCCTGACCACCGAGGCCTTCCGCCCCGAACTGGCCGAGGTCGACCGGCTGTCCACCCTTGAGATCGCCCGCCTGATGAACGCCGAGGACGCCACCGTCCCGGCCGCCGTCGCCGGAGCGCTGCCGGAGATCGCCGCCGCGGTCGACGCGATCGCCGAGCGGATGGCGCGCGGCGGCCGGCTCGTCTACGCGGGCGCCGGCACCGCGGGCCGGATGGGCGTGCTGGACGCCAGCGAGTGCCCGCCCACCTTCAACACCGACCCGGCGGAGGTCGTCGGCCTGATCGCGGGCGGCCCCTCCGCCATGGTCAAGGCCGTCGAGGGCGCCGAGGACTCCAAGGAGCTGGCCGCCGAGGACCTCGCCGCGCTGGACCTCGGCCCGGACGACACCGTGGTCGGCATCTCCGCCTCCGGGCGCACCCCGTACGCGATCGGCGCCGTCGAGTTCGCCCGTACGCGCGGCGCGCTCACCCTCGGGCTGTCCTGCAACGCCGGCTCGGCGCTCGCCGCGGCCGCCGAGCACGGCATCGAGGTGGTCGTGGGGCCCGAACTGCTCACCGGGTCGACCCGGTTGAAGGCCGGTACCGCGCAGAAGCTCGTCCTCAACCTGATCTCGACGGTGACGATGATCCGGCTCGGGAAGACGTACGGGAACCTGATGGTCGACATGCGCTCCTCCAACGAGAAGCTGCGCGCCCGCGCCCGGCGCATCGTGGCCCTGGCCACCGGCGCGCCCGACGAGGAGATCGAGGCCGCGCTGACGGCCACCGGCGGCGAGGTGAAGAACGCCATCCTCGTCGTCCTCGGCGGCGTCGACGGCCCGAAGGCCGCGGAACTGCTCGCGTCCTCCCGGGGCCACCTGCGCGCCGCGCTCGCCGCGGCCTCCTGAGCCGCGGCCCGCCGAAACGCCCCCCACCCCCGCCCCCCCGACGCAAGGCGACCCCCAGCATGTCCACTGACAAGAACCGCGCCACAGCCGCCGCGATCCTTCCTCTGGTCGGCGGCCCGGACAACATCACCTCGATCGCGCACTGCATGACCCGCCTGCGCATCGGTCTGCGCGACCGGAGCCTGGTCCAGGAGGAGGCCCTCAAGGCCGTCCCCGCCGTCATGGGCGTCGTCGAGGACGACACCTACCAGATCGTGCTGGGGCCGGGCACCGTCGCCCGGGTCACCCCGGAGTTCGAGGCGCTCGTCGCGGAGGGCCGCTCGGCCGCGCCGGCCGCCGCGCCGGCCGCGTCCGCCCCCGCGCCCGCCGGCGGCCACCCCGTCACGGCCGGCGAACTGGCCTCGCAGGGCGCGGCGCTGAAGGAGGCCCGCAAGGCCAGGAACGCCACCCCCTTCAAACTGTTCCTGCGGCGCATCGCGAACATCTTCGTCCCGCTGATCCCCGCCCTGATCGGCTGCGGCGTCATCGCGGGCCTCAACGGCCTGCTGACGAACCTGGGCTGGCTGCCCGCCCTGGTCCCGGCCCTCGCCGCGATCGCCTCCGGCTTCATGTCGCTCATCGCCGTGTTCGTCGGCTACAACACGGCCAAGGAGTTCGGCGGCACGCCGATCCTGGGCGGCGCCGTCGCCGCGATCATCGTCTTCCCCGGCGTCGCGAAGGTCGCCGCCTTCGGGCTGGAGCTCAAGCCGGGCCAGGGCGGCGTCCTCGGCGCGCTCGCCGCGGCCCTGCTCGCCGTGTACGTCGAGAAGTGGTGCCGCAGGTGGGTCCCCGAGGCGCTGGACGTCCTGGTCACGCCGACCCTCACGGTCCTGATCTCGGGCCTGGTCACCCTCTTCGGCCTGATGTTCCTCGCCGGTGAGGCCTCCACCGCCATCGGCACCTTCGCCGACTGGCTCCTCGCCACCGGCGGCGCCTTCGCCGGACTCGTCCTCGGCGGGCTGTTCCTCCCGCTGGTGATGCTGGGCCTGCACCAGGCCCTGATCCCCATCCACACCACGCTGATCGAGCAGTCCGGGTACACCGTCCTGCTGCCCATCCTCGCCATGGCGGGCGCGGGCCAGGTCGGCGCGGCCATCGCCGTCTACTACAAGCTGCCGCACAACGGCTCGCTGCGCGCCACCATCAAGTCCGCGCTCCCCGCCGGGTTCCTGGGCGTCGGCGAACCGCTGATCTACGGCGTCTCGCTGCCGCTGGGCCGCCCGTTCGTCACCGCCTGCGTCGGCGGCGCGGCCGGCGGAGCCTTCGTCGGCCTCTTCAACCAGCTGGGCGTGGGCTTCGGCTCGACCGCCATCGGCCCCTCGGGCTGGGCCCTGTTCCCCCTGCTGGACGGCACGTCGGGCCTGGGCGCCACCCTCGCGATCTACGCGGGCGGCCTGGCGGTCGGCTACCTGGTGGGCTTCGCCGCCACGTACTTCTTCGGCTTCACCCAGCAGATGCTGACCGAGCTCAACACCGCCCCGGACCCCGCCCCGCCCGCCCCGTCCGCGGGCCAGGACCCCGACAAGCAGCCGGCCCTCGCCTGACCCCGCGCGCCGCCCTGGTCCCCGCACCCGACGGGGGCCAGGGCGCCGCGGACGGCCCGTCCGCGGCGCCCTTCGGCCACCCCGGCCGACAGCCGCCCCGCTCGATTCCCGCCCGGCCCCGCGGGTCCGGCAGGATGCGCTCATGAGCGACGCGATACCCCCTGTGGTCCCCGCCGGCCGACTGGCCGCCCTGCCCCAGCCGGAGTTCTACCTCCCCGGCACCGGCGGACTGCACCTGCGCCCCTGGACCGCGTACGACGCCCCCGCGCTCGTCGAGGCCTGCTACGACCCCGACATCCGGTTCTGGAACCGCCCGAGCCTGCTCGACAAGGCCGGAGCCGTGGCGCGGATCGCCCGCTGGGAAGCCCGCAGGCAGGCCGAGGAGGGCGTCGTCTGGGCCGTGGCCCCCGCCCAGGGCGGCCAGGCCTTCGGCCTGATCGGACTGGGGGACGTCGACCTCGCGGGCGGCAGCGCCGAGTTCCTGTACTGGCTGCTGCCCGCCGGCCGCGGTGTCGGGGTCATGGCCCGGGCCACCGACCTCGTCAGCCGCTGGGCCTTCGAGACCCTCGGCCTGCACCGCCTGCGCCTCACCCACTCCGTGCGCAACCCGGCTTCCTGCGTCGTCGCCCTGCGGGCCGGGTTCCCCCTGGAGGGCGTCATGCGCGGCGCGCTGCTGCACGCGGACGGCTGGCACGACGAACACCTGCACGCCCGCCTGCGCACCGACTGAGCGTCAGAGCCCAGCGGTGAACAGCAGCTCGTTGGGGCTGGACTTGCTCAGGCTGGCCAGCACGTCCTTGGTGGACTCCTCGTTCAGCCAGGCCGCGATGTCCTCGGGCGCCGCCTTCGGGTTCGCCTGCTTGTAGAGCGCGGCAACCCCCGCGACGTGCGGAGACGCCATGGACGTACCGTCCAGGGCCACGCTGCCGCCGCCCAGCTGCGCGGACACGATCTGCTCGCCGGGCGCGTAGAGCGAGACGCACGTGCCGTAGTTCGAGAAGGAGGTCTCCTCGTCCCACTTGTTGGAGGCCGCCACGGTCAGCACCTTCGACGCGGACGCCGGGGAGACCAGGCAGGCGTCCTTCGAGGAGTTGCCGGCCGCGACGACCGGCAGGACGCCCGCCGCCGTGACCGCGTCGGCGGCGGCGTTCAGGGCGTCGGACCGGTCACCGCCGAGGGACGCGTTCAGCACGGCGGGCTGAACGGCGTTCTTCGCCACCCAGTCCAGTCCGGCGACGATCCCCGAGTACGTGCCCTGACCGTCGCACCCCAGCACCCGCACGCTCACGAGGTTCGCCTTCTTCGCGACCCCGTACGTGCTGCCGCCGACCGTGCCCGCCACGTGCGTGCCGTGACCGTTGCAGTCCGCGCCGTCCCGGCCGTCGCCGACGGCATCGAAGCCGAAGGCGGCGCGCCCCGCGAACTCCTCGTGCCCGTACTCGATGCCCGTGTCGAGGATGTACGCGGTCACCCCGGAGCCGTTGCCCTGGGTGGTGAACTGGCCGTCGCCCCGCCCGTTCGCCTTGTCCCACGCCCGCTGGTCGATCCGGTCGAGCCCCCACGACGCGGCCGGCGCCCGCGTCGCCCCGGTCCGGCTCGGCTTCGGCACGGACCGCACCTTCGCGTCCTCCTCGACCGCCTTCACGCCCAGGCTGTTGCGGACGATCGTCAGCTGGAGCGGGGTCAGCGGGACGGCGAAGCCGTTGAGCGCCGAGGTGTAGAGGAACGCCGGCTTCAGGCCCAGTCTCTTCGCCGCCCCCGCCGCGTCCACCCCCTTCTCCAGGGTCACGATGTACCGACCGGGCACCGGGTCGGCGGCGGTCTTCAGCGGTACCGGGGTCGGCTCCGGCGCGGCGGAGGCGGCGCCCGCCGCGACCGGGGTGACGGTGAGCAGCGCGGCGGCGGCCAGAGGTGCGAACAGGCGCATGGCGGGGACTCCCTGACGGGGTGGAGGGTCGGCGTGGAGGAGCCGCCCCCGCGGCAACGCGTGCTCCTGCGGGGGCGGCCCTTGTCTCCCATCGGTGCCACTCCGCGGCGGTTTGAAGCGCGGTCCGCCCGGTTGCGTGGCGTACGGCCGCGTCCGCGCCGCCCGGCGGCCGCCGCTGCAGAAAGGGTTCACCCCATGCCCCGCGCGGCCGCTCGCCGGCCGCCCGGGGTGCGGCGGTGCCCGGCAAGATCACCCGTACGGCCTTCCGCCACCCCAGGGGGCGCGCGGCGGGTGCGCTCCCCGTGCCCCCGCCGCACCCCGGGCGGTCGTTGACCGGCCCCTCCCCGCGTGATGGCCTCGGCCCCATGCGCACCCCCCTGAACCGAGCCGGCCTCCCCCTGGCCGCCGTCGTCCTGGCGGCCGTGGCCGCCGCCGCCCTGCCCGCGTCCGCGTCCGCGGTCGCCGCCGAGCCCGTACCCGGGTCCCGCGTCACGGCCCCCGCCGGCGACCACCCCACGTACATCGTCACCGTCCACCCGGGCCTCGACCCGGGCACCGTGGCCGACGCGTACGGGATCACCCCGACCCACGTCTACCGCGACGCCCTGAACGGCTTCGCCGCCCGCCTCTCCCCCGAGCAGGTGGAAGACCTCCGGGCGACCTCCGCCCTCGTACGCTCCGTCGAGGCGGACGGCACCGCGTCCGCGTCCGGCCCCGGCATCTGAGAACGGGCCCGGCCGCTCCCCGCCGGCGCGGCCCCGGGCGGGAACGGGGCCCGTCGGCGGGTCAGTGGGGGAAGTGCTCCGTCTCCACCGTCACCGAGAACGGCTCGGGGAGCTTCAGCGCTTCACCGAAGGCCACCCGTTCGGTGTGCCGGTAGGCACCGTTCTCGGGCCCGGTGAACAGCGTGGCCGTGGGCCCGTGCTCGTCGAAGCGGTCGATCAGCAGATAGACCGGTACCGGGGCATGGGCGTAGGCCCAGAGCTTCTTCTTGCGGTCGTCTTCGGCATTGCCCTTGGAGGTGATCTCCACGACGAGCAGCGCATCGGCCGCGTCCAGCGGATCACTGACGTCCGCGTCGACCCCTTCCACAAGTCCCGACGGCGCGACCACCAGGTCAGGCACGTACAGCTTCCCCAGCGCGGCGATGTGGACGCCGAGGGTCTGGTAGACGCCCTCTTCCGGCGACAACGCGGCGTAGAGGGCGCGTTGCACCCGTTCGGCGATCCCGTTGTGATGTCGGTGGGGCGGCGGTACCAAGGTGATCCGTCCCCCGTCGATCTCGGCGCGCCAGCCCTCCGGCACGTCCAGCTCACGCCAGCTCTGCAGCAGGTACTCCCACGCGCGGCCACCGGCGCTCCGGCCGGGTTCGACCATGGCTGCGGTCATCGCGGGTCCCCTCTCCTGTGGCCCATGTGCGTGAGCGTAGACAGACGGATCAGCGGCCCGGAGGCCGCTCCGTCCAGCGTCCCACGATCGGGGGGCGCCCGCAGCCGTCTCCGCGCCGCCCCCGTCCGCCGTGCGTTGCGGAGGAACCGGACTAGCGGCGGTACACGCGCAGTTCCGACACCTCGTACGACATCTCCGTGGCCCCCGGGTCCGGCGCCGGGTGGTAGCGGCCGGCGCAGACCGAGAGGTTGACGATGAGGTACGCGCGCCAGTTCCGGCCGACGCCCCGGCCGTCGCTGAAGACGCGGGCGCCGTTCACCCACCAGACGACCGAGTTCCTCCCGAACTCGACCTTCAGGTCGACCCACCCGCCGGGCCGCACCGACGGGTCGCGGTGGTAGCGGTGCCCCTCGCGGACGTGGTTGGACAGCTCCAGCAGGTCCGGGTTGTCGGGGTGGTACTCGAAGACGTCGATCTCCTGCCCCCCGTCCCGCCAGGTCCAGATCGCCGGCCACGCCCCGCGCTCGACGGGAAGCCGCACCCGGGCCTCCAGCACGTCGCCGGTGCGGGCCATGAACCCGCCGTCGCTGCCCTCGGTGGTGAGCAGGCCGGCGTCCCAGTTGCCGTCGGGGCGCAGGGTCGCCCGGAACACCCCGCCGCGGCTGTAGGCGGGGTCGGCGACGAGGTGGTCCAGCTTGTTGTCGTTCGGGTTGACCGGACCGCCGCCGGGATACGCCCACGAGCGGCCGGCGACCCACTGGGAGGTGGAGGCGAAGTCGGCGGTGAAGACGGGAGTGCGGCGCGGCGCGAGCACGGGCACGCCTCCACCGCCCTCAGGAACGAGGCGGCTTGTCAGGCGCCGCAGCCATCCGAGCGTGTCCGAGAGCATGACTGTGCTGTGCCCGCCGGAAACCGGCCGAACCTCCGGTTCTCGCTGAGAGTAATCGCACGAACGCGTTCAGCGAGCAGAGGCGTGCGCCGCGCGCACGAAGGCCCGGATGAGCGCCGGGGACTTCACTCCGCGCTCCTCCTCGACCCCGCTGGACACGTCCACGCCCCACGCGCCCGTGGTCTCCAGGGCCTCCCGGACGTTGCCGGGCGTCAGCCCGCCCGCCAGGAGCCAGCGGCCCTCCGGCGCCGTGAACTCCTCGGAACCCCAGTTCCAGGGCTTGCCGGAGCCCGGGTCCGGCGCGTCGATCAGCAGCAGGTCCTCGCCGTACTCGCCGCACCGCCGGACGTGCTCCGCGGTGGCCCGCAGCAGGGTCCGGCCCGCCGCCCGCAGCGCCGCGAAGTCCTCGGGGCCCTCCTCGCCGTGCAGCTGGACGGCCCGTACGCCGCTCTCCTCGGTGAACCGGGCGACCTCCGCCACCGGCTGCCCCCGGAACACCCCGACGGTGAGCACCCCCGGCGGCACCTCCGCCGCGAGGGCGCGCGCGGTCGCGGCGTCGACCGTACGCGGGCTGCCCGGGGCGAACACGAACCCGACGGCCCCCGCCCCCGCGGCCACGGCCGCCTCGACGTCGCGCGCGTTCTTGAGGCCGCAGATCTTGACGAAGGGTGCGCTGCTCTCGCTCATCCCCCGAGTCAACCAAACCCGCCCGCCCCCCGGCACTCCGTCCCGAGGACCGGGCACGGCCCGCGCCCCGGCGCTGGCCTGATCGAGACACGGGCCCCGGCCCGACATGCAGGGCTCGGAGATCACCTGCTTCTCGGATCCCTCTCCGCACGGCTACCGCTCCCGCACCACGGTGTCCTTCGGCGAGCCCCTGCCCGTACCGGAACCGTTCGGCTGCGTCATCGACTCGTCCGGGTTCTGACCGGCCCGGGGGCACCGGAAACCGTTCGTGGCGGTGCCGGGGCGGACCGCAGAATGGGCCCATGGACGACAACGGGGCGGGGATCACCACCGGCGGCGCGGACGCCGGGCTCGACGCGCGGCTGAGCGAGGAGCTCGACGCCTTCAACCGGGCGGCGACGCCGGGACACGAACAGTCCGAGTTCACCGTCCGGGTCACGGACGCGGACGGCGCGCTCGTCGCCGGGCTCAGCGGCTGGAGCTGGGGCGACCGGGCGGGCATCGGCATGACGTGGGTGCGCGAGGACAGCCGGGGCGACGGCTGGGGCGGCAGGCTGCTGGCCGCCGCCGAGGACGAGGCCCGCCGGCGCGGCTGCGCGACCGTCCTCGTCTCGTCGTTCACCTTCCAGGCCCCGGCCTTCTACGCCCGCCACGGCTACGTGGAGACGGCCCGCGTCCCCGGCTTCCCGGGCGGCCACGAGGACGTGTACTTCCTCAAGCAGCTCTGAGCGGGCCGCGACGGTCCCGGCCCCGGCCGGGAAACGCCCGAGGGCGGCACCCCCCGCGGGGGGTGCCGCCCTCGTTCGAGAACAGCCGATCAGCCGGGGCCGATCAGAAGTCCATGTCACCACCCGGCATGCCGCCGCCCGCGGGGGCACCGGCCTTCTCGGGCTTGTCGGCGATGACGGCCTCGGTCGTCAGGAACAGCGCGGCGATCGACGCGGCGTTCTGCAGCGCGGAGCGCGTGACCTTCGCCGGGTCGATGATGCCCTCGGCGATGAGGTCGACGTACTCGCCGGTGGCCGCGTTCAGACCCCAGCCGGGGGTCAGGTTGCGGACCTTCTCCACGACGACGCCACCCTCGAGGCCGGCGTTGACGGCGATCTGCTTCAGCGGGGCCTCGAGGGCGAGCTTGACGGCGGCAGCGCCGGTCGCCTCGTCACCCGTGAGCTCCAGCTTCTCGAAGACCGCGGAGGCCTGCAGCAGGGCCACGCCGCCACCGGCGACGATGCCCTCCTCGACGGCCGCCTTCGCGTTGCGAACGGCGTCCTCGATGCGGTGCTTGCGCTCCTTGAGCTCGACCTCGGTCGCGGCGCCGGCCTTGATGACGGCCACGCCGCCGGCCAGCTTCGCGAGGCGCTCCTGGAGCTTCTCGCGGTCGTAGTCCGAGTCGGAGTTCTCGATCTCGGCGCGGATCTGGTTGACGCGACCGGCAACCTGGTCGCTGTCGCCGGCACCGTCGACGATGGTGGTCTCGTCCTTGGTGATGACGACCTTGCGGGCGCGGCCCAGCAGGTCGAGACCGGCGTTCTCCAGCTTGAGGCCGACCTCCTCGGAGATGACCGTGCCGCCCGTGAGGATGGCGATGTCACCGAGCATGGCCTTGCGGCGGTCGCCGAAGCCCGGGGCCTTGACGGCGACGGACTTGAAGGTGCCGCGGATCTTGTTGACGACCAGGGTCGACAGGGCCTCGCCCTCGACGTCCTCGGCGATGATCAGCAGCGGCTTGCCGGACTGCATGACCTTCTCCAGGAGCGGCAGCAGGTCCTTGACCGAGCCGATCTTGGAGTTGACGATCAGGATGTACGGGTCGTCGAGGGACGACTCCATGCGCTCCATGTCGGTGGCGAAGTACGCCGAGATGTAGCCCTTGTCGAAGCGCATGCCCTCGGTGAGCTCGAGCTCCAGACCGAAGGTCTGCGACTCCTCGACCGTGATGACGCCTTCCTTGCCGACCTTGTCCATCGCCTCGGCGATGAGCTCGCCGATCTGGGTGTCGGCGGCGGAGATGGAAGCCGTGGAGGCGATCTGCTCCTTGGTCTCGACGTCCTTGGCCTGGGCCAGCAGGGCGGCGGAGACGGCCTCGACGGCCTTCTCGATTCCACGCTTGAGGGCCATCGGGTTGGCGCCGGCGGCCACGTTGCGCAGACCCTCGCGGACGAGGGCCTGGGCCAGCACGGTGGCGGTGGTCGTACCGTCGCCGGCGACGTCGTCCGTCTTCTTGGCGACTTCCTTGACCAGCTCGGCGCCGATCTTCTCGTACGGGTCCTCGAGCTCGATCTCCTTGGCGATGGAGACACCGTCGTTGGTGATCGTGGGGGCGCCCCACTTCTTCTCAAGGACGACGTTGCGACCCTTGGGGCCAAGGGTGACCTTGACGGCGTCGGCGAGCTGGTTCATCCCACGCTCGAGACCGCGCCGGGCCTCCTCGTTGAACGCAATGATCTTGGCCATCTGAAGTGGTCCTCCCGGACAGCGGTGGATTGCTCCGGACCGCGCCCGCGCCCGCGACGGACGGCCTGCGCGACCGGCGGTTCCTTCCCGCCGGACGCTGCGGGCCTCACCGACCCGGTCCTCGTTTCAGTAGCACTCTCACTGGGAGAGTGCTAACGCCAATGATTAGCACTCGGCCCCCTCGAGTGCAAGCGGCTTCGGCCAACACCCCCGGAAGAGGCAGGCGCCGCACGGGCCGTGCGGGCCGGACGCACGAGGGGCCCACACCCCTTGTCCAGGATGTGGGCCCCTCGTAGTGCCTCGTACGTCACTGCCCGTCGTACGCCGGTACGACCGTGCACGCCGTACGCATGCGTCGGTGGTCGATCGCGTGGGGACTAGCCGGCGGCCGCGAGCTTGACCATGTCCGCCTGCGGCCCCTTCTGGCCCTGCGAGATCTCGAACTCGACCCGCTGACCCTCTTCAAGGGTGCGGTAACCGTCCATCTGGATGGCGCTGTAGTGGACGAACACATCCGCGCCACCGTCGACCGCGATGAAGCCGTAGCCCTTCTCCGCGTTGAACCACTTGACGGTGCCCTGAGCCATGCCTAACTCCCCTATTACTGGCCCTTGCGCAGGAACGCACTTCGCGATCCCGGGTCAGAACTTGCGTCGGAACGCGTCGACCGAGGCTGAATGTATCCGCGCCGATGCTGTCTGCAACAGGTCAATCCGACGAGAATTCCGGCCACCCGGAAAGATTGAAAAAGAGTGAAAATTTGGCATATTCCAGGGCAACTCGGGCCCGGCATCTCTCGCCAAAGCCCCATAGCGCACTTGCACATTGACTCGATGTCGACCCTCACGCGACCCGTTCATATGCGGCGGGCAAGAACAGCGGAGGGGACTTCCCCAACCCTACCGCGCCCAATCAAGCAGAATTGCCCCCTCCGCTTATTAGCGGAAGGGGCAATTTCGGTTTTAGCGTGTCACCGCACGGCGGTCAGCAGCCGCCCGCGACGGCCGGGATGATCGAGACGCCGGCGCCGTCCGGGGTGACGGCCTCCAGGCCGCCCTCGAAGCGCACGTCGTCGTCGTTCACGTAGACGTTCACGAAGCGGCGGAGCTTGCCCTGGTCGTCCAGGACGCGCGCGGCGATGCCCGGGTGGCTCTGCTCCAGCGAGTCGATGACCTCGGCCAGGTTCGCGCCCTCGGCGGAGACCTCGGCCTTGCCGCCGGTGTAGGTGCGCAGGATGGTGGGGATGCGGACGTTGACGCTCATGGCGCTACTGCCTTTCCGGTGTGCGAGGGGAGGGTCAGGCCAGGCCGGCGGCGCGGAAGGCGTCCAGGCTCGGGCGGATGGTGGCGGTCTGCCCGCTGTCCGCGGCCACCGCCTCCAGGGTCTTGAGGCCGTCGCCGGTGTTCAGGATGACGGTGGTCAGCGCCGGGTCGAGGTGTCCGGCCTCGATGAGCTTCTTCGTGACGCCGACGGTCACGCCGCCCGCGGTCTCGGCGAAGATGCCCTCGGTCTGCGCCAGGATCTTGATGGCCTCGACGACCTGCTCGTCGTTGACGTCGTCGACGAAGCCGCCGGTGCGCCGCGCGATGTCCAGGACGTACGGGCCGTCCGCCGGGTTGCCGATCGCCAGGGACTTGGCGATGGTGTTCGGCTTCTGCGGGCGGACCACGTCGTGACCGGCCTTGAAGGCGGTCGAGACCGGGGAGCAGCCCTCGGCCTGGGCGCCGAAGATCTTGTACGGCTTGTCCTCGACCAGGCCGAGCTTGATCAGCTCCTGGAGGCCCTTGTCGATCTTCGTGAGCTGCGATCCGGAGGCGATCGGGATGACCAGCTGGTCGGGCAGCTGCCAGCCGAGCTGCTCGCAGATCTCGTACGCGAGGGTCTTGGAGCCCTCTCCGTAGTACGGGCGCAGGTTGACGTTGACGAAGCCCCAGCCCTCGCCGAGCGGGTCGCCGATGAGCTCGGAGCAGAAGCGGTTGACGTCGTCGTAGTTGCCCTCGATGCCGACGAGGTCGCCGCCGTAGACCCCGGCCATGACGACCTTGCCCTGCTCCAGGTCGTGCGGGATGAACACGCAGGAGCGGAAGCCGGCGCGGGCGGCCGCGGCGCCGACGGCGCCGGCCAGGTTGCCGGTGGAGGAGCAGGAGAGCGTGGTGAAGCCGAAGGCGCGGGCCGCCTCCACGGCGATGGCCACGACGCGGTCCTTGAAGGAGTGCGTCGGGTTGCCGGAGTCGTCCTTGACGTACAGCTTGCCGGTGACGCCGAGCTCCTTGGCCAGGTTGGCCGCGTCCACGAGCTTGGTGAAGCCCGGGTTCAGGCTCGGCTTGGAGGCCACGTCGGCGGGGACGGGCAGCAGCGGCGCGTAGCGCCAGATGTTGTTCGGCCCGGCCTCGATCGCGGCGCGCAGGGCCTCGGGGTCGCCGGTGGGAAGGTCGTAGGAGACTTCCAGCGGTCCGAAGCACTCGACGCAGGCGAAGATCGGGCCGAGTTCGAAGCGGGTACCGCACTCGCGACAGGAAAGTCCGGTGGCGGGTCCGAGATCGACAGAGGTGGTTTCAGTCTGTACAGCCATGATGGCGAGGCCCTTTCTCCTCATCTTCCCCATGGCGCACTTCGCCATGAGACGGAATTGGCACCTTCCCTAGCCGGGGACCTCGCGGAGTGTGCGCAGAACGCATCGCGAGAACCGACTGGAGGGTTGCCGGGGCTTCAACGGGCCGTGTCCCTCTGCCCCTCTGGATGAGCGGTATGGCACCGGGCCGCGCGCTCTTGGCGCGTCCGGGCGTTTGTGCGCGAGCACCCCCGGCATGCGGTGGTGCTTCGCGTTGTTCAAGACTGTAACGGAAGGTCCGGGGGGTTGAGACAGCCGTCCGAACCGCGAGATGGATCACATTTCGGCTTATACCGCCGAGTAACCAGGGAGTGCCGAGAGTGCTGGAAGAGGTGGAGCGCTGGCTGGCCGAGCGTTCCTGGGCCGCCGCCGACCGACCGCTCGCCCAGCTGATCGAACGGAAGCGGGCGACGGGCGCCACGGTCAGCGTGGTGCTGCCCGCGCTCGACGAGGAGGCGACGGTCGGCGAGATCGTCGAGGTGATCCGGCGCGAGCTGATGGAGGGACTGCCCGTCCCCCTGGTGGACGAACTCCTCGTCGTCGACTCGGGTTCCACCGACCGGACCGCGGAGGTGGCGGCGAAGGCCGGCGCCCGGGTGGAGCACCGCGACGGGATCCTGCCCCGCATCCCGGCGCTGCCCGGCAAGGGCGAGGTGCTGTGGCGCTCGCTGCTGGCCACGACCGGGGACGTCGTGTGCTTCGTCGACGCCGACCTGCGGGACTTCTCGGCCTCCTTCGTCTCCGGCATCGTGGGACCGCTGCTGACCGACCCCGAGGTGCAGTTCGTCAAGGCGATGTACGACCGCCCGCTGGGCGGCGCCCCGGGCCAGGGCGGGCGGGTGACGGAACTGGTCGCCCGGCCCCTGCTCAACCTCCACTGGCCGCAGCTGGCGGGCTTCGTCCAGCCGCTGGGCGGCGAGTACGCCGTGCGGCGCTCGCTGCTGGAGCGGCTCCCCTTCCCCGTCGGGTACGGGGTCGAGCTGGGCCTGCTGGTGGACGCGCTGCACACCGTCGGGCTGGACGCGCTGGCCCAGGTCGACGTGGGCGTACGGGTCCACCGCCACCAGGACGGGCAGGCGCTGGGCCGGATGGCCGCGGCGATCTACCGCACGGCGCAACTGCGGCTCTCGCGCGGGCACCTCGTACGGCCGGAGCTGACGCAGTTCGAGCGGGGCCCGGACGGCTTCGTGCCGCGCACCTACGCGGTGGACACCGAGGAGCGGCCGCCGATGTGCGAGGTCGAGGAGTACGCCGTACGCCGCGTGGCGTGACGAATCGGACGGTTTGAGGGGGCCCGGGCCCGGCTAGGTTGGCGGCATGGCTTCTCAGGTACTCGTTGCAGCGAACCGCGGCCCGCTCTCCTACGCCCTCTCCGGCGACGGCGAGCTCAGCGCCCGCCGCGGCGGGGGCGGACTCGTCTCCGGGCTCTCCGCGGCCCTCGCGGAGCAGCCGGACGCGCTGTGGATCTGCGCGGCGCTCTCGGACCCCGACCGGGAGGCGGTGCGCCGGGGCGTCTCCGAGCCCGGCGTCCGGATGCTGGACATCGATCCCACGGTGTACGACGACGCGTACAACGGCATCGCGAACTCCGTGCTCTGGTTCACCCACCACCACCTGTACGACGTCCCGCGCGAGCCGGTCTTCGACGCGCGGTTCCGCCGGCAGTGGGACTCGTACACCGAGTACAACCGCGCCTTCGCGCAGGCCCTCGCGCAGGAGGCGGCGCCCGGCGCCCGCGTCCTGGTGCAGGACTACCACCTGGCGCTGGTCCCCGGGCAGCTGCGGGAGCTGCGGCCGGACCTGCGGATCGCCCACTTCACGCACACCCCGTGGGCCTCGCCCGACGTCCTCGGCATGCTTCCCGACGACGTCCGCCAGCAGCTGGTGTGGGGGATGCTCGGCGCCGACGTGCTGGGCTTCCACACGGGCGAGTGGGCGCGGAACTTCGTCGCGGGGGCGCAGGCCGACGACGCGAGCGGCGTCGCGGAGGGCTTCTGGCCCGCCGCCGGGCCCAGCGGGGTGCGGCACCGCAGGACGGTGGAGGACGGGCGGCGCGAGGAGCGGCCGGAGGAGCCCCGCTTCACCGAGGTGACCGCCTTCCCCCTGGGCGTGGACGGCGACGACCTGCGGGCGCTCGCGCACCGGCCCGAGGTCGACGCGAAGCTGGCGGAGCTGCGGGCGGAGGTCGGTGACCGCAGGACGATCGTCCGCGTGGACCGCACCGAGCTGTCGAAGAACATCCTGCGCGGGCTGCTGGCCTACCGGGAGCTGCTGACGGTCCACCCCGAGTGGCGCAGCCGGGTGGTGCACCTGGCCTCCGCGTACCCGTCGCGGCAGGACCTCAAGGTGTACCGGGACTACACGGCGGCGGTGGCCGAGCTGGCGGCCGAGATCAACGCGGAGTTCGGCACGGAGGGCTGGGAGCCGGTGCTGGTGTCGGTGAAGGACGACTTCGCGCGCTCGCTCGCCGCGTACCGGCTGGCGGACGTGGCCCTGGTGAACCCGGTGCGCGACGGGATGAACCTGGTGGCGAAGGAGATCCCGGTGGTGTCCGAGGCCGGCTGCGCCCTGGTGCTGTCGACGGGCGCGGGGGCGTACGAGGAGCTCCGCGACCACGCGCTGACGGTGAACCCGTTCGACGTGACGCGGACGGCCGAGGCCCTGAACGAGGCGCTGACCATGCCGGAGCCGGAGCGCGCGGAGCGTACGAAGCGGCTGGCGGCGGCGGCCACGGCGCTGCCCCCGGCGGCCTGGTTCCGCGCCCAGCTCGACGCCCTGGACGCCCCGGAGTCCTGACCCGCCGGGGCGGCGCGGGTTCCGGGGCCGGACCCCGGAGCCGCGCGCGCCCGGCGCGGGGGTCAGGACCGCAGCGCGTCCGCCAGGGCGGCCAGCAGGGCGACGACCTGGGCGGGGCCGGCGAGGACGATGTCGGCCCGCGAGGCCAGTTCCGGGACCTCCGCGGAGCCGCTGCACACCAGCAGGCCCGGGTGCCCGTCGGTCCGCCGCTTCTCGACGGCGGCGTACGCGGCGAGGTCGCCCAGGTCGTCCCCGGCGTACAGCACCGCCTCGGCGCCGGTCTCCTCCAGGAACTCGGTGAGGGCGACGCCCTTGTCCATGCCCGGGGGCCGCAGCTCCAGCACGGCCCGGCCGGGCTCCACCATCAGCCCGTGCCGGGCGGCCAGGTCGGCCAGCGGCTCGCGCAGGGCGTCGAAGGCGGCGGCGGGGTCGGCGGCGCGCCGGGTGTGGACGGCCAGCGCCTGGCCCTTCTCCTCGATCCAGGTGCCGCGCCAGGCCCCGATCGACTCCAGGAACCCCGGCAGCTCCGCCCGGACCGCCGCGACCCCGGGGTGCTCGGCCGGGGCGTGGACGGTGCCGGTGACGGCGTCCCAGCGCTCGGCGCCGTAGTGCCCGAGCACCACGAGGTGTTCGAGTCCGGGGACGCCGGCGAAGCCGCCGTAGCGTACGGCGACGCCCGCCGGGCGGCCGGTGACCACGGCCACGGAGGCGACCTCGGGGGCGAGCGCGGCGAGGGCCGGCACGGCTCCGGGGTGGGCGCGGGCCTGGTCGGGGTCGGGAACGATGTCGGCCAGGGTGCCGTCGAAGTCGAGGGCGACCACGGAGCGGCGGGGCGCGCGGAGCAGGGCTTCGAGGCCCTCGCGTCCGGCTGCGGTGACGGGCATCGGCAGGTCGTGCGGATGGCTCCCCATACGGACGACCCTAACGGGCGAGCCCGGCGACGGCTACGGCGCGGTACCGGTCCGCGGCGACCGGCCCCGTTCGGTCACCGCCGCGCCCGCTGGGCCTCGCGGATGCGTCGCAGCCGGTTCACCGTGCCCGGGGCGTGGGCGAGCGCCCGGGGATCGTCCATCAGCGCGTTGAGCAGCTGGTAGTACCGGACCGGGGTCATCCCCAGTCCCTCCCGTACCGCCCGCTCCTTGGCGCCGGGTCCCGGCCAGGTCCGGGCCTCGTACGCGAGCACCTCGGCCTCCGTGGCCGTCAGCCGCCCCTCGTCCGTCATACGGCCAGATTAACGCCGCCCGCCGACACCGGCCCGCGCCGGGCGGGCCGGTGGTCCGGCGGGCGTACCGGCGGGCGCCGGTCAGCTCGGGTCGGCCTTGCGGGCCGCCGTGGCGATCTCCTCCAGCACCTTCGCGGGCTGGCCGCCGGGCTGCACGGTCTTGCCGATCTTCTGCTTGATGTCCTCGCTCACGCCCGCCCAGGACTCCTTGCCGACGGGGTAGAGCCGGGAGTTCGGCAGGGCCGCCAGGAACGTCTTGAGCTGCGGGGAGGAGCCGCCCGTGCCCGCCTCGGCGGCCCGGTAGCCGCTCGTGGTGACCGGCAGGAGGTCGTACTTCTCGGTGAAGGCCGTCACGTTCTTCGCCTCGTACAGGTAGTCGAGGAACTTGCCGGACTCCTTGCGGTGCCCGTTCTTGAAGGCCATCACCCAGTCCGCGACGCCCATCGTCGGGTGGTCGGTGCCGTCGGCGGTCGGCAGGGCCACCATGCCGAACTTCACGCCCCGGTCGCCGGCCTGCTTGAGCAGCGTCGGGTGGCCGTTGAGCATGCCGACCTCGCCGCGCGCGAAGGCGTCGAAGGCGGCCTGCCGGTCCAGCTTGCCCGGCTCGACCGAGCCGGTCAGGCCCTGGCCGACCAGCTTGTCCCGCAGGAACTCCAGCGTCTTGGTGTTGTCGGCGGAGTCGAGGGAGTAGTTCTCCTCGTTGTCCGTGTAGCCGCCGCCGCCCGCGAGCATCCACATCATCGTCTCGGCCTGGGCCTCCTCGCGGCCCAGCGGCAGCGCGAAGGGGGTCGGGACGCCGGAGCCCTTCAGCTTCTTCGCGGCGGCCTCCAGCTCGCTCCAGCTCTTCGGCTGCCAGGCGGTCCTGCCGTCCTTGGGGACGACGCCGGCCTCGCCGAGCAGCTTCTCGTTGTAGAAGAGCAGCCGGGTGCTGGCGACGAAGGGCAGGCCGTACTGGACCCGCTTGACCTTGCCCGCGTCGGCGAGCGGCGCCAGGAAGTCCGCCTCGGTCTTCACGGAGAGCAGCTCGTCCGCGGTGTACAGCTTGCCGTCGGCCGCGTAGTCGGCGTAGGCGCCGATCTGGGCGATGTCGGGGGCCTTGCCGGCCTTGACCATCGCCGCGACCTTGGCGTCGACCTCCGACCAGTTGAAGACGCTGACCTCGACCTTGATGCCGGGGTGCTCCTTCGCGAAGGCGTCGCCGAGGTCCTTCCAGTAGCCGGCGGAGGAGTTCTGCGGATTGTCCCCGTAGTCGGCCGCCACGACCCGGAGGGTCACCTCGTTGTCCCCGGCGAGTCCGTCGACGGCTCCGCAGCCCGTCAGCGTCACGCCCGTCAGGCAGAGTGCGGCGCCGGAGGCGGCCAGGCTCAGGTAACGGCGCTTCACAGTTCTCGTTCCACCCCTTGTTGTACGTACGATCCACGTAAGGTCTACACCACTTTGGCGACTGGCTCACATCCCGGGAGCGGTCCGTGTCCGCTTCGTACCCGGACCGGCGTCCCGATTTTGTATGGCCACTCAACAATCCCTCCCAATGGACTAGACCTTTCCCCGTCGAGCACGCGAGACTGTCACCTGTGAAACCCGTGAAACACGTCATCGCCCTCGATGTGGGCGGCACCGGGATGAAGGCCGCCCTCGTCGCCGACGACGGCACCCTGCTGCACGAGGCGCGCCGCGCCACGGACCGCGAGCGGGGCCCCGACGCCGTCGTCGAGACGATCCAGGACTTCGCCGCGGAGCTGCTGCGCACCGGCGAGGAGCGCTTCGGGCGGCCCGCCTCGGCCGCAGGGGTCGCCGTACCCGGCATCGTCGACGCCGAGAACGGGATCGCCGTCTACGCGGCGAACCTGGGCTGGCGCGACGTCCCCCTGCGCGCCCTGATCGGCAGACGCCTGGGCGGCATCCCGGTGGCCCTGGGCCACGACGTCCGCACGGGCGGCCTCGCCGAGGGCCGCATCGGCGCCGGCCGCGGCGCCGACCGCTTCCTCTTCGTCCCCCTGGGCACCGGCATCGCCGGCGCCATCGGGATCGCCGGCCGCATCGAGGCCGGCGCCCACGGCTACGCGGGCGAGATCGGTCACATCGTGGTGCGCCCCGGCGGCCCCGCGTGCGGCTGCGGCCAGCGCGGCTGCCTGGAGACGCTCGCCTCCGCCTCCGCCGTCTCCCGCGCGTGGGCGGCGGCCTCCGGCGACCCCGCGGCGGACGCCGCGCAGTGCGCCGAGGCCGTCGAGGCCGGCGACGAGCGCGCCCGCACGGTCTGGCTGGCGGCGGTCGGCGCGCTCGCCGACGGCCTGGTCACGGCGATCACCCTGCTGGACCCGCGCACGCTGATCATCGGTGGCGGGCTGGCCGAGGCCGGGGAAACCTTGTTCACACCACTACGGACGGCCGTCGAGGAGCGCGTGACGTTCCAGCGGCTGCCGCACATCGTTCCGGCGGCCCTCGGGGACACGGCCGGATGCCTGGGCGCAGGGCTGCTCGCCTGGGACCTACTCGCCACGGAGGTACCCGCCTGATGTCCGGAAGCGCTCACAGCACCGTTCTCTCCGGCGCCAGGGTGGTGCTGCCCACCGGAACCGTCGCCAACGGCCGGGTCATCGTCGACGGCACCCGCATCGCCGGCAGCGCCCGGGAGGGCGCGAACGTCCTGGACCTGACCGGGCACTGGATCGTCCCCGGCTTCGTCGACGTGCACAACCACGGCGGCGGCGGCGCCTCGTTCACCTCCGGCACCCCCGAGGAGGTCCTCAAGGGCGTACGGACGCACCGCGAGCACGGGACCACCACCCTGGTCGCCTCCACCGTCACCGGCGACCTGGACGAGCTCGCCCGCCGCGCCGGGCTGCTCGCCGAGCTGACCCAGCAGGGCGAGATCGCGGGCATCCACTTCGAGGGGCCGTTCATCAACCCCTGCCGCAAGGGCGCGCACAAGGAGGAGCTGCTCCGCCACCCCGACCCGGCCGAGGTCCGCAAGCTGATCGACGCCGCGCAGGGCGCCGCCCGGATGGTCACCCTCGCCACCGAGCTGCCGGGCGGCCTGGACTCCGTACGGCTCCTCGCCGAGCACGGGGTCATCGCGGCCATCGGCCACACCGACTCCACGTACGAGCAGACCCGCCAGGCCATCGACGCGGGCGCGACCGTGGCCACCCACCTCTACAACGCCATGCCGGGCCTGGAGCACCGCGCCCCGGGCCCCATCGCGGCGCTGCTGGAGGACGAGCGGGTCACCGTCGAGCTGATCAACGACGGCGTCCACCTGCACCCGGCCATGCTGGAGCTGGCCTTCCACCACGCCGGCGCGCACCGCGTGGCGCTGATCACCGACGCGATGGACGCGGCCGGCTTCGGCGACGGGACCTACCACCTCGGCCCGCTGGAGGTCGAGGTCAAGGAGGGCGTGGCCCGGCTCGTGGAGGGCGGCTCCATCGCCGGTTCGACCCTCACCCTGGACACCGCCTTCAAGCGGTCGGTGACCCTGGACCGGCTGCCGGTGGAGTCCGTGGTCCAGGCGATCTCCGCGAACCCGGCCAAACTGATCGGCCTGTACGGCGAGATCGGCTCGCTGGAGGCCGGCAAGTACGCCGACCTGGTCGTCCTCGACGCCGCGTTCGACGTCAAGGGCGTCATGCGCCGCGGCGAATGGATCGTCACCCCGGCCGTACGGGCCGGTTCCTGACGGTCCGGCACGCCGGCAGGACACGCACGGAAGGCGGTCGGCCCGCGGGACTGGGCCGACCGCCTTCCGTTTGGCATGATCCCGGCAGCAACAGATCCGGGAGTGCCCATGATCCTGACCGTCACGCTCAACACGGCGCTGGACGTCACCTACCGCGTGCCGCGGCTGCTCCCGCACGCCTCGCACCGCGTCTCGGACGTCGCCGAACGCCCCGGCGGCAAGGGCCTCAACGTCGCCCGCGTCCTGGCCGCGCTCGACCACGAGGTCACCGCCACCGGCTTCGCGGGCGGCCGGACCGGCGGCGTCGTACGGGACCTGCTGGCGCACTCCGCCGGGGTGACCGACGCACTGGTCCCCTGCGCGGGCACCACCCGCCGCACCGTGGCCGTGGTCGACGCCGCCTCGGGGGACACCACGCAGTTCAACGAGCCGGGCCCGCTGATCACTGCTCCGGAGTGGTCGGCGTTCCTGACCCGGTACGACGCCCTGCTGGCCGGCGCCGAGGCCGTGGCCCTGTGCGGCAGCCTCCCGCCGGGCGTGCCGGTGGGCGCGTACGCCGTGCTCGTACGGGCCGCCCGCGCGGCCGGGGTCCCGGTGCTCCTGGACACCGCCGGCGAGGCCCTGCGCCGCGGGGTCGCCGCCCGGCCGGAGGTCATCAAGCCGAACGCCGCCGAGCTGGCGGAGCTCACCGGGTCCCGCGACCCGCTCCCCGCCACCCGTGACGCCCGCCGCCGGGGCGCCCACGCGGTGGTCACCTCGCTCGGCCCGGGCGGGCTGCTGGCCGCCACCCCCGACGGCACCTGGCAGGCCGCCCCGCCGCGCCCGCTGGCCGGCAACCCCACCGGGGCCGGCGACTCCGCGGTCGCGGGGCTGCTGTCCGCCCTGACGCAGGGCCTGGACTGGCCGGCCCGCCTGACCCGTGCGGTCGCCCTGTCGGCGGCGACGGTCATCGCCCCGGTGGCGGGAGAGTTCGACCCCCGCACCTACGAGGAGGTACGGGGGTCGGTCAAGATCACCGCGGCCTAGGGGGCCCGACGGGTCAGAACTGCTCCAGCCACAGCTGGTCGATGTTGACGTTGCAGCTGTTGCCCGCCTCGCACGAGAGCTTGATCGTGTTGGCGCCCTTGTCGAGGTTGACCTGGCCCCACGTCGTCTGCCAGCCCTTCTCCCAGTCCCCCTTGGGCGACTTGGCGAAGTTGCGCATGCTGATCGGCGCCTCGTTGGCCTTGCCGTTGACGGTCAGCGTGCCGTTCGCGTCCTCGCCCGGGATGCCGAACCGCACGTAGAACTTGTACTTCCCCGCCTTGGGAACGTCCAGGGTCCACGTCACGGCCGCGCCGGGCTGGTTGAACCGGCCCACGTACTGGCCGCCCGAGCTCTTCGCCCCCGGCACGGTGCTCTCCAGAGCGGCACCGCCCGTGATGGACATGCCCGCACCGGCCGCCTCGCCCTTCGGCAGCGGGGCCTCGGAGGGCTTGGCCGAGTCGCTGGGGGCCGGGGACGCCGGGTTCTGCGGGGCGGCCGACTGCTGACCGCCGTCACCGCCGCCCGCCTTGTCGTCGTTCTTCTCCTTGCCGTCGCCGCCGAAGGCGAGGGCCGCGCCGATGCCGATCACGACCGCGCCGACCACGGCGACCGCCGCGATCAGCAGGCCCTTGCGGCTGGAGCCGCCGCCGCGTCCGGTGCCGCCGTGACCGTGGGCACCGCCGCCGCCGTGCGTGGAGATCGCCTGGGTCTGGGAGGACTGCGACGGGCCGCCCTGCTGCGGCGGAACGCCGTAGCCGCCGGCCTGGAGGGCCTCGGGGGCCTGGTACTGCGCCTGGTAGGACGGCTGGCCCTGCTGGGGGACGGGGCCCCGGGGGCCGCCGCTGCTCCTGCGGTCGCCGACCGTGCGCACCTGGTGGTGGGAGGTCCGCGGGACACCGGGCTGCGTACCGGGGTGACCGCCGCCCGGGCCGGGGTAGCCGTATCCGCCCTGCCCGGGCGGGGTGGCACCGGCTGCCTGACCGTCCTCGTAGAGGTAGCCGAACGGATCGTCGTCCTCGGGCTTGTTCGCCCCACTGTGCGAGCCGTTGTTCGCAGGCGTCGTCATCGCAGGTCACTCCTTTCGACCCCCGGGAGCCTACCCCGAACGCATGCACCCACGAGCGGCCGATCGCCTCATCCGGCCCGGCGGTGCGACTTCGACCGCGACCGCTTCTCGATGTACATCCGCTGGTCGGCGGAGCGCAGCACCTCGTCGGCGGACATCCCGCAGCTCGCCCATCCGATCCCGAAACTCGCCCCCACGCGCACCGCGCGGCCGTCGACCCGGATCGGCGGGATGATCGCGTTGCGCAGCCGGACCGCGAGGTCGGCGGCGTCCGCGGCGCCCAGGCCGTCGGCGAGGACGACGAACTCGTCACCACCCAGCCGGGCGACGGTGTCACCGTCCCTGACGCCGGTCGTGAGCCGCCGGGCGACCTCGATCAGGACCGCGTCGCCCGTGTGGTGCCCGAACCGGTCGTTGATCGACTTGAAGCCGTCGAGGTCGCAGAAGAGCACCGCGAGCCCCTTCGTCCCGTCGTCGACGTCGGTCGCGGGCGCCACCGTGTGCACGTGGTGGTCGTACGGCCCGTCCGTGGGGCCCGCCACGGCCCCGGGGAACTCGAAGGCGTCGGCCCCGCCGAACCGGTCGGGACCGTCGGGCTGGAAGTCGGGCTGAAAGCCGTGCTCACCCGCACCACCCGCCTCGCCGTGCACCTCGTACCCCGTGCGCACCTCGCGGCCCTCGTAGGCCGCGTCCAGGGCCTCGACCGCGGTGGCCCGTACGGACTGCGGGCGGCGGCAGAGCCGGGCGCCGAGCCGGGATCTGAGCTCGGCGCTGTTGGGCAGGCCGGTCAGCGCGTCGTGGCTGGCCCGGTGGGCGAGCTGGAGCTCGTGCCGCTTGCGCTCCTCGATGTCCTCGACGTGGGTCAGCAGGAACCGCGGCCCGTCGGCGGCGTCCGCGACCACGGAGTTGCGCAGCGAGACCCACACGTACGTGCCGTCGCGGCGGCCGAGGCGCAGCTCGGCGCGGCCGCCCTCGGCGGAGGTGCGCAGCAGGGTGCCGATGTCCTCGGGGTGGACCAGGTCGGAGAAGGAGTAGCGGCGCAGTACGGAGGCCGGTCTGCCGAGCAGCCGGCACAGCGCGTCGTTGGTCCGCAGCAGGCGGCCGTGCTGGTCCCCGCCCATCTCGGCGATGGCCATGCCGCTGGGCGCGTACTCGAAGGCCTGGCGGAACGACTCCTCGCTGGCACGGAGCGCCTGCTGCTCGCGTTCCAGCCGGACCAGGGCCCGCTGCATGTTCGCGCGGAGCCTGGCGTTGCTGATCGCAATCGCCGCCTGGAAGGCGTACATCTGGAGCGCCTCGCGCCCCCACGCCCCGGGGCGGCGCCCGTTGCGCGGCCTGTCCACCGAAATGACACCCAGGAGTTCCCCGCCGGACGCGTACATGGGCGCGTAGAGCCGGTCCTCGGGGTGCCACTCGTCCTCGAAGCGCGGTTCGGGACCCTCGGTGTGCCACTGGGGGACGTCGTCCTCCATGAGGACCCAGCCCTCGGTGTGCGGGATGAAGCGCAGGCCGTCCCAGTTCTCGCCCATCGTCAGGCGGCGGTCCCAGGAGGCGCGGGAGCCGACCCGGCCGGTGATGAGGGCCTCGGCGGCGGGATCGCCGGCGAAGGCGGCGACGACCAGATCCCCGTCAGGGCGTACGAGGTTGACACAGGCGAGTTCGTAGCCGAGCCCCACGACGATGCCGTCCACGACGGTCTGCAGGGTGTCCGCCAGGCTCCGGGCCGTATTGAGCTCGGCCACCACCCGGTGCAGCTGCCGCAGGGTCGCAAGACGGACGTACGGCTCCGACTCGGTCTCCATTGCTCGCTCTCCCCGAGACCTCGACAGCAACTCCAGGTTTGTCATCGGCGTTTCGTTGCGGTGTCCCGTCCACTGAATCACAGTGAGCTGTGCGGCAGGTACACAGGGTCAACAAATCTTGCTCTCTGTGACTCAAGTCACATGAGATGAATAACGGTACGCAACGGACCTCCCCGGGCTGGGAGCGCTCCCCCTCCTTCCCGCGAGCAAACGATACGCCCGGGCCTAGGACAAGAGGCGGGGGCGCGACTCGGGCCGGGGCCCGATGTGCGCCCGGGGAGCGCGAGATTAGCGTTTCACCGTGCACCAGACGACCCCCGTACCCACCCTGCCCGAGCCGACCCCCCATGCTGAGGGCGTGAGCAATGACGAGTTCCGCGCCGCGATGGCCCGGCTGGCGGCGGGCGTGTGCCTGATCACCGCGCACGAGGCCCCCCTGACGGCCGGCGGTCCGCGCGGCGAGGACGTCGGCATGACGGCCACCGCCTTCATGTCCGTCTCGCTGGACCCGCCGCTGGTGGTCGTGAGCCTGCGCGAGGGCTCCCGGATGGACGACCTGCTGGCGGAGCAGCCGCTGTGGGCGGTCTCGGTGCTCGCCGACCACCAGCTCCAGATCGCGGGCCGCTTCTCGATGAAGAACCGCATCAGCGACCGCCTGCTGTTCGCGGACCTCCCGTACGTGCGCGGCGAGACCTCCGGGGCCCCGCTGCTGAGCGGCGCCCTGGCCACCCTCGAATGCCGTACGGAGAACCGCGTGGAGGCGGGCGACCACACCCTGGTCGTCGGCCGCGTGCTGACGGCGGGGCTGCCGTCGCCGGACTCGCCGCCGCTCACGTACTTCCGCGGGCGCTACCGGCACCTCGGGCAGTAGCCGGGGCCGGGGGGCGTCCGCGGGGCGGGCCGGGCAGGCTGCCCGGCCGGGCGCGTACGGACGGGGCGCAGGCCCCGGCGCACGGCGTGCGCGCCGCCCCGGAGGGGCGTGCGACGGTACGGGGGGCGTGCGGTTTCCGGCGCGCTACCAGTCGCTACCAGTCGCGGCCGGTGCGGCCGCGCTTGGTCTCCGCCCTGGCCTTCTTCTCGCGCAGCCGGCGCTCGTTGATCCCGCGCGGGATCTTGGTCGCCCGGCGCTGCCGCGGCGGCGGCGCCGTGGCCTCGGCGAGCAGCGACGTCAGCCGGACCAGCGCCATCTCCCGGTTGCGCAGCTGCGAGCGGTGCTCGGAGGCCCGTACGGTCACCACCCCGTCGACGAGGCGGGAGGCGAGCCGCTCCAGCGCCCGTTCCTTCCACACCTCGGGCAGCGCCTTGGTGGCCGCCAGGTCGAAGAGCAGTTCCGCGCGGGAGTCCGAGGTGTTCACGTGCTGTCCGCCGGGCCCCGAGGAACGCGAGAAGCGCCAGGCGAGCTCCGCCTCCGGGAGCACGACCGAACCGCGGATGACATAGGGACCAGGCATGCCCCTATGATCCGTGCCCGCCGCCGCTCCGTCACCCTTATTTCGTTCGGGAACCCGGCAGGCCCCTCCTCGCGTTAGAGGGGGCAGCGGTACTTTGGCCGCCTGTACGTGCATGTTGGATGAGGAAAGGGACATTCCCATGGCTGTAAGCCTGTCCAAGGGCGGCAACGTCTCGCTCTCGAAGGAGGCCCCCGGTCTGGCTGCCGTCACGGTCGGCCTCGGCTGGGACACCCGCACCACCACCGGTGTCGACTTCGACCTCGACGCCTCGGCCATCGCCGTCAACGCGACCGGCAAGGTCGTCTCCGACGGCCACTTCGTCTTCTTCAACAACAAGTCCACGCCGGACCAGACCATCGTCCACACCGGTGACAACCGCACCGGCGAGGGCGCGGGCGACGACGAGGCCATCAACGTCAACCTCGCCGGCCTGCCGGCCGACGTGGACAAGATCGTCTTCCCGGTCTCCATCTACGACGCCGAGACCCGCAACCAGAACTTCGGCCAGGTCCGCAACGCGTACATCCGCGTCGTGAACCAGGCCGGCGGCACCGAGATCGCCCGCTACGACCTCTCCGAGGACGCGGCGACCGAGACCGCCATGGTCTTCGGCGAGCTCTACCGCAACGGCGCCGAGTGGAAGTTCCGCGCGGTCGGCCAGGGCTACGCCTCGGGCCTCACGGGCATCGCGCAGGACTTCGGCGTCAACGTCTGATCCGTGTGACGGATCGACCGCGTGACGGGTAGGCCGATCGTCCGGCCGACCCGTCGCCGGCCCGTTGCCGGCCGGTGTGACCGCCGGCGCGCCCGCTGGTGCGTCCGCCGCCCGGCGGACACCTGTGCTGGTGAAGCCCCCTCCCGGCCGTCCGGGGAGGGGGCTTCGCTACCGTTCGGCAGGTGATCCTCCAACCGCTCGTCCCCGTGGACGGCGCCCTGCCCGGCCCGGTCCTCACCGAGATCGCCGCCCTCTACGCGACGAACCACGCGTTCTTCGAACTGAGCGGCGATTTCCCCGACCCCGGCCGCATCACGGTCGAGCAGGTCGCGGCCGCCCTCGCCGACGAACTCTCCCGCCCCGGCGCCGAGGTCCTCCTCGCCCGCTCGGCGGGCCGGCTGGTCGGCCTCGCCACCACCCTCGCCCACCATCCCGACCCGGCGTCCGAGGACCCCGACCCGTGGATCGGGCTGCTGCTGATCGACGCCACCGCGCACCGCGAGGGCTACGGCCGGACCGTGGCGGGCCTGGTCGAGGACCGCTTCCGCGCCGCGGGGCGCGCCGGACTGCGGCTCGCGGTGCTGGAGAACAACCCCGGCGCGCTCGCCTTCTGGGAGTCCCGCGGCTACGCCTTCGTACGCCGGGCCCGGGACCGCGAGCTGGGCCGCGACTGCGTGGTGCTGCGCAAGCCGCTCGACACTCCCTAGCGGGGCCCGCCCGGGCGGTCCTTCCCGTACAGCCAGACGTCCCAGACGTCCTTGAGGTCGTGTCCCGTCGACTTCTCGGCGTAGGCGGTGAAGTCGGCCGTGCTCGCGTTCCCGTGCCGGTGCGCGGCGGCCCAGCCGCGCAGGAGCGCGAAGAACTTCTCGTCGCCCACCTCCTGCCGGACGCGGTGCAGCACCATCGCCCCGCGGTAGTACACCGGGTTCCCGGAGATGTCGGCGGGTCCGGGCGGGGCGGCCGGCGGGAAGGCGTCCCAGTCGGAGTCGGCGTTCTCGTCGACCTCCGTGTCGCCCTCCACGAAGGCGTCGAACTCCTCCTGCGCCGTGGGCCCGTCGTGGTCCTCGGTCCACAGCCACTCGGCATAGGTGGCGAAGCCCTCGTTCAGCCACATGTCCTTCCAGGACTCGGGCGACACCGAGTTGCCGAACCACTGGTGGGCGAGCTCGTGCAGGACCAGTTCCTCGCTGCCGGGCGCCCCGGGGAAGACGGGCTTGGTCTGCGTCTCCAGCGCGTAGCCCAGGGTGCCGGCGGGCAGCACGACGGCGCCCGCCGTGCCGAAGGGGTACGGGCCGAACCGGCCGCTGCCCCACTCCACCATCTCCGGCAGCCGCGCGAGCACCCCGGCGCTCGACGCGGCCTCGTCGGGCGTCACGGCGTTGTAGAGGGCCACTCCGGAGGGCGTGCGCCCCGTGGTCACCCGGTACTTCCCGACGACGGCGGTGGCCAGGTAGCTCGCCATCGGCTCCGGGCTGTGCCACGCGAAGGCGGTCCGCCCGGCGCCGGCCGGGGTGCGGGAGCGCAGCGCGCCGTTCGACACGGCCTCGTAGCCGTCCGGGACGGTCAGCGTGATGTCGTACGCGGCCTTGTCGCTGGGGTGGTGGTTGCCGGGGAACCACGTCATCGAGCCGACCGGCTCGCCGACGCCGACCGCGCCGCCCGCGCTCCCGGCGCCTCCCGGGGTGGTGATCCACCCCTCCTTGGAGCCGTCCGGATCGGTGAGGGCCTTCGGGTGGCCGCTGTAGTCGACCTCCGTACGGAAGACCTCGCCCTTCTTCAGGTCCTCGGCCGGACGCACGGTCAGCTCGGTCCCGGTGCGGTTGTACCGGGCGCCCTCGCCCTGCACGGTCACGGCGTCGACGCGCAGCCCGCTCAGGTCCAGGTTGAAGGAGCTGAGGCCCTGCCCGGCGCGGGCGGTGATGACGGCGCGGCCGCGCAGCCGGTTGCCGGCGGGTTCGTAGTCCAGGTCCAGGGCGTAGTGCTCGACCTGGTAGCCGCCGTTGCCGGCCTTGGGGAAGTACGGGTCGCGCAGCCCCGACGCGCCCGGCCGTCCCTGCACGGTGCCGCCCGTACACGCCGTGGTGAGGGCGAGGAGGGCGGCAGCGGCGGGGACGGCGAGGCGGGAGGAGCGGGATCGGGCGCGGTGTTCCACGCACTCGATCCTAAGCGGGTGAAGGGGCGGGCTACTTGCCCAGCGCGTCCACGCCGGCCTTGGCGAACTTCTCGTCGAGGTCGCCGCTGGGGGCGCCGGCGACGCCGATTCCGGCCACCGGGGCGCCCTTGGCCTGCACCGGGGTGCCGCCGCCGAGGAAGAGGGTGCCGGGGATGTCCTTCAGGTTCGGGGTCTGGGCGAGGCGGCCGGCGAGGACGGAGGTGGGCGCGTTCCAGGACACGGCGGTGAAGGCCTTGCGCTCGGCGGACTCGTAGGACTGCGGGCCCGCGCCGTCGCCGCGCAGGGTGACGAGGGTGTTGCCGTTGCGGTCCACGACCGCGACCGTCACGCGCTGGTTCTCCTTCTCGGCGGCGTCCAGCGCGGCCTGGGCGGCGCGGGTGGCGGCGTCGACGGTGAGGTGGGTGGAGGTGGTGAAGTTCCGGTCGTCGTCCTTCTTCGCCGCGGCGGCGGCCGGGGCGGCGGCGGGCGCGCCGGCCGGTGCGGCGGTGGCGCTGGCGCTGACGGCCCCGAAGGTCCCGGCACCGATGACGGCGGCGAGGGCGGTACCGGTGAGGACGCGGGTACGGGTGTTCATCTCTGCTCCTGAGGACGGTGACACGGGGGTGGGCGGCATCGGTGGGGCCGTCCGCTCCGGCGGTGCGGGGCGGGCCGGCTCCTTCACTGCTCCAAGCCTGGGCCCGGAACCCCCGCCGCCCCGTCCCCGTACCGGCTCCCGCCGCCGACCGCACCGGTTGACCCGGGGGTCAACCGATCGGCCGATGCGCCGCCCCCCACCCCGGTATTGGCTGACACCACCCCACCCCAACCCCACCCCACCCCGACCACCCCAGCCCGACCACCCCGACCACCGGCACCGGTCCGGCCGCCCGGGCCCGCGCGGGAACCCCGGCTCCGGCACGGCGGGCCCGGGCGGGGCGGCAGCGCCCGTACCCGGCCCCGCGGCCCGGCGCATCCGTAACGGCGCCGGACCCCCCGCGCCGCAGCCCCGCGAGGGGTCCGCGCCGCCCCGCGTGGACCCGGCAGGATGGGAGGGCCGCACCCCCCACCCCTGGAGACCCCGTGAGCCACCCCCCGCCGCGGCGACCGGACACCCGCACCCTGGCCACCGTCACGCACGCGGCGTTCTTCCTGCTCCTCGGCGCCTCCCTGGCCCGGTTCCTCCTCCGCCACCCCGGCGAACCCCGCACCCCGTGGATCATCGCGCTCAGCATCGCCCTGTCCCTGCTGTACGTGCTCGGCCCCGCGGTCGGCGCCACCCCGCCCCCCGGTGCCCGGGCCGCCGGAGGCCCCGCACCGGCCCCGCCGCTGCGACGGCTGCTCTGGCTCGGCCTGGTCGTCGCCACCTGGGTGGTCCTCGTCCTGCTCGCGCCCAGCTTCGCCTGGTGCGCCGTCCCGCTCTTCTACACCGCCCTGCGCACGCTGCGCCCCCGCGCGGCCGTCGTCCTCGTCGCCCTCCTCACCGCCTTCGTCGTCATCGCGCAGCTCCAGCTCGCCACCGCCTTCGACCCGAACCTGCTCCTCGCCCCGCCCGCCGTGGCCGCCCTCGCCACCGCCGTCTTCGTTCACACGGAGCGCCAGGCCGAGGCCCAGCGGGCCCTGATCGACGACCTCATCCGCACCCGCCGGGAACTGGCCGCCACCGAGCGCCGCGAAGGCACCCTCGCCGAACGGCAGCGGCTGTCCATGGAGATCCACGACACCCTCGCCCAGAACCTCTCCAGCCAGCAGATGCTGCTCCAGGCCGCCGACCGCACCTGGGACACCGACCCCGCCACCGCCCGCGCGCACGTCCGTACCGCCACCGGCATCACCGCACGCGGCCTCGCCGAGGCCCGCCGCCTCGTCCACGACCTGGCCCCGTCCGAACTCGCGGACGGCGCCGGCCTCGCCGACGCCCTGCGCGCCCTGGACGCCGGCCCGCACATCGAGGTCCGCTTCCACCTCGAAGGCACTGCGGCGCCGCTCCCCGACCGCGTCCAGTCGGCCCTGCTGCGCATCGCCCAGGGAGCACTGGCCAACGTCCGCGAGCACTCCGGCGCCCGTACCGCCGCCCTCACCCTCAGCTTCCTGGGCGACCAGGTCGTCCTGGACGTGGCCGACGACGGCCACGGTTTCGCCGGGCCCCGCACCGGCCCCGACGACACGGGCACCGGCCCCGGCACCATCGCCGACACCGGCGCCCGCGCCCGCTCCCCCGAACGCGGCCACGGCCTCCCGGCGATGCGCGCCCGTGTGCGCCAGCTGGGCGGCACCCTGACCATCGAATCCACGCCCGGAGAAGGCACCGTCCTCTCCGCGGCCGTCCCCCTGGAGCCCACCGGATGACGACGATCCTGCTCTGCGACGACCACGTGGTGGTCCGCGCCGGACTGCTCGCCCTGCTCGGCAGCGAGCCGGACATCGAGGTGCTCGGCGAGGCGGGCAGCGGCGAGGAGGCGGTCGCCCTGGCCGCCAAACTGCGGCCCGACGTGGTCCTGATGGACCTCCAGCTGGGCGAGGGCATCGACGGCGTGGAGGCCACCCGCCGCATCACGGCCCTGCCCGAGCCCCCGCACGTCCTGGTCCTCACCACGTACGACACGGACGCCGACATCACCCGTGCCATCGGCGCGGGCGCCACCGGCTACCTGCTGAAGGCGGAACGGCCCGAGGAGCTCTTCGCCGCCATCCACTCCGCGGCCGCCGGCCGCACCACCCTCTCCCCGCCGGTGGCCAGCCGTGTGATGGCCCACATGCGCGGCACCCGCCCCACCCTGACCGACCGCGAGCTGGACATCCTCGGCCAGCTGGCCCGCGGCCTCGGCAACCGGGACATCGCACGGGCCCTGTTCATCAGCGAGGCCACCGTGAAGACCCACCTGGGCCGCATCTACGACAAGCTCGGCGTCGACACCCGCGCGGGCGCCGTCTCGGTGGCGAAGGAGCAACGCCTCCTCCCGTGACCCGCCACTGCCGCACCCCCGCACGGCCGGGGGCGGGGGCGGCCCGGACCCGTGACACCATCGGGTACGTGCTCGACATCGGCTACTCCCTCTCCCGGCGCTTCCCGGACCCCCCGCAGACCGACTACCGCTCGGCGGACGTCCGCACCCTGCGCCACGACCTGTTCTGCGGGGACGTCTACCTCGCCGACACCCACGCGGACCGGGAAGTATCCACAGCCTGGGGATGGGTGCCCGTACTGGACTTCGCCTGGGCCCTGTGCGACATCGTCGAGCAGCTCGACCGGGACCCGCGCGGCAGCCGCTCCGCCCACCGCCAGTACGCCGAACTCGACTTCACCGAGTCCACGGACCGGATGCTCTTCGAGCGCCGCTTCGGGTGGGTCGACGTCGAGGCCGACTGGATGCCGGCCGAGGAGGCGCCGCTGACCTTCAGCCACCGCCTGCTGCGCCGCGAGGCCCGCGACTTCCTGCACGACGTCATCGCGGACCTCGTGGACATGCACGAGGGCCTCGCCGACAACCCGGCCATCTGGACCCTCCAGTCCCGCTTCCCCCGAGTCCCTGCCTAACCCCACCGGGCCAAATCCAGCCCCGCCGGCGCTTGAGGCGCGGGGTCCGGGGCGGAGCCCCGCGGCCCCCGGGAGCAGCCCGCCCCCACCCGGCCCGAGCCCCCGCCCAGGCCACCCGGGCAGCGCCAGGCCCACCGGGCCCGCGCGCGAAGCCAACGCGCAACCCACCCCGGGGCAGCACCCGCGCCATGGCCCGGTACCGCTACGCCACCACCCGTACCCCCAGCTGCGCAGCCAACGCCGGCGCCAGGTCGAACAGCTGCGCCGGGCTGATCACCGCCCCGGACAGCGCCTCCACCCCGCGGGCGATCTCCAGCACGGCGGCGTCCCGCAGGTCCACGTCCGTCATCCGCACCCCGGTGAAGTCCACCCCGCGCAACGCGCAGTCCCGGAACTCCACCCGCTCCAGCACCGCACCCGCGAAGTCCGGCTCCACGAGCACGCACCCCTCGAAGACCACGTCCTTGAGCCGCGCCTTCCGCAGGTTCAGGTAGTCGATCTTCCCCCCGCGCACCACCACCCGCTCCAGCACCGCCCCGTGCAACTGCACCCCGCCCAGCCGGGCGTCCACCAGCTCCACGTCCCGCAGGGACGCCCCCGACAGGTCCGTCCCCACTCCCCGGATCCCCTCCAGCACCGAGTCCAGCACGCGCGCCTTCGCCAGCCCCGCCTCGTCGAGTACGCAGCGCCGCACCGCGCAGTCCATGAACCGGGCCCCGATCCCCTCCTGCCCCGTCAGATCCAGGTCGGCGAACTCCACCCCGTCGTAGTCACCGTCCGGCTCCAGCTCGCCGTCCGCCCACACCGCGAGCTCCGGCAGCCGCACCTCCGGCCGCTTCGCCGCCTTCACGCCCTTCACGCCCTTGGCCGTCCCCTGCTGCTGCTGTCCGTTTCGCGCCATTCCCCCATCCTGACGCACCGCACCGACAACCCCCCTTGACCTCAACCACGCTTGAGGTCACAGCCTGATCCCATGCCGACCCCGACACCGAACCCCACGCCGACACCGACCCCCACCCCGACACCGGTCCCCACCCCAACACCCACACCCACACCGGCACCCCCGTCCATGCACGCCGTCCGCCTCCACGCCTTCGGCCCCGCCGAGAACCTCACCTACGAGCCCGCCCCCACCCCCGTACCGGCCCCCGGCCAGGTCCGCATCGCCGTGGCCGCCGCCGGAGTGCACCTCCTCGACACCACCCTGCGCGAGGGCGACCCGGGCCCCTTCCCCGGCCTCCCCGAACTCCCCACCGTGCCCGGCCGCGAAGTCGCCGGTACCGTCGACGCCCTCGGCCCCGGCACCGACCCCGCCTGGCTCGGCCGCGACGTCGTCGTCCACCTCGGCCCCGCCCCCGGCGGGTACGCCGAGTACGCCGTCGCCGACGCCGACCGCCTGCACCCCGTACCGCCGGGCCTCGGCCCGGCCGCGGCCGTCGCCATGATCGGCACCGGCCGCACCACCCTCGGCATCCTCCAGTTCGCCGACCTCGGCCCGGACAGCGTCGCCCTGGTCCCCGCCGCCGCCGGCGGCATCGGCACCCTGATCGTCCAGTACGCCGTCCACGCCGGAGCCACCGTCATCGCCCTGGCCGGCGGCCCCGCCAAGACCGCGCGGGCCGCCGCGAACGGCGCCCACCTCGCCCTCGACTACACCGACCCCGCCTGGTCCGACAGGGTCCGCGCGCAGTACCCCGGCGGCGCCACCGTCCTCTTCGACTCCGTGGGCGGCCCCGTCACCCGCACCGCCCTCGACCTGCTCGCCCCCGGCGCCCTGCGCCTCGTCTTCGGCTGGTCCGCCGGCCCCCTGGCCCTCACCGACGCCGAGGAAGCCGCCCTGACCGCCCGCGGCGTCACCACCCTGAACGTCCTCGGCCCGGCCATGTTCCGGCAGGTCGGCACCTCCGACCCGCTGCGCACCCTGGAGACCCGCGCCCTCGCCGAAGCCGCCGCCGGCCGCTTCCGCCCGGCCCTCACCCGCTTCCCCCTCGCCGAGGCGGCCGCAGCCCACCACGCCCTGGAAACCCGCGCGACGACGGGCAAGGTCATCCTCGAACCCTGACCCCCACCGACTCGGGCAGGCGCCCGCCGCTACTCCGCCCCCGCCAGCTTGCGGAGCGCGTCGTCCGTCAGGCGGTTCACCGTCCACTCGTCCATGGACACGGCTCCCACCGACCGGTAGAAGTCGAGGGCCGGCGTGTTCCAGTCCAGGACCGACCACTCCAGCCGCTCGTACCCCCGCTCCACGCAGGTCCGCGCCAGTTCCGCCAGCAGCGCCTTGCCGTGGCCGCCCCCGCGCGCGCCGGGGCGTACGTACAGGTCCTCCAGGTAGATCCCGTGCGCCCCGCGCCACGTCGAGAAGCTCAGGAACCACACCGCGAAGCCGACGGGCTCGCCGTCCTCGGACTCCGCGACGTGCGCGAACACCGCAGGCCGCTCCCCGAACAGCGCCTCGCGCAGCTGCTCCTCGGTCGCGCGGGCCTCCCCCGGCACCTTCTCGTACTCCGCCAGTTCTCGGATCATGTCCCGAATGACGGGAACGTCGGCGACACGCGCGTTACGGATCATCCCCGCACTCTAGACATCCCGCCCCATCAGCAGCTCCGCCACCGCCCGTTGCTCCTGCGGCAGCCGTTCCTCCCCGTCCTCCACCTCCCACAGGCAGTTCTGCAGCACCCGGGCCAGCGTCCACGCCCGCGCCCGTTCCCGGTCCAGCCCGACCGCCTCCGTCAGCAGGTCGAACCGCCACCGCACCTCACCCGCCGCGAACCGGTTCACGATCGCCGGCAGCAGCTCGAAGCCCGGGTCGCCCGCCAGCGGCTTCGGGTCGATCGCCAGCCACTCCCCGCGGCCCCCGGCCCCGGCCCCGGCCCCGCCGCCGCCGCCCAGCACGTTGCCGTAGTGCAGGTCCCAGTGCAGCAACCGGTCGCCGGGCTCCCCCGCCACCTCCGCCAGGGCCGCCGCGCAGTCCGCCAGCACCCGCCGGTCCCGCCCGTCCGCCAGCCGCCCCAGCGCCCCCGGTACGTCCTCCAGCATTCCGGCCGCCATCGCGCCGAGCCCCCGCAGGCCCGCCGGAGCCGGCGTCGCCGTCAGTCGCGCCAGCAGCCCGGCGACCACCTCCACCGCCCCGCGCGCGTCCCGCTCCGCGACCGCCGTCAGCGGCCGCCGTTCGTCCAGCCGCTCCAGCAGCATCGTCCCCGACGCCGCGTCGTGCTCCCACAGCCGTACGGCGCCGTCCCCGTCCCACGCCCGCAGCGCCACCGGCTCCCCGACGGTCTCCTCGTCCACCGCCTGGAGCTTCAGCGCCGCCCGCGTACCGTCCGCCCGCTCCACCGGCAGCACCAGCGCGGCCACGCCGTGCATCCCCGGCCCCGTACGCCGCAGTTCCCACCGCTCCAGGAACCGCCCCGCCAGCGCGGGCAGCCCCGCGACGAACGCCCGGCCCGCGTCGCCGCCGTACGTCGCCTGCGCCTCGACCAGACCCGGCGGGACCTCGATGGCGTTCCCGCTGTTCACGGCGTTCCCGACGTTCCCGACCCTGTCGACCATGGCCCCGAGGCTACGGCGGCCGCTTCCGGGGTAGCCACACGGCGCACGAGCACGACACCCCACCACCGCACACCCGCACACCCGCACACAGGGAGACCGCATGAGCGTGTCCGACCGCTACCGCACGTCCTGGGACGGCTTCTGGGAGCAGAGCTCCGGCGAGCCGGGCGAGCCCTTCTGGGACGCCGACCCCTCCCTCACCGCCGCACGCGACCTCCCCCGCCTCACCCCGCACGCCGACCCGGGGCTCCCCATCGCCGACCTCGGCTGCGGCAACGGCACCCAGACGCGCTACCTCGCCACCCGCTTCCCCCGCGCCGTCGGCGTCGACCTCTCGGCCGCCGCCGTCGCCCACGCCCGTCGCGCCGACCCCGCCGGCAGCGCCGCGTACGAGCAGCTCAACCTCGCCGACGCGGACCAGGCCCCGGCCCGCGACCTGCACGCCCGCCTCGGCGACACCCACGTCTACATGCGGGCCGTCCTGCACCAGAGCGACCCCGAGGACCGCCCGGCCGTCGCCGCGGCCGTCGCCGCCCTCGTCGGCGCGCAGGGCCGCGCGCTCGTCCTGGAACCCACCGGCGACGCCAAACGGGTCATCGCCGCCATCGCCGAACAGCCCGGCGGCCCCTCCCCGAAGCTGCGCCGCGTCAAGGAGCACGACCTCCGCCCCGGCGAGGTCGCCGAGGGCGAGGTCGCCGCACTGCTGCGCGGCGCCGGTCTCACCGTCCTGGAGGAGGGCCCCACCACCCTCGCGATGAGCGAGAACCGGGCGGACGGCTCCCCCGTGGAACTGCCCGCGCGGTGGTTCGTCGCGGGCCGCCCCTGACCCCCACGCCCCCGGCCCCCAACAGCCCACCCCCCTAACCGCCGACGCCGGCCTCCCCCGCTCCGGCCTTCCCCACTCCCGCCTCCCCGAGCGCCGCGGTGAGCGCCGCCCCGTCGAAGATCGACCCGGCGGCGCGCTTCCCCAGCGGCTTCCCGTCCAGCAGCACCAGCGGCGTCCCCTGCGCACCGGTCGCGCGGAACGCCTCGGCGGCCTCGGCCACCCATCCCCGGTACGTCTGCTCCGCGACGGCCTTGTCGAAGTCGTCCGCGCCGCGCAGCCCCGGCACCCCGTCCGCGATCCGCAGCAGGGCCTCGTCCGTGAACCTCCCCTCCGGCCGGCTCGCGAACACGGCCGCCTGGTACTCGGCGAACTTGCCCTTGTCCACCGACGCCCGCAGCGCGTTCACGGCGATCGCCGAGCCGCTCCCCCGCGCGTCGAGGAAGGAGGCCAGGACGTACTGGATCTTCAGCCCGCCGTCGCCCGCCAGCTTGAGCAGCGCCTCCCCGCCGGTCTGCTCGAACTTCGCGCAGTAGCCGCAGTGCGGGTCCACGAGCACCTGCACCGTGTGCGGCGCGTCCTCCCGGCCCACGACGACCGTCCCGCCGTCCACAACGGCCGGCAGCTTCGCCAGCCGGTCGGCGATCGGGCTGGTCCGTACGACGAAGTCCGCGCCGGCGCCCGCCTTCCCCGCGTCCGCCGCCCCCGCCTTCCCCGCGTCCGCCGCGCCCGCCTTCGCCGCGTCCGCGCCGCCGCCCCCGCAGCCCGCCACGGTCCCGCCGAGGAGGGCCGCCACCGCGACCGCCACGACGGCGCGACCCGCGCGCCCTGCCTTCCGTACCCGCGCCATAAACCGCACCTCTCAGCTAAAACAATGACAAATCCCCCAGCCCACCGTACGGATCACCGCCCCACCCCCGCATCGGTCTTTCGGCCTCCGATCCGCCCCCGGAACACGACACTCCGTCCCTGGACACCCCTTCGGAACCGGGTGTAGCAACTCCCCCATGACGATCAACGGCGGCATCTCCTTCTGGTACGCGACCGACCCCACCGCCCCGACCACCCCACCCCGCGCGCCCCTCACCTCCCACGCCACCGCCGACGTCGTCATCGTCGGCGGCGGCTACACCGGCCTCTGGACCGCCTACTACCTCAAGCGCGCCGCCCCCGACCTGCGCGTCATCGTCCTGGAGCAGACGTTCTGCGGCTACGGCGC
Organism: Streptomyces sp. NPDC048461; assembly: GCF_055587105.1. Taxonomy (NCBI): domain Bacteria; kingdom Bacillati; phylum Actinomycetota; class Actinomycetes; order Kitasatosporales; family Streptomycetaceae; genus Streptomyces; species Streptomyces sp. NPDC048461. The sequence continues at coordinate 83,208 of NZ_JBVJGW010000004.1, read as the reverse complement.
CTCCGGCCGCAACGGCGGCTGGCTCTACAACGGCATCGCCGGCCGGGACCGTTACGCCGCCCTGCACGGCCACGCCGCGGCCCTGCGCCTCCAGCAGGCCATGAACGACACCGTCACCGAGGTCGTCGACACCGCGGCCGCGGAGGGCATCGACGCCGACGTCCACCGCGGCGGCGTCCTCGAAGTCGCTCGCACCCCCGCCCAACTCACCCGCCTGCGGGCCTTCCACGCCACCGAGCTCTCCTTCGGCGAGACCGACCGCGAGCTGTACGACGCGGCCGCCACCCGGGCCCGCGTCGCCGTCGCCGGCGCCCTCGGCTCCAGCTGGACCCCGCACGGCGCCCGCATCCACCCCCTCAAACTGGTCACGGGGCTGGCCGCCGCCTGCGAGCGCCTCGGCGTGGTCATCCACGAGTCCACCCCCGTCACGGGGATCGCCCCCGGCCGCGCCGTCACCCCGTACGGAACCGTCCGCGCCCCCCACGTCCTGCGCTGCACGGAGGGCTTCACCGCCGCCCTCAAGGGGCAGCGCCGCTCGTGGCTCCCGATGAACTCCTCGATGATCGTGACGGCCCCGCTCCCCGCCGCGGTCTGGGATTCCCTCAACTGGTCGGACGCCGCCACCCTCGGCGACACCGCCCACGCCTACATGTACGCCCAGCGCACCGCCGACGGCCGCATCGCGCTCGGCGGCCGCGGCGCCCCGTACCGCTTCGGATCGCGCGCGGCGGGCGCCGGCAACTCCGGGCGCACCGAGCCGGCCACCATCACCGCCCTGACCGACCTGCTCACGTCCTTCTTCCCCCAGCTCGCGGGGACGGAGATCACCCACGCCTGGTCCGGCGTCCTCGGCGTCCCCCGCGACTGGTGCGCCACCGTCAGCCTCGACCGCGCCACGGGCCTCGGCTGGGCCGGCGGCTACGTCGGCTCGGGCGTCGCCACCTCCAACCTCGCCGCCCGCACCCTGCGCGACCTCGTCCTCGGCGAGCCCACTGGCCTGACGACGCTCCCCTGGGTCGGCCACCGCGTCCGCCGCTGGGAGCCGGAACCGCTGCGCTGGCTCGGCGTCCACGCGCTGTACGCGGCCTACCGCGCGGCGGACCGCCGCGAGGCGTCCACCGGCAGTCCGCGGACGACCCCCCTGGCCCGCCTGGCCGACCGCGTCGCGGGCCGCCACTGACGGCACGACGAAGGCCCCGGACGTCTCGTCCGGGGCCTTCGTGCGCGGAGCCCCCTGTCGGGTTCGAACCGACGACCCCCGCTTTACAAGAGCGGCGCTCTGGCCAGCTGAGCTAAGGAGGCAAGGCGCTCTCACTCTACACAGAGGGCCCTTCGCGGGACCATCACGTTGCCGGCGCCACCGGGCACCCCGCCGCGGGGACCCGGACCGGCAATCCGACCGGGCCAGGGTGCTGACAGGAGGCGTCCGGACGGGTAGCGTCGAGCGGAGTCCGACAACTGGACTAGACCTTCCACTCGGATCGTCCGGCACGTTCCTGCCGGTAGAAGGGATTCACCACCATGGCTTCTGTCACCTTCGACAAGGCGACTCGTCTGTACCCCGGCGGCGACAAGCCCGCCGTCGACCAGCTGGAGCTGGAGATCGAGGACGGCGAGTTCCTCGTCCTCGTCGGCCCCTCCGGCTGCGGCAAGTCCACCTCGCTGCGCATGCTGGCCGGCCTGGAGGACGTCAACGGCGGCTCCATCCGCATCGGCGAGCGCGACGTGACGCACCTGCCGCCCAAGGACCGGGACATCGCGATGGTGTTCCAGAACTACGCGCTGTACCCGCACATGTCCGTCGCCGACAACATGGGCTTCGCGCTCAAGATCGCCGGCGAGGACAAGGCCACCATCCGCCGCAAGGTGGAGGACGCGGCGAAGATGCTGGACCTGACCCAGTACCTCGACCGCAAGCCGAAGGCGCTCTCCGGCGGCCAGCGCCAGCGCGTCGCCATGGGCCGCGCGATCGTCCGCAAGCCGCAGGTCTTCCTCATGGACGAGCCGCTGTCGAACCTGGACGCCAAGCTCCGCGTGTCCACCCGCACGCAGATCGCCGCCCTCCAGCGCGACCTCGGCATCACCACCGTCTACGTCACCCACGACCAGGTCGAGGCCATGACGATGGGCGACCGGGTCGCGGTCCTCAAGGACGGTCTGCTCCAGCAGGTCGACACCCCGCGCAACATGTACGACCGCCCGGCGAACCTGTTCGTCGCCGGCTTCATCGGCTCCCCGGCGATGAACCTCGTCGAGGTCCCGATCACCGACGGCGGCGTGAAGTTCGGCGACAGCGTCGTCCCGGTGTCGCGCGAGGCGCTGTCCGCCGCGGCCGACGCGGGCGACCGCACCGTCACGGTCGGCGTCCGCCCGGAGCACTTCGACATCGCCGCGACCGGCGGCCTGACCGTCACCGTGAACGTCGTCGAGGAACTCGGCGCCGACGGCTACGTGTACGGCTCGACCTCCGCCGCCGAGGGCTCGCAGGACCTCGTGGTCCGCGTCGGCGGCCGCCAGGTCCCGGAGAAGGGCTCCGAGCTCCACGTGGTGCCGCGGGCCGACGAGATCCACGTGTTCTCGACGTCCTCGGGCGCACGGCTCTCCAAGTAGCCGACGCGGCACGGTCCGACGCACGAGGAGGGGCGCCCCGCCAAGGGGCGCCCCTTCCGCGTCCGTTGCCCCGCGCGGACGGCCGCCGCAACCCCGGCAGAACGGGCCATTCGGCCCCAACCGTCAACCCCGTATTCGAAAAGCCACGTCGAACCATCCCCCGACAGGGTGACTAAATGTCGCCAATTCTTCACCGAGCGCTACTCTCGCCCTCGTGACCCACTCTGCCCGCCGTATCGGCCGTTCCCTCGCCCTGGTCCTGCCCGTCGTCCTGGTCCTGTCCGGGACCCTCGCGGTCACCATGGTCCCCTGGGCGGACACTTCCTCCTCCCAGGTCCTGACCGCCTCCGCCGAGAACGTCTCCGTTCCCGCCAAGCCGCGCGCCGCACAGGACGTGCTGCGCGACAAGCTGCTGAGCGAACTGCAGCAGGGCGAGGAGCCGGGTGACGTCCTCACCCACCTCCAGCAGGAGGTGGACCGCAGGCCGTCGCTGGCCGAGCACTGCGTGGGCATCGCGCGTGCCCTGGGGCGCGCCGCCGTCGACGCCTACGGCCCGACGAAGGCCCAGTCCTTCGCGCGTCCCGTGTGCGACACCTCGTACGCGACCGGCGTCGCCTCCATGGGCTGACACCCGCCGCGTCCCTACGCTGGCGGCCATGACCGACGCAGCTCCCGAACCCGCAGCACCCCAACCGTCCGATCCCGCAGCCGCGTTCCCCGCAGCCCCCGTCCAGGCAGTCGTCCTGGCGGGCGGACAGGGTTCGCGGCTGCGGCCGTACACGGACGACCGCCCGAAGCCGATGGTCGAGATCCCGGGGACCGGCGTGCCGATCATCGGGCACCAGCTGGCCTGGCTCGCCGCCGAGGGCGTCACCGACGCGGTGGTCTCCTGCGGGCACCTCGCCGGCGTGCTCCAGGAGTGGCTGGCCGGGGCGCGGTTGCCGCTGCGGGTGACCACGGTCGTCGAGGAGGAGCCGCTGGGGCGCGGCGGCGGCCTGAAGTACGCGGCCCGCAGCCTCCCGTACCCGGAGCTGTCCTGGTACGCGACCAACGGCGACGTCTGGACCCGGTTCTCGCTCCGCGAGATGGCGGCCTTCCACGCCGAGCGGGGGGCGACGGCGACGCTGGCGCTGGCCCGGCCGCGCATTCCGTGGGGCGTGGTGGAGACCAACGAGTACGGCCAGGTGCTGGACTTCATCGAGGCTCCGCAGTCGCCGTACCCCGTCAACGCCGGGGTGTACGTCTTCGCGCCCGAATTCACCGCGCTGCTGCCCGACTTGGGCGACCACGAGCGCACCACCTTCCCGCGGCTGGCCCGCGAGCGCCGCCTGGCGGGCTTCCCGCTGCCCCAGGGGGCCTACTGGCGGGCGATCGACACCGCGAAGGACCTGACCGAGGCCGCACGGGAGTTGGCCGCGCAGACGGGCTCCTGAGGCTTTTCACACGCCCGTACGGAACCTCGCGCACCCGTACGACACCCCGCGCTCGGCCCCTCCCGAGAGCCGCACCGGGCCCCCGACGGTTCGGCCGGACTCAGCCGAGGAGGCCGCCGACCAGGCCGGGCTTCTTCGGCGCGGTGCTCCCGCCGGTCCCGCCGGTACCGCCGCTGCTCCCCGAGGTGGAGGACGGCGGCTTCTGCGGGGAGGACTGCCGGGGGGTGCTGCGGGGGGTCTGCTGCCGGCCGGTCGCGCCCTTCGTCGCGGAGGGCGACTTGGACCCGGATCCGGTGCCGGTTCCCGCGGTCTCCCGGGCGGGCTCGCCGCTCGCGCTCCGGCCGGACCTGGCGGCCGGCTCGGAGGCGGTGGCGGACGGCTTCGCCGGCGCCTTGGTGGGCTGCTGAGTCGGCTGCTGCCGGACGGGCGCCTTGGGGAGCGGCTGGCCCGGCAGGTAGTTGCTCGGCGGCTCTCCCGGCCCCGGGACGGTGACCACGGTGCTGGAGCGGACGGCCCCGCCGAGGAGCGAACCGACGAGGAGGGTGAGCCCGCAGACGACGGCGGCCATGACGGCCCCGCGGCGCAGGACCCGCCGCCGCAGCCGCCAGACCTCGGAACGCGGCCCGAGCGTGCGCCAGGCCTCGCCCGCGAGCCGCCCGTCGAGGGAGTAGACCGGGGCGCCGGCGATGATCAGCGGGCTCCAGGCGGCGAGGTAGATGATGTCGGGCGCGTCGTACGCGGGAACCGTCTTCCAGCTCACCGTCATCAGCAGCGCGGCGGAGAGCAGCGCCCCGAAGCTCGCGGCGAACCGCTGCCACAGGCCGAAGACGGTGAGCACGCCGACGATGACCTGGAGGAACGCGACGCTCAGGCCGGCGCCGACCGGGTGCGCGAGCGCGAAGTCGCGCAGCGGCTCGGCCAGCGCCCACGGGTGCAGGGTGTGCAGCCAGGTCACCATGGAGCCGCGCTCGCCGCCGTCGAAGTAGACGGGGTCGCACAGCTTGCCCATGCCGGCGTAGATGGAGATGAACCCGAGGAAGACGCGCAGCGGGAGCAGCACGACGCCGAGGTTCATGCGGCGGCCCGGGTAGTAGGAGGCCTGCGCACGGCTGTCGGCAGCCCGCCGGGCGTCCGCCCCGGCGCCCGCGCCGCCCGGCGGCTGCCCGTACGGCAGGTCCCGTACGGCGGCCAGCGGGCGGGTCTCGTCCGGGTCCCCGTAGCTGCGCTGGCCGATGACGGTCGGCGAGGCGAGCGTGTCGTCGGCGAGGTCCTGGGCCAGGTCCACCCGGGGGATGGTCTGGGTGGCGCCGCCGTCGTACTCGTCGTGGCCGCGCCCGGCCTCCCGCACGGCCTGGAGGAGTCCCCCCATGGCGGCCGCGTCGCCGGGAGCGGCCTTGCCGCTCCACACGACGGGGGCCCGGCGGCGGGTGGCTCCGGCGGCGGCGACCACGGCACCGCCGAGGACGGGTGCGCGGCCGGGGGCGTTCGCGGGCTTGGAACGCGCGCTCGGGCTCGGTGCGAGCCGCACGCGGAAGCTGGCGTGGTTGACGATGACCTGTGCGGGATCGCACGGCACCTTGACCATGCTCAGCGCGGGCTGGTCGTCGAACCCTGACGTTCTGGTGTCCACACTCATCTAACCGAGTGATCAGTGTTTAGGACACTGCCTTGACATCAGGGATCTGTCCGAGACCCGTCAAGATCAAGCCACCCCGCCCGTAACGGGCGGGGTGACACGCTCACGGGTCACTTTCCGTGAGCCAAGTGGATCAAGCCGTCGGGCCGGCCGGGCCCGTCGGGCCGCTCGGACCGGCCGGACCCGCGGATCAGGCGCGGCCGCGGTCGGCGCGCCGGCGGGCGGCCTCGTACAGCACGACACCGGCGGCGACACCGGCGTTGAGGGACTCGGCGCCGCCCGGCATCGGGATGCGCACCAGGTAGTCGCAGTTCTCGCCGACGAGGCGGCCGAGGCCCTTGCCCTCGGAGCCGACGACGATGACGACCGGGCCGCCGAGCGCCTCCAGGTCGTTCACGGTGTGCGTGCCCTCGGCGGCGAGGCCGACGACGGTGATGCCCGCCTTCTTGTACTCCTGGATGGCGCGCGTCAGGTTGGTGACGCGGGAGACCGGGGTGCGCGCGGCGGTACCGGCCGACGACTTCCAGGCGCCGGCGGTCATGCCGGCGGCGCGGCGCTCGGGGATGACCACGCCGTGACCGCCGAAGGCGGAGACGGAGCGGACGATCGCACCGAGGTTGCGCGGGTCGGTGACGCCGTCGAGGGCGACGATGAGCGGGTCCTCGCCGTTGTCGTACGCGGCGGCGGTGAGGTCCTCCGGGTGCGCGTACTCGTACGGCGGGACCTGCAGGACCATGCCCTGGTGGTTCAGCCCGTTCGTCATGCGGTCGAGCTCGGGGCGCGGGGCTTCCATCAGGTTGATGTTGCCGCGCTCGGCCGCGAGCTGGAGGGCCTCGCGGACGCGCTCGTCGTTGTCGATGAACTGCTGGACGTAGAGCGTGGTGGCCGGAACACCGTCGCGCAGCGCCTCGAAGACCGGGTTGCGGCCGACGACCATCTCGCTGGTGCCCTTGGGACCGCCGCGGCGCGGCGCCGGGCGGCGCTTGGCGGCCTGCCGGGCCATGGCGTTGCTGATGCGGTTCGCCTTGTGCTTCTTGCGGTCCTCGGCCTTGGGGGTGGGGCCCTTGCCTTCCAGGGCCTTGCGCCGCTGGCCACCGCTGCCGACCGTCGCGCCCTTCTTGTTGGACGTGCGGCGGTTCCTGCGCTGGCTGTTCCCGGCCATGACTTCTACCTGTTTTCGTTGATGCTGCGGTGTGTACGTATGAAGAGTGTGCCGCCCGGGGGGCCGGGCGGCACAGTCGGACTGCTCCGGTGGGCTCAGCGGGGGCCGAGCGTCCAGCGGGGTCCGGTGGGGCTGTCCTCGATGACCAGGCCGGACTGCTGGAGCTGGTCGCGGATGGCGTCGGCGGTGGCCCAGTCCTTGCGGGCCCGGGCCGATTCCCGCTGCTCCAGGACGAGGCGCACCAGGGTGTCGACCGCGCCGTGCAGGTCCTCGCCCCGGTCGGCCTCGCCGGCCCAGTGCGGGTCGAGCGGGTCCAGGCCGAGGACGCCGAGCATGGCCCGCACCTCGGACAGGCGCGCGATGGCCGCTTCCTTGTCGTCGGCCGCGAGGGCGCTGTTGCCCTGCCGGACCGTGGTGTGGACGATGGCGAGCGCCTGCGGGACGCCGAGGTCGTCGTCCATGGCCTCCGCGAACGCGGGCGGGACCTCGGCGGCGGGCTCGACGGCCTTGCCGGCCTTCTCCACCACGCGCTGGTAGAACCCCTCGATCCGGGCGAAGGCGGACTCCGCCTCGCGCAGGGCCTCCTCGCTGTACTCGATCATCGACCGGTAGTGCGGGGTGCCGAGGTAGTAGCGCAGGACGATCGGGCGCCACTGCTTCACCATCTCGGAGACGAGGACCGAGTTCCCGAGGGACTTGGACATCTTCTCGCCGGACATGGTGACCCAGGCGTTGTGGACCCAGTACTTCGCGAACTCGTCGCCGAAGGCCTTGGCCTGCGCGATCTCGTTCTCGTGGTGCGGGAAGATCAGGTCCAGGCCGCCGCCGTGGATGTCGAAGGCCTCGCCGAGGTACTTGTGCGCCATGGCGGAGCACTCCAGGTGCCAGCCGGGACGGCCGCGGCCCCAGGGGGTCTCCCACGAGGGCTCGCCGGGCTTGGTGCTCTTCCACATGGCGAAGTCGCGGGCATCGCGCTTGCCGGTCTCGCCGGTGCTCTCCGGCTGGCGGATGTTGTCGAGGTCCTGGCGGGACAGCGAGAGGTAGCCGGGGTACGACTTCACGTCGAAGTAGACGTTGCCCTCGGACTCGTAGGCGTGACCGCGCTCGATGAGCCCGCGCATCATCTCGACCATCTCGGTGACGTGGCCGGTCGCGCGGGGCTCGTAGGTGGGCGGGAGGCAGCCGAGGGCGGCGTAGCCGTCGTTGAAGGCCCGCTCGTTCTCGTAGCCGATGGACCACCAGGGGCGCCGCTGCTCGGCCGACTTCGCGATGATCTTGTCGTCGATGTCGGTGACGTTGCGGACGAAGGTGACCTCGTAGCCCCGGTACTCGAACCAGCGGCGCATCATGTCGAAGTTGAGGCCCGACCGGATGTGCCCGATGTGCGGGGCGGCCTGCACCGTGGCGCCACAGAGGTAGATCGAGACGCAGCCCGCTGTGAGCGGGGTGAAGTCACGGATCTGCCGGGCGCTGGTGTCGTACAGGCGAAGAGTCACGGCATCCAGGGTAGTGCGCCCATAGCAGTGCCCCGCGACCCTTTCGGGGCGCGGGGCGGGTTTGTTGCCGAAGAGGCGTCGGCGGCGGCGCGGCCGCAGGAGGTACTAGGCCCGATTCGTCCGGTACACGAGGGCGGTGGCGAGCGCGGCGAGGCCTTCGGCCCGGCCGGTGAGGCCGAGGCCGTCGGTGGTGGTGCCGGAGACGGACACGGGGGCGCCCGCGGCGGCCGAGAGCGCCTTCTGCGCCTCTTCGCGCCGCTTGCCGACCTTCGGGCGCACGCCGATCACCTGGACGGCGATGTTGCCGATCTCGAAGCCCTCGGCACGGACGATGCGGGCGGCCTCGGCGAGGAGGGTGGCGCCCGGGGCGCCCGACCACTCGGGGCGGGAGGTGCCGAAGTGCGCGCCGAGGTCGCCGACGCCGGCCGCCGAGAACAGGGCGTCGCAGGCGGCGTGCGCGGCCACGTCGCCGTCGGAGTGCCCGGCGAGGCCCGTCTCCCCCGGCCACAGCAGCCCGGCGCACCACAGGTCGCGGCCGGTCTCGAAGGCGTGCACGTCGGTGCCGATGCCGACGAGCGGGATCAGCGGGGCGGCCTGCGCGGCGGGGGCGGGGGCGGGGGCGTCGTGGCCCGCCGGTCCTTCGGGACTAGTACGCATCGGTGGCCCTCCTGCGGGCGAGTACGGCCTCGGCGAGGACGAGGTCGAGGGGGCGGGTGACCTTGAAGGCCTCTTCGTGGCCGGGGACGACCACGACGGTGACGCCGAGCCGCTCCACCATGCCGGCGTCGTCGGTGGCGCCCTCCCCGTCGACGGGGATCTCGGCGTGCGCCCTCAGGAGCGTGGCGACGTCGAAGCCCTGCGGGGTCTGGACGGCGCGCAGCCGGGCCCGGTCGGGGGTGGAGACGACCGGCTCGGGCTCGCCCGGCCCGCCGGGCTCGACCTCCTTGACGGTGTCGGCCAGCGGCAGCGCGGGCACCACGGCCGGCGCGCCGGCGCGGACCGCCTCCACGACGGAGTCGACGGTGTCCACGGGCACCAGCGGCCGGGCCGCGTCGTGGATGAGTACGGAGGTGACGTCGGCGGGCAGCGCCTGGAGCCCGGCGCGCACGGACTCCTGGCGGGTCTCCCCGCCGGGGACGACGCGGACCTCGGCGCGGTCGGGCAGCGGGTGCTCGTCGAGCAGCAGGCGCACCTCGGCGGCGCCGTCGGCGGGGGCCACGACGACCACCAGGGAGACGGCCCGGGAGCGGGCCATGGCCCGGACGGCGTGGATCAGCATCGGGGTGCCGCCCAGGGCCCGCAGGGCCTTGGGGGCGCCGGGGCCCAGGCGCACCCCGCGTCCGGCGGCGGGGATCACCGCGGCGGTGCGGTGCGGTCGCGTTTCGTCAGACATCGGTAGCTCCGGGTTGCGCAGCCAGGTTTGTGGCTTCGGCCGACATGGGTATGGCCCTGGGTGATGTGCCGGGTGCGACGCCCTCGCCCCTTCCGTGACGACCGGTCGAGCCGGCTGCCCGGACCCGGTACACCGGTGGGGTCAGGGGATCAGTACGGTGCCAGATGGAGCACGTCGGACGGTGCGGACGCAGACATGCCGCAGCGCCCGGCGACAGGTCCCTCGTGGAGGAGGGGCCTTGTCATCGGGCACCGCGGCACAACTGTGCGAACACTGTTCTGATGTACTCAGATCAGAGGAACGGGATACTCGCGTCAGGACGCGAGGACCTCGTCGAGGAGGGCCTCGGCCTTGTCCTCGTTCGTGTTCTCGGCGAGCGCGAGCTCGCTGACCAGGATCTGGCGTGCCTTCGCGAGCATGCGCTTCTCACCCGCGGAGAGTCCGCGCTCGCGCTCACGACGCCACAGGTCACGCACAACTTCGGCGACCTTGATGACATCGCCAGAAGCGAGCTTCTCCAGATTTGCCTTGTAGCGTCGGGACCAGTTCGTCGGCTCTTCTGCGTACGGTGCGCGAAGCACCTCGAAGACCCGGTCCAGCCCGTCCTGGCCGACTACGTCGCGAACACCGACGAACTCCGCATTGTCCGCAGGCACACGAACAGTCAGGTCGCCCTGGGCGACCTTGAGCACCAAGTAGGTCTTGTCCACGCCTTTGATCTGACGAGTCTCAATGGCCTCGATCAGCGCGGCCCCGTGATGGGGATAGACCACGGTGTCGCCAACCTTGAACGTCATGTGACAGGTACCCCTTCCGTGGCTATCCAGGGTAACACGAGAACTGACTGTTATGAATGGCGTTTTCGCAGGTCAGGGCACCTCTCGGGGCTTGACAACAGCGACACGAACGTGCTGCGGAAGGCCTCGGGAAGGGGGTATCCGCAGGTCGGGGGCGCTGTACGGACCAGGCGAAAGGGTCACGCTACACCCGCCCGGCAGCTCCGCCGGAGTGACGTACGTCCCGTTTTGCGGCGTTCGGAGGTCGGAAAACGAACTACTCCGTTCGACTGGCGGCGCCGTCATCCAGCGGGTTCCGGCCCAATCCTGAATTGATCACGGATCGGCGTTCGAAGGAATCCGGAATTGATCACCGGGCGGTCGGCACCGGATATGCGGGCCCCGCGTGATCGTCGACATGATCGACGGGCGAAGGCCGGGGGAACGGCAGAGGAACGGCCGGGGGAACCGCCGGGGGAACGCCCGGCACGGAATGCAAGATCGCGGGGCCGGCCGAGCGCGGGGCCGCGCTGCGGAGGGTCGGGTGCGGGGGCGGGGCGGCGGCTCGGTAACCTAAGCGCGCTGACACACCCTTAGAGCGGCTTTACCTCGGCCGTTCCGAGCGCCCACCCTCCCCTTCCGTTCGTCCAAGGAGATGCCGCCGCCGTGAGCCGCAGCCTTCGACGCGGCGCCCTCGCCGCCACCGCCGTCGTGTTCTCGATCGCCTCGCTGGCTGCATGCAGTGCGGGCAACAACGCTGAGACCCTGCAGATCAAGCCGGACAACGCCGCCGTCACCAAGGGCGAGATCAAGATCCAGAACGCTCTGGTCATCACCCAGGGCGAGAAGGACAAGAACACCGCGGCCGCCGTCTCGGCCACGGTCTTCAACTCCGGCACCAAGGCACAGACCCTCGACGGCATCACCCTCCCGGGTGGCAAGGCCAAGGTCGTCCTGAAGGCGGCCGAGGGCACCGGCAAGGTGACCGTGCCCGCCGGCGGCTCCGTGATCCTGGGCGGCAAGGGCAACGCCTCCGCGCAGATCGAGCAGGGCGCGGGCGCCGAGGCGGTCAAGGACGGCGACGTCCAGCAGGTCGTCTTCCAGCTGAGCAGCACGGGCGACGTCGAGCTGGAGGCCTTCGTGGTCCCCAACACCGGCATGTACGCGGGCTTCGGCCCGACCGGGGCCCCGGCCGCCGGCGTCAGCCCGTCCGGCAGCCCCTCGGGCACGCCGTCCGGCTCCGCCTCCGGTTCCCCGTCGGGCTCGCCCTCCGGCAGCCCCTCCGCGGGCGCCACGGGCGGCGCGGCCGGCTCCTCCCCCTCGGGCTCCCCGTCGGGCTCCGCCTCGCACGCCGCGGGCCACTGAGCCGCGGAACCGCACCCGTAGCCGTACGGGAAGGGCCCCCGGTCGCACCTGCGACCGGGGGCCCTTCCCGTACACCCGTGAGGACGACGGCCCGCTGCGGGCCGTCCCGCGGTTTACGGCTCGAACTTGTAGCCGAGGCCGCGGACCGTCACCAGGTAGCGCGGCGCACCCGGGTCCGGCTCGATCTTGGCGCGCAGCCGCTTGACGTGGACGTCGAGGGTCTTGGTGTCGCCCACGTAGTCGGCGCCCCAGACCCGGTCGATCAGCTGCATGCGGGTCAGTACGCGGCCCGCGTTGCGCAGCAGCATCTCCAGCAGGTCGAACTCCTTCAGCGGGAGGTCCACCTTTCCGCCGGAGACGGTGACCACGTGGCGGTCGACGTCCATCCGTACGGGACCGGCCTCCAGGGCCGCCGGGGTGACCTCCTCCGGCTCGCCGCGGCGGCGCAGGACCGCGCGGATGCGGGCGACCAGCTCCCGCGAGGAGAAGGGCTTGGTGACGTAGTCGTCGGCTCCTATCTCCAGGCCGACGACCTTGTCGATCTCGCTGTCCTTCGCCGTCACCATGATCACGGGGACGTTGGAGCGACCGCGCAGCTGCCGGCAGACCTCGGTGCCGGGCAGGCCGGGGAGCATCAGGTCGAGGAGGACGAGGTCGGCGCCGTTGCGCTCGAACTCGTCCAGTCCGTCGGGCCCGGTCGCGGCGATCGCGACCTCGAAGCCCTCCTTGCGGAGCATGTAGGACAGGGCGTCGCTGAAGGATTCCTCATCCTCGACGACGAGCACTCGGGTCACGGAAGGACCTCCGGGGCAGGGATGGCTGGTGCGGTGTGCGGTGCGGTTGCTGCGGCGTGCAGCGGTGGAGCGGATGCGGGGGCCGCCGTCGGGCCGGGCGCGGCCTCCTCGGGTGCGGCCGCCTCGGGCAGCCGCAGGGTGAACGTGGAGCCCTGGCCCTCGGAGCTCCAGACCGACACCTCCCCGCCGTGCGAGGCAGCCACGTGCTTCACGATCGCGAGGCCGAGGCCCGTGCCTCCCGTGGCGCGGGAGCGGGCCGGGTCCACGCGGTAGAAGCGCTCGAAGATGCGCTCGCGGTCCTTTTCCGGGATGCCGATGCCCTGGTCGGTCACGGCTATCTCGATCAAGTCTCCACCCGGCGAGGTCACCCGGCGCGCGGCGATGCCGACGCGGGTGCGGGCGGGACTGTAGTTGACGGCGTTCTCCACCAGGTTTCCCAGGGCGGCCGCGAGCTGGCCGCGGTTCCCCCAGACGCGCAGGTCGGCGGTGCCGCCGGCGGCCATGGTGATCTGTTTGGAGGTGGCCGTGTGGCGGCAGCGGTCCACGGCCTCCGCCACCAGGGTGTCCACGCGCATCGGCTCGGCGTCCTCCAGCGGGTCGTCGTTCTGGACGCGGGAGAGGTCGATGAGCTCCTGGACGAGGTTGATCAGCCGGGTGGACTCGATCTGCATGCGGCCGGCGAAGCGGCTGACCGCCTCGGGGTCGTCCGAGGCGTCCATGACCGCCTCGGAGAGCAGGGAGATCGCGCCGACCGGCGTCTTGAGCTCGTGCGAGACGTTCGCGACGAAGTCGCGGCGCACGGCTTCGATGCGCCGGGCCTCCGTGAGGTCCTCGACCAGGAGGAGCACGAGGCGGGACCCCAGCGGGGCCACGCGCGCCGAGACCGCGAGGGCCTCGCCGCGGCCGGTGCCGCGCCGGGGCAGGTCGAGCTCGACCTGGCGTATCTCGCCGTCCCGGCGGGTGTCGCGGGCCATGTGCAGCATGGGTTCCACGGCGAGCTTGCCGCCGCGGACCAGCCCGAGGGCGTAGGCCGCCGAACTGGCCTTGACGACGGCGTCGCCCTCGTCCAGTACGACGGCGGATGAGCGGAGGACGGAGAGGACGGTGTCCACTCCGGGAGGGAGTACCGCGTTGATGTCGGGGCGCATGGAGCTCCTGGTGGGGCGGGCTTGGTCGCGCTCGCTCCAGCGGAACGCCAGCATGGCGATGACACCGGTGCAAAGACCGGCTATCGCTGCAGCTGCGGCGACCGCCGCGTTCACGTCCATGCATCCAGGTTAAGCAGGCAGAACGACACTTCCACAGCCGTTCGGGTGGCACCTCGAACACTCGTCGCCCAGAGTTCACCCTGGCGACGGGGTTGATTCACTTGCGGGGCCGGAGTCGGACGCGTTTGCGGCCCACCGTGTCAACGTGGGGCAAGAGGCCGCCCCGGCCCGGCCCCCGGGCAGTAGCGCAGTAGGTCAAGAGAGGGACACCAGACATGCGTGACGCGTACCACGAGGAACTGGACTCGATCGGCGAGAGCCTGGTCGAAATGGCCCGGCTGGTCGGTTCCGCGATCGGGCGGGCCACGACGTCCATGCTCGACGCCGACCTGAAGCTCGCCGAGAGCGTGATCGCCGGCGACCAGAAGGTCGACGACCTCCAGCACGATCTGGAGGCCCGCGCCATCGCGCTGCTCGCCCGCCAGCAGCCGGTCGCCACCGACCTGCGCATCGTGGTGACCTCGCTGCGGATGAGCGCCGACCTGGAGCGCTCCGGCGACCTGGCGCAGCACGTGGCGAAGCTGGCCCGGCTGCGCTTCCCGGACACGGCGGTGCCGCGGGACCTGCACGCCACCATCCTGGAGATGGGGCAGCTGGCGCAGCGGCTGATGGCGAAGGCCGCCGAGGTGATCATCACGAAGGACGTCGACCTGGCGCTCCAGCTGGAGCAGGACGACGACGAGATGGACCAGCTGCACCGCACGCTGTTCCAGCACCTGATGGACGACCGGTGGAAGCACGGCATCGAGACGGCGGTGGACGTGACGCTGCTGGGCCGCTACTACGAGCGCTTCGCGGACCACGCCGTGTCGGTGGCGAAGCGGGTCGTCTACCTGGTGACGGGCGAGCACGCGGACGAGCTCCAGCCGCCGACCGCGGTCGAGGGCGTCTGACGGCACGGCCGGGGCCGGCGCCGTCCCGCCGGGCCGGCGGTCGTGGTGGCGTACGGGCTTTGCGGGGCCTCGACCCAATGCGCCGTTGACGCGCCGGTGCGGCTGGGCATGAATGAGGCGAAGGCGGTCCGTCGTGCGACGTCCCGTACGCCGCCTGCGAGGAGGAACCATGCCCGATTCCCCCGTCCCCATCACCCCGGAGCAGGAGCAGCCGCCGAGGCCGGAGCCGCTGCGGCTGCCCCTGCTCGCCGCCTGCGGCTGCGGCTCGGGCTGCGGCTGCGGGTGCCAGTCCGGCGCCCCGTGCCAGTGCGGCGGCTGAGCCGCCCGCCCGGTTCGACGCGTACAGGGCCCCGCCCCGGCACCCCCGGGACGGGGCCTCTGCGCGCGGCCCGGGGCCCCGCCCTCCCCTTCCGTCCGCGATGAGTTTTCCGGGCCGCGTCGGTCTGTACGCGTAAGACCGATTCACGGAAGGCTGGCGCCATGCGGAAACTGATCTACGGCATGAACGTGTCCCTGGACGGCTACATCGCCGCGCCCGGCGACGACATCGGCTGGAGCGTGCCGAGCGACGAGATGTTCCAGTTCTGGTCCGACCAGCTGCAGGCGACCGAACTGACGCTGTACGGGCGCAAGCTGTGGCAGACGATGAGCTCCTACTGGCCGACCGGCGACCTGCGGCCCGACGCCACCGCGGCGGAGGCCGAGTACGCGCGCCGCTGGCGGGACATGTCGAAGGTGGTGTTCTCCTCGACGGTCGACGAGGTCGACTGGAACACCCGCCTGGTCTCCGGCGACGCGGTCGCCGAGATCACCCGGCTCAAGGCCGAGGACGGCGGCCCGATGGACATCGGCGGCGCGACGCTCGCCGGGGCGGCCGTGCGGGCCGGGCTGGTCGACGAGTACGTGCTGGCCACCGCGCCCGTCCTGGTGGGCGGCGGCACGCCGTTCTTCGCCGCGGTGGACAACTGGGTGAACCTCGACCTGGTGGAGACGCGGACGTTCCCCGGCGGCGTGATCCTGACCAGGTACGAGACGAAGCGCTGAGGGCCCCGGCGGGCCCGGGCAGACGAATGGCCCGGGGCAGACGAATGCCCCCGACCTGCGCCGTACGCGCAGGCCGGGGGCATGATCGCTTTTCCTACTTCTTCTTGCCCTGGTTCTTGACCGCCTCGATCGCCGCCGCCGCGGCGGCCGGGTCGAGGTAGGTGCCGCCCGGGTTGAGCGGCTTGAACTCGGCGTCCAGCTCGTACGCGAGCGGGATGCCGGTCGGGATGTTCAGGCCGGCGATGTCCTCGTCGGAGACGCCGTCCAGGTGCTTGACCAGCGCGCGCAGGGAGTTGCCGTGCGCGGCGACCAGGACCGTGCGGCCGGCGAGCAGGTCCGGGACGATGCCGTCGTACCAGTACGGCAGCATGCGGACGACGACGTCCTTCAGGCACTCCGTCTTGGGGCGCAGCTCCGGCGGGATCGTCGCGTAGCGCGGGTCCTCGGACTGCGAGTACTCCGTGCCGTCCTCGAGGGCCGGCGGCGGGGTGTCGTACGAGCGGCGCCACAGCATGAACTGCTCCTCGCCGAACTCGGCGAGGGTCTGGGCCTTGTCCTTGCCCTGGAGGGCGCCGTAGTGACGCTCGTTCAGGCGCCAGGAACGGTGGACCGGGATCCAGTGGCGGTCGGCTGCCTCCAGCGCCATCTGCGCGGTGCGGATCGCGCGCTTCTGGAGCGAGGTGTGCACGACGTCGGGGAGCAGGCCGGCGTCCTTGAGCAGCTCACCGCCGCGGACCGCCTCCTTCTCGCCCTTCTCGTTGAGATTGACGTCCACCCAGCCGGTGAACAGGTTCTTCGCGTTCCACTCGCTCTCGCCGTGACGGAGGAGGATCAGCTTGTACGGTGCGTCGGCCATGCGTACGAGCCTAATGGACGCGCCGGGCCCCCCGCGCGCGGTGTCCACCCCCGTCGATTGACGCCCCGCGTCAATTCACTGGCGCCGGCCGACCCCCGCTCGTAACGTGCACGGAGCAGGAGAGACGCTTACACCACCGGGGGGATTCCTTATGTCCGTTGCCAGTCTGAGAGTGGCGGCCCGGGAGAGCGTGTCGGGGCTGCCGCGCGAGTTCTGGTGGCTGTGGACGAGCACCCTGGTGAACCGGCTCGGGGCCTTCGTCGCCACATTCATGACCTTGTACCTGACGATGGACCGGGGCTATTCGGCCTCCTTCGCGGGACTCGTGGTCGCCCTCCACGGCCTCGGCGGCGTGATCTCCTCACTGGTCGCGGGCGTGATGACCGACCGGCTGGGGCGCAGGCCCACGCTGATGGCGGCGCAGGCGTCGACGGCCCTGTCGGTGGCGCTGCTCGGCTTCATGGAGCGCCCGGCGGCGATCGCGGCCGTGGCGCTGCTCGTCGGCATGACCTCGAACGCCTCGCGGCCCGCCGTGCAGGCGATGATGGCCGACATCGTGCGGCCCGAGGACCGGGTGCGGGCCTTCGCGCTCAACTACTGGGCCATCAACCTGGGCTTCGCCGTCTCCGCCACGGCGGCCGGCTTCGTCGCCGAGTACAGCTACCTCGCCGGCTTCCTGGGCGAAGCGGTGCTGACGCTGGTGTGCGCGGTGCTCGTGTACGTCAAGCTCCCCGAGTCCCGGCCCGACAAGGGCGACGCCGCGGCGGCCGCGGACGCGGAGATCGGGCTGGGCACGGTGCTGCGCGACGGACGCTTCATGGGGGTCGTCGGGCTGTCGTTCCTGATCTCGCTGATCTTCATGCAGGGGTCGTTCGGACTGCCGCTGGCCATGGGCTCGGCCGGCTTCACCACCGGGGACTACGGCCTGGTCATCGCCGTGAACGGCGTGCTGATCGTGCTGTTGCAGATCCCGGTCACCCGCTTCATCGAGCACCGCGACCCGCAGCGGCTGCTGGTGCTCTCGGCGCTGCTCGCGGGGTACGGGTTCGGGCTCACCGCCTTCGGCGGTTCCCTGGGGGTCATCGCGCTGACCGTCTGCGTCTGGACGCTGGCCGAGATCATCAACTCGCCGACGCAGATGGGCCTGGTCGTACGGCTGTCCCCGCTGCACGGGCGCGGCCGCTACCAGGGCATGTACACGATGTCGTGGGCGGTGGCCTCGCTGGTCGCACCGCTGCTGGCGGGCTGGGTCATCGACCGGTTCGGCGCGCAGTGGCTGTGGGGCACGACGGCGGTCCTGGGGACGGTCGCCGGGCTCGGGTACTGGCTGCTGATGCGGAACCTTCCGGCGGCGCCCTCCGCCGACGGGCCGGCGTCCACGGAGCCCGCTGCCGAGAAGTCCGCCGGCGCCGGGGCCTCCGTGGGGGTGCCCGCCGCCGGGGGCTCTCCTGCGGATTCCGCTCCCGGGTCCGGGGCGGGCGACCCCGCCGGGCTGCCGCTGCCCGGGCCGGCCGTGTCGCCCGCACCCTCCTCCGCGTAGGACCGCGGGGGCGGGGGCGGGGGCCGGGGGCCCGGGGCCGGGCATGGCCCGGCGTTACGACGGGCGGGTCAGGTGCTTGAACGCGTCGAGGTTGTGGGTGGGCTCGCCGCGCGAGACGCGCCAGTCGTACTCGCGCCGGATCGCGCCGGCGAAGCCGAGCTCCAGCAGGGTGTTGAAGGCGCCGTCCGCCCCCTCCAGGACCGTGCCCAGCAGGCGGTCCAGCTCCTCCGGGGTGACCACGGAGAGGGGGAGGCGGCCCGTCAGGTAGATGTCGCCGAGGCGGTCGACCGCGTAGCCGAGCCCGTAGAGCTTGAGGTTGCGCTCCAGCAGCCAGCGGTGGACGGCCGGTTCGTTCTCGTCGGGGTGGCGGATCACGAACGCGTTGACCGACAGCGAGTGCCGGCCGATCCGGAGCGAGCAGGTGGTGCTCAGCTTGCGGGTGCCGGGGAGCTGGACGACGTACGAGCCCGGGGACGGGCTCTCCCACGACAGTCCGGCCTCGGTCAGCGTGCTCTCGACGATCGCGGCGGTGTCAGCCATGGTGCGAGCGTACGCGACGGCGATGATCATGCATGGCCGCGGTGTAGACGTCCGCCGTGCCGCTCGCGGCCGTGTCCCAGCCGAAGAACTGCGCGTGCCGCGCGGCCTGGGCCCCCATCCGCTCGGCGAGCCCGGGCTCGTCCACGAAGCGGCGCAGCTGCCGGGCGTAGTCCACC
Organism: Streptomyces sp. NPDC048461; assembly: GCF_055587105.1. Classification (NCBI taxonomy): domain Bacteria; kingdom Bacillati; phylum Actinomycetota; class Actinomycetes; order Kitasatosporales; family Streptomycetaceae; genus Streptomyces; species Streptomyces sp. NPDC048461. Next base: position 64,226 of record NZ_JBVJGW010000004.1, on the reverse strand, counting down.
GGGTCGTGCCCGGGTACGAGGATGCCCGTGACCCCGTCGTTGACGGCGACGGGCAGCCCGCCGACCGCGGCGGCCAGGACCGGGGTGCCGGCGGCCTGCGCCTCGATGGCGACGAGCCCGAAGGACTCGTTGTACGAGGGCATGACCAGCACGGACGCGGCGCGGAACCAGTCGGCGAGCCGGTCCTGCCCGACCGGCGGGTGGAAGTGGACCAGGTCGGCTATGCCCAGCCGCGCGGCGAGCTTCTGCAGGCCCTCCGGCTTGGCCAGGCCGCTGCCGCTGGGCCCGCCGACGACGGGGACGTGCAGGCGGCGGCGGAGCGAGGGGTCCCGGTCGACGAGCTCGGCGACGGCCCGGAGCAGGATGTCGGGGGCCTTCAGCGGCTGGATGCGGCCGGCGAACAGGGGTATGACGGCGTCCTGCGGCAGCCCGAGGCGGGCGCGGGCGGCGGCGCGGCCGTCGCCGACGGTGAAGCGGTCGAGGTTCACGCCGGGGTGGACGACGGCCACCTTCCCGGGGTCCGCCTCGTAGTGGCGCACGAGCTCGTCGGCCTCCTCGGCGGTGTTCGCGATGAGGCGGTCGGCGGCGGCGACGATCTGGGTCTCGCCGATGACGCGCGCGGCGGGCTCGGGCGTGTCGCCCTCGGCCAGCGCCGCGTTCTTGACCTTGGCCATGGTGTGCATGGCGTGGACGAGCGGGACGCCCCAGCGCTCGGCGGCCAGCCAGCCGACGTGGCCGGAGAGCCAGTAGTGGGAGTGGACGAGGTCGTAGTAGCCGGGTCGGTGCCCGGCCCAGGCCTGCATGACGCCGTGGGTGAAGGCGCACAGCTGCGCCGGGAGCTCCTCCTTGGCGAGGCCCTCGTACGGGCCCGCGTCGACGTGGCGCACCAGCACGCCGGGCGCGAGGTCGACGACGGGCGGGAGGCCGCCGGTGGTGGCCCGGGTGAAGATCTCGACCTCTATGTTGATCGCGGCGAGGCGCTTGGCCAGCTCGACGATGTACACGTTCATCCCGCCGGCGTCGCCGGTGCCGGGCTGGTGCAGCGGCGAGGTGTGCACGCTGAGCATGGCCACGCGGCGCGGCTTGCGGTGGTGGCCGACGGCCGGCAGGCGCAGCCGCGGGGGCTCGTGTCGGGTGGCGCGCGCGGCGGCGAGGCGGCCGCTGATGCTGCCGCCGAGACGGGACACGTACTGGCTCAAGGGAGCAGTTCCTCTCGCTCTGACGATGCTCGGACGGACGGCGCGGCGGGACCGCCCCGGGGCGCGCTCTCGGCGTTGGCACCACGCTGTGTCGACGCTGGACGGCATGACCGCAGGGCTGGACGGCATGACGACAGGAGCGCGGTCGGCGCCCTGCACCGAGTGCAACCCGAACGGCGGTCCCCCGCATTCCGGGGATCGGGGACTTTCCTCCTCGGTTTGCCGGATTTTTATCCTGCGCGCGCCCTCCGCTTACGCTCGGCCCATGGCCTCCCGCACCACCCCGCCCTCTTCCGCGGGCCGATCCGACCGCACCGACCGCGCCGAGCGCGCCGGCCGTTCCGAGCGCCCGGGCCGCCCGGTGGGCGCGGTGACGCGCGGGACGACCAACCCGAACCGGTTGCGCCGGATGGACCGCTGGATCGCCGCGACGCACGGAGCCGCACTGCGGCGCGCCGGGGCGCCGGTCGCCGTCGACCTGGGGTACGGGGCCGCGCCCTGGACCGCGGTGGAGCTGATGACGCGGCTGCGGGAGGCGGCGCCGCACGTGCGCGTGGTCGGCATCGAGATCGAACCGGCGCGGGTCGCGGCGGCCAAGCCGTACGAGCGGGAGGGCCTCGGCTTCCGGCACGGCGGCTTCGAGGTCCCGCTGGACGGCGGGGAGCGCCCCGCGCTGATCCGCGCGGCGAACGTGCTGCGCCAGTACGACGAGGACCAGGTCGCGCAGGTCTGGGCGCGGCTGTGCGGACGGCTGGCGCCGGACGGGCTGCTGGTGGAGGGGACCTGCGACGAGATCGGGCGGCGGCACGTGTGGGTCGCGCTGGGACCGGAGGGGGCGCGGACGGTGACGTTCGCGACCCGGCTGGGCTCCCTGGAGCGCCCCTCGGACCTGGCGGAGCGGCTGCCGAAGGCGCTGATCCACCGGAACGTGCCGGGCGAGCCGGTGCACGCGTTCCTCCGCGACTTCGACCGGGCGTGGGCGGCGGCGTCCCCGTACGCCTCGTACGGGGCGCGGCAGCGCTGGATCCGGACGGCGCGGGCCCTGGCGGCGGACTGGCCGCTGGCGGACGGGCCGGGGCGCTGGCGGCAGGGGGAACTGACGGTGCGCTGGGAGGCGTTGCGGCCCCAGGGGTGAGATCGCGACCCGGGGGGGGGCGGGGTGGGGCGAACGGGGAACCGGGGGCGCGGGCGACCCGTTGAGCCGTCAGGAACGGGGTACCCGGGGGGGCGGTGGGGCTAGGCCGTCTCTTTCGGATCTTGCCGGGCCCGCTCGACGGCGCTGCTCCGGTGGTGCGCCCGGCGCTCCGGCGGCGTTCCTGTGGATCCCCTGTGGACCGCCTGTGGACCGCCTGTGAGTTGCTGTGGCGTTGCGGCGGACGAGCGGGATCCGGCGGTTATCCACAAGGGTGTTGGAATTCACCGACTCGTGGCACCATCCCGATGGCAGTGAAAAGTTACTGATGAATAGTCAGATTCGATACGGGATCCGACTCGGGTGCCTGGGGGGACCATGGTGGCCGTAAGGCGACGACGCGGCGCAAGCACGCTCGTACTGCTCTGCGCGATGGCGATAGTGACGGCCCCCGGCCTCGCGGCGGGCGTGGCGCACGCGGCGCCGGCGGCTCCGGCCGCCCCGGCGCCCCAGCCCGGCGCCAAGTCGCTGGAGCAGGTGCGCAAGGAGATAGAGGAGCTGTACCGCCAGGCCGGCAGCGCCACGGACGCCTTCAACCTGGCCGAGTCCGAGACCAAGGCCCAGTCCGAGAAGATCGTCGAGATCGCCAACCTCGTCGTCGCCGGGCAGAACCGCATCACCGCCCTCAAGGGCCGCGCGGGCGCCGCCGCCCGCGCCCAGTACCGCTCGGGCGGCCTGCCGGCCGGCGCGGAGCTGGCCCTCAGCGAGAACCCGGGCCAGTACCTCGACGGCGCGGGACGGTTGCGGCAGGGCGAGAAGGCCGCTTCCGACCTCCTGTCCGAACTCGACCGCACGCAGGCCGACTTGAACCGGTACGCGACGGACGCGGCGGCGCACTGGGCGACGCTGGAGGCCAACCGCGTCAAGCAGGAGACCGCGAAGAAGCAGGTCGAGGAGAAGATCAAGGCGGCGGAGGAGCTGGAGAGCAAGCTGGAGGCCGAGGAGAAGGCCCGGCTGATCCAGCTGGAGCAGGAAGCCCAGTACAAGGCGCAGACGGCGTGGCTGTCCACGGGCGCGATGAAGGACGTCAAGGGCACGGCGACGGACGCGGGGAAGCGGGCGGTCCAGTTCGCCACCGCCCAGATCGGCAAGCCGTACATCTGGGGCGCGGTCGGCCCGGACTCCTTCGACTGCTCCGGCCTGACCTCCAAGGCGTGGCTGGCGGCGGGCAAGGGCATCCCGCGCACCTCTCAGGAGCAGCTGCGGCTGCTGCCGAAGGTCGCGCTCAAGGACATGCGGCCGGGCGACCTGATCATCTACTTCGACGACGCGAGCCACGTCGGGATGTACGTCGGCGACGGCGCCATGGTCCACGCCCCGCGGCCGGGCCGGCACGTGACGATGGCGGGGGCGGGCTCGATGCCGATCAAGGCGGTCGTCCGCCCCGACGCGTAGGCACCGCCCCCGGACCGCGGTGGCCCCGGTCACGCCGGACACCCCGGAAGCTCCGGCCGGCCGGCGGCCCGGGCGGCTGCCCGGCCGGCGGCTGCGGCCGGCGGCCGCAGCCCCGTGGCGAAGGACACAGCCCCCGTTCGATGCGGCCGCGTCGCCACCGCGGCGCCGCCGGATCCGCCCGGCTCCGCCCGGAGCGCACGCCGCGGCCTGCGGAACGGGCATACGGGGAGGTGGGATCGGCCCGCCGAGGCAACCAACCCGCCGCCCGCAGCGTCTCGCTTCACGGGACGGACCCCGGGCCGCCGTGACATTGGTCATCCAGTGAGGCCGATTTTCCCCCGCGATAACGGCATATGACGGAGGTCCCGGCCGGGACCGGCATTCCGCTCCCCGGTCCAGGACCGCTAGGGTCTGCCGGACGAGCGCACCCTCGGGGGGAGGGAAGGAACCGGAGACGATGCCCGTACCCGTACCGCGGCAGAGGGACACCCCGGCCGCGGAGAGCGGTCAGGCCGTTCTGCACACCGCCACACCGCCTGCAGCCGCACCCACCACGCTGGTCGCCGCACCGGTGGTCCCGCAGACGGGCCCGCTGACGGCCCCGCCGGCCACCCCGCTGACCCTCCTGGTCATCCAGGACGACCCCGCGGGCGGCCTCACCGTCCCCGAGGTCCTCGACGCCGACGGCCACCGCATCCGGCTCCGCACCGCCCGCAACCTCACCGAGGCCGCGCGCCTGCTCACGCCCGACGTGCACTGCATCCTGCTCGACCTGTCGCTGCCCGCCCCGGGCTCCGCCGACGACGACCTGGCCGCGCTCCGCCAGGTCCTCGGGCTCGCGCCCCGCCACGCCGTCCTCGTCCTCACCTCCGAGACGGACGCCGAACGGGCGGCCGAAGCCGTACGCGTCGGCGCCCAGGACTTCCTCTTCCGGGACGAGCTGGACGGCCGGCTGCTGAGCCGCGCCATCCGGTACGCCGTGGAGAGAAAACGGGCCGACATCGCCCAGTACAAGCTCGCGGAATCGAAACTGCGCGCCCAGGAGAACGCCCGCCTGGAACGCGGTCTGCTCCCCAACCCCCTGCTGGAGGGCTCCGACCTCCGCTTCGCCGCCCGCTACCGCCCCGGCCGCAGCCGGGCGCTCCTCGGCGGGGACTTCTACGACACCGTCCGCACCCCCGACGGCACCGTCCACGCCATGATCGGCGACGTCTGCGGCCACGGCCCCGACGAAGCCGCCCTCGGCGTCGAACTGCGGATCGCCTGGCGGGCGCTGACCCTGGCCGGTCTGTGCGGCGACGACCTGCTCGCCACCCTCCAGGAGGTCCTGGAGGTCGAGCGGCCCTGCGACGAGATCTTCGCGACGCTGTGCACGGTGGACATCGCCCCGGACGGCCGCCGCGCGGGCCTGTGCCTCGCCGGCCACCCGGCGCCGCTGATATCCCGGCCGGGCCGCCCGGCCCGGCTGCTCCCGTACGAGAACAGCGGGCCGGCGCTCGGCCTGCTGCCCCGGGCCCGCTGGCCGCGCCGCCAGGTCGAGCTCGGCGGCGCCTGGAGCCTGATGCTGTACACCGACGGCCTCATCGAGGGGCGGATCGGCGAGGGCCGCGAACGCCTCGGCCAGGACGGCATGGTCGAGATGATCAACCGGCACCTGGACGACGGCCTGACCGGCGAAGCCCTGCTGGAGGCCTCCGTCACCGAGGCCCGGCGCCTCAACGGCGGCGAACTCACGGACGACGTGGCCGTGGTCCTGCTGTCCCGCGCCGGCGGCTGAGCCGCCCGGGCCGGCGGCCCGGCCCGGCCGATCGGGCCGGCCGAAAGGGTCAGCGGCCGCCGTTGTAGGGCCCGTACGGCCCGTCGCTGCTGCTTCCGCCCCGGCGCCGGCCGCCGCCCGAGACCTGCTTGAGGGCCGGGCGCACGTCGACGAAGAAGACGATGGTCGCGACCAGTCCCGCGATCTGCAGGAACAGCATGCCCAGGAAGAAGTCCACGAGCACGGTGATGCCGAGGAGGACCATCCAGAAGGTCTTGCTCTGCTTCTCCGCGGCGCGATAGGCGTCCTCGCGGGCCACCAGCGCCATGACGAAGGCCACGACGGCGAGCACCAGCATGGCCAGTCCCAGCAGCGGGACCACACCTCGATCGAACCCGTCCATCAACCACATCGCGATGACCGCTTTCTCCCGCTCCGCACGCCGGACGACGTCTGCCTCCACGCTACCGGCAGTGGTTCCTCCACGGAGAGCACAACGGGCCGGACACCTGCAAGGTGCCCGGCCCGCCACGCGTCATGCGGATCAGCTCGCGTCGCCCTGCGCGGCGGCGGTCTTCTTCGCGGTGCTCTTGCGCGCCGCGGGCTTCTTCGCGGCGGGCTTCTCCCCACCGGCGGCCACCTCGGCGGCGACCGGCTCGGCGGCCACCGGCTCGGTGACGACCGTCTCGGCGACGGCGGTCCCGGCCGCGGCCTCCGGCGCGGGCTCGACGGCCACGGCGATGTCGACGATCTCGTCGGAGACCTCGCCGCGCCAGGTCCGGACGGCCTGCTCGCCGTGCTCGGCGACCTTGTCGTACGTCTCCTTGGCGCGCACCGCGTACTCGGCGGCCACACCGACACCGCGCAGCGCCAGGTCCTGGGCGGTCTCGCCGAACTTCTTCGGGTCGATCGCGCCGAACACCTCGGCGACCTTCGCGGAGACCGCCTCCTGCGCCTCCTTGGCCGCGCCCCGGGCCTTCTCCTGCACGGCCTTCGGGTCGGTGTTCTTGACCGCCTCGATGCGCGCGGGGGCCTCGGCGCGCAGCTGCTCGATGAGCCCCGGCACCTTCTTGGCCTGCTGCACGGCCAGGTCGGCGGTGCCGGCGGCGAAGTAGAGCGGGGTGGGGTCGGTGAGGGTCTTCTTCAGGTCATCGGCGATGGCCATGTGCGGGTCCTCCCGGATCCATGTCGGTTCGTCTTCTACGGCATCTCGTCGGCGGGCGCCCCGGGCGTCCCGGCCGCGGCGGCCGTACCGGCCGTGTCGAGCGCGTTCTCCTTGCGGAAGGACTCGTAGATCTGGAGCAGCACCTGCTTCTGCCGCTCGTTGATGGACGGGTCGGCGAGGATGACGGCCCGCGTCTCCACCTCGTCCCGGTCCCGCTCGTCCAGGATCCCGGCCTGCACGTACAGCGTCTCCGCGGAGATCCGCAGCGCCTTGGCGAGCTGCTGGAGGATGTCCGCGGACGGCTTGCGCAGCCCGCGCTCGATCTGGCTCAGGTACGGATTCGACACGCCCGCGGCCTCGGACAGCTGCCGCAGCGAGAGCTGGGCCTGCCGACGCTGCTCGCGGAGGTATTCGCCGAGGTTTCCGACGTTGAGCGATGCCATGCCCCGATCCTGCCCGAGCTTGCTAACTATTGCAAGCAGCCGCTTGCAACATCTAGCAGCCCGGAGCCCGGGCGATCGCCACCGTCGCGTACAGCTCCTCCGACGTCGCCGTGCGGACCTCCAGGCCCGCCGAGGACAGGGCCGCCGCCGTGTGCGGGGACTGGCGGGCGCTCGTCTCGATCAGGAGGTGCCCGCCCGGTGCCAGCCAGGGCAGGGCCCCCGCCGCGATCCGGCGGTGGACGTCCAGGCCGTCCGCGCCGCCGTCCAGTGAGACCAGCGGCTCGTGGTCCCGGGCCTCCGCCGGCATCAGCGCCACCTCCTCCGTCGGGACGTACGGGGCGTTCACCACCAGGACCTCCACCCGGCCCCGCAGCGACGCGGGCAGCGGCCCGTACAGGTCGCCCTCCCACACCGCGCCGCCGTACGGGGCCACGTTGCGGCGCGCGTACGCCAGCGCCGCCGGGTCGATGTCCGCGGCGTGCAGCTCCACCCCGCCCGTCACCCGCGCCGCGACCGCCGCTCCCAGGGCGCCGACCCCGCAGCACAGGTCGAGCACCACGGCGCCGGGCCGGGCCAGCGCCACCGCCTCCCGCACCAGGAACTCGGTGCGCCGGCGCGGTACGAACGCCCCCGGCCCGACCTCCACGCGCAGCCCGCAGAACTCCGCCCAGCCCACCACGTGTTCGAGCGGCTCGCCCGCGACCCGGCGGGCCGCCATGCCCGCCAGGTGGCCGTCGTCCCGCGCGGCCGAGACCAGCAGGTCGGCCTCCTCCTCGGCGAAGACGCACCCGGCGGCGCGCAGCCGATCCACAAGTGACGTCGAAAGCGTCAAGTACCTCAGTCCTCGGTCCTCGGTGTGCGGTGTGCGGTGTGCGGTGTGCGTCAGCGGTGTGCGGTGTGCGTCAGCGGTGTGCGGTGTGCGTCAGCGGTGTGCGGTGCGTGCCCGGTCCGGTGCCCGCCTCCAGCCTGCCCGGTCAGAACACGTCCGGGCACCACGGGCGCCGCGCGGTGCGGAACACCGCGTCCGCGAGCGCGACCGCCCCCGGGCGCTCCTCCGTGATCCGGCCGAGCAGGGCCAGGCGCACCGCCGACTCGTCGCCGAGGTAGAGGGAGCCCAGCGCCGACACCTCCAGCCGCAGGTCCGCCGGATCCGTGGTGCGCTCGCACGCGCCCTTGGCCGCGTCCAGCCGGTAGCGGCCGTCCGCGAGGCCCGCCGCGTCCGTCACCTCCAGCACCAGCACCCCCGGTACGGCGTACGTCCGCGCGCCCAGCGCCCGTACGACGTCCAGCACCCGCACCCACAGGAAGTCGGCCGCGGTCACCAGCGCGGCCGCCCGCGGGTCGGGCAGCAGCTGCGCGACGAGGTCGTCGGGAGCCCGGAAGCCGGTGCGGACCTTGGCGACCCAGTCGATGGAGCACAGGAAGTGCCACAGCGCCCGCTCCGCGTCCGCGGTGACCGCGAGCAGCTGCTTGACCTGCACGGTGTTCTTCGGGAGCTTCGCGTCCGTCCAGTGCCCGTCGGCGGCGTAGACGGCGAGGCCGGCCACCTCGCCCGCGGCCGTCCGGTACACGGCGTGGAACTGCTCCTTGTACGGGCGGTACGACATCTGCTCCTCGCCCGTCGCCAGGCTCCACCAGCGCGCGTCGCGGTCCACCGCGCCGTGGGTCGCCGACCGCAGCCGCTCGTGCAGCCCGGGGCCGATCCGGCGGGCCTCGGCGGCGTCCACCAGGTCGATGCGGCCGCCGTCGGCGGGCGCCGACCAGCGGGGGTCCAGCCCCGCCCGCGGTACGTCGATCTCCCACTCCGAGACGGACGCGGCGGGCCCGTACCCGTACCGCCCGTAGATCGGGTACTCGGCGGCGATCAGGGTGGACAGCGCGTCGCCGCGGTCCCGGGCGGCGGTCAGCTCGGCGGTCATCATGCGGGTCAGCAGACCGCGGCGGCGGTGCGTGGGCAGCACGGTGACGTTGGTGACCGCGCTGGAGCCGACGGCCGCGCCGCCGGGCACGGTCAGTTCCTGCGGGAACGAGCGGAAGGTGGCCACGCAGCGCCCCGTGTCGGGGTCGAACGCCCCCTGGGTGCGCGCGAAGTCGCCGTGCCGGGCCCGCTGGGCGACGTCGGAGTCGGTGACCCGGGCGGTCTCCAGGAAGCCGGTGTTCACGGTCCGCAGCCAGTCGGGGAGGTCGGATTCGGCGATCGGCCGGACGTCAGCGCTCATGCCGGACCACGCTAATCGGCGCACCGGCCCGCGTCCCCCGAATTTCCGGCGCCCGCCCGCCGGGGTGGCGCCGCCCCGCGCCAGGTGGGCCGGGTGGGCCAGGTGGGCCGGATGGGCCGGATGGGCCGGATGGGCCGATCACGCCAGCAGGTCGTCCACCTGCGCCTCGCCCTCCCGGTATCTCCGGGTGATCTCGGCGCTGCAGTCGTCCGCCGTGCGCTGGAGCGCCTGCCGGCGCCGCGAGACCTGCTGCTCGTACCGGATCAGCCGGCCCAGCCCGTCGTGGAGTTCGCCGTCGGTACGGGCGCCCAGGTCCGACAGCTCCACGTCGGACAGCATCTCCGCCGCCAGCAGCCGGTACTCCTCGCCGTGCGGGGTGCCGAGCGTGACGTGCCGGGCGGAGGCACTGCGGCTGGAGGGGGCGTCGGCGAGGATCTCCGAGAGCCGGTCCACCACCGGCGCCTCGGGGTCGGCGCGCCGGGCCGCCTCGGGGTCGGTGCGCCGGGCCAGCTCGGCCCGCAGGATGTCGATGCGGCCCTGCAACAGCCGCCGTACATAGCTCAGATCGGCCTCGTCGCGCTGCGCGTCGCGGCGCAGCCCGCGCAGTTCCGGCAGTCCGAGCGCGGTCGTCGGCGTCGCCGGGACCGCCGTCTCGGCGGTGCGCTGCGCGGGCGGTCGTACCGCGGCAGCGGACATGGAAGCGGGTGAAGCAGGTACGGAGGTACCAGAAGTATTCATACGAACGAGTCCGTCCCCTCGACCGGTGCGGCGCCCAGGCACCGCTTGCGTGCATCGTGCCACTCTCCGTGGCCCCGGTGCAGTCCCACTCCACCCGATCGGCCCCGGACGGGTGCACGCCTGGTACACAGGTGGTATGCGAGCAGTGGTGCAGAGGGTGGACGGCGCGAGCGTCGTCGTGGCCGGCGAGACCGTCGGAGAGATCGTCGGCGAGGGACTGTGCGTGCTGGTGGGGGTGACCCACGACGACACGCCGGAGAAGGCCGCGCTGCTGGCGCGCAAGCTCTGGTCCGTACGGATCCTGGAAGCCGAGAAGTCCTGCAGCGACGTGGACGCCCCGCTGCTGGTGATCTCCCAGTTCACGCTCTACGGGGACGCCCGCAAGGGCCGCCGCCCCACCTGGAACGCGGCCGCGCCCGGCCCCGTCGCCGAACCGCTGGTGGACGAGGTCGTGGCGCAGCTGCGGGCGCTGGGCGCGACGGTGGAGACGGGCCGCTTCGGCGCGGAGATGCGGGTCTCCCTCACCAACCACGGCCCGTTCACCCTCGTCATCGACATCTAGGCCATCCAAGCCCCACGGCTCATGGCTCTACGACGACCTCCTGCGCGGCGGCCGTGCCGCCCACCAGCAGCGGCGCGTCCACCGGCACGTTCCGCTTGACCAGCGCGAGGGCGATGGGGCCGAGTTCGTGGTGGCGCACCGAGGTGGTCACGAAGCCGAGCTGGCGGCCCTCCTCGCCGTCGGCGGCGAGCCGGACCGGGGCGCCGTGTGCCGGAAGCAGCACCTCGGAGCCGTCCAGGTGCAGGAAGACCAGGCGGCGCGGGGGCTTCCCCAGGTTGTGGACGCGGGCGACCGTCTCCTGACCGCGGTAGCAGCCCTTCTGGAGGTGCACGGCCGTGCCGATCCAGCCCAGCTCGTGCGGGATGGTGCGGTGGTCGGTCTCCAGGCCGAGCCGCGGCCGGTGCGCCTCGACGCGCAGCGCCTCGTAGGCGAGGAGCCCGGCGGCCGGGCCGTGGGAGACGGCGAAGGACTCCAGCTCGGCGCGGGGCAGGAAGACGTCGCGGCCGTGCGCGGTCTCGCGCACGGCGTGCTCCTTGGCGACCTCGGCGATGGAGCCGGCGGGCAGGTGCACGACCGCGAACTCCTCGGTGCGGTCGGCGACTTCCACCCGGTAGAAGAACTTCATGGACTCCAGGTAGGCGATCAGTTCCGCCTGGGTGCCGGGCTCCACGTGCGCCCACGTGGTCTCGCCGTCGTCGACGAGGTAGAGCGCGTGCTCGATGTGGCCGTTGGCGGAGAGGATCAGGGCCTCGGTGGCCTGGCCGGCCGGCAGCTCGGTGAGGTGCTGGGTGAGCAGCAGGTGCAGCCAGCTGAGGCGCTCGGCCCCGGTCACGGTGACGATGCCGCGGTGGGAGAGGTCGACGAAGCCGCGGCCGTCGGCGAGGGTCCGCTGTTCGCCGTACAGCTCGCCGTAGTGGGCGGCGACGCCCTCGTCGCGGCCTTCGGCCTGCACGGCGCCGGGGAGGTGGAGCAAGGGGCTGCTGGTCATGGGACCAAGCGTACGACTCGGCTACGGCTGCGCGGCACGGTGTGCCGCCGCGCACTTCTTGCAGAGGCCGAAGATCGCGAAGTGCTTCATGTCGGTCTCGAACCCGAAGGTCGCGCGGAGCTTGGCGGTGAACTCGGCGGCGACGTCCACGTCGGCCTCGATCACGTCGGCGCAGTCCCGGCAGACCAGGTGCATGTGGTGGTGCCGGTCGGCCAGGTGGTAGGTGGGGGCGCCGTGGCCGAGGTGCGCGTGCGAGACGAGCGCGAGCTCCTCCAGGAGCTCCAGCGTCCGGTACACGGTGGAGATGTTGATCCCGGACGCGGTCTTGCGCACCTGGACGAGGATCTCGTCCGGGGTGGCGTGCTCCAGGTGGTCGACGGCCTCCAGCACGAGCTGGCGCTGGGGAGTGAGCCGGTACCCGCGCTGGCGCAGGTCGGTCTTCCAGTCGGTGCCCTCGGCGCCTTCGGTGTCTTTGGCGTGCTCGGTCCTCACCACCCGGCCAGTGTAAGCGCGGAAAGGGGACCGCGGGCGGTTCCGCGGTCCCCTCGTCGCACAGCCCTGTGGATGCGCGTCAGCGGAAGAAGGCGATGCCGTCGTCCGGCATGTCCGGGAGGTTGCGCGCCATCTCGGCGACCTCCTCGGGCGTGACGACCTTCTTCAGCTGGGCCGACATGTACGGGCGCAGCTCGACGTCGGGGGTGGCCTTCTCGCCGACCCACATCAGGTCGCTCTTCACGTACCCGTAGAGCCGCTTGCCGCCGCTGTACGGGCCGGAGGCCGCGGTGCGCGCGACGGCGTCGGTGGCCAGGTCGATCTGGGGCTTCTGGTCGGCGAGCTCGCCGTACCAGACCTCGACGACGCCCTGGTCGCGGACCATGACGATCTCGACCTTGCGGTCCTTGTCGATGCGCCAGTAGCCCGACTCGGACTCCAGCGGCCGCACCTGCTTGCCCTCGGCGTCGAGGACCCAGGTGTGGGAGGTGTACTCCAGGAAGTCCCGGCCGTCGTGGCTGAAGACGACCTCCTGGCCGAAGTTGCACTTCTCCTCACCGGGGAAGTCGAAGACTCCCGCGCCCTCCCAGGTGCCGAGGAGGAAGGCGAGCGGGACGAGGCCCGGGTTCAGGTCGGACGGGATCTGGATCATGAATGGCTGCTCAGGCGATCTGTCGGAGGGGTTCCGGGGCGGTCAGCTGCGCGGACGCTCAGCGCTGACCCTGGTACAGCTTCTTGACGGCGAGACCGGTGAAGGCCATCACGCCGACGCAGACCAGGACCAGCAGGGAGGTGAAGACTGCCTCAAGCACGGGGTGCTCCTCGGAGGATTCGGTGCGGTGTACGGGCCGGTCCCCAAGCCTACTGGCCCGGGGACCGGCGCACTCTGTGAGGTGGCCCGTACGGGCCTCAGCCGAGCAGCTGGCCCTGGAGGATCACCGTCTGGTGGAACGGGACGGTGGGCAGTCCGCCCTTGCGGGAGTGGATGATCACCCCTTGGACGTCGCCCGCCTGGAGACAGCCGAAGCGGACCTGCTCGTCACCGAACGGCTTGGCCTCCTCGTAGACGCTGACGTCGCTGGAGCTGAGGGTGCCCCACGTGCCGGCGTCGGCGGTCCCGGCCGCGCTGTACTGCCCCGCCTTGGCCTCGCTCCACGCCAGGTCGACCGAGAGCGCGTCGGCGCCGGTCAGCCGGGTGTTGGTGCCGCAGCCGCGGAAGGTGTCCACGAAGCTGGAGGAGTGGAAGCGCAGCAGGTAGACGCGTACACGAGTGCCGTCGGGCATGGTCCAGGACCGGCCGGTGATCTGGCGCAGCCCCTCCCACTCCAGGGACTCCTTGAGCTTCGGCCGGTCCTCGGCGGCGTACTCCTCCAGGAAGGAGTCGGGCGTCACCTTCCCGTCCTTGTCCGGCTTGACGGCGTCGTCGGGCTTCGCCCCCTCGGGTACGGGGAGCAGCAGGCCGTTCAGGGCGGCGTAGTGCGTGCCGTCCTTGTTGTCCGGGGCACCGGGCAGCGCGGCTCCGGCCGGCAGCTCGGGCCTCGCCAGCCGCGGGTAGGTCCAGCGGCCGTCGGACAGGGTGGAGAGCCCCGGGATCTCGGTCCGCTCGGGCCGGGTGACGGCGTACGCGCTCCCCGCGCCGACGGCGGCGAAGACGAGGACGGCGGCGGTCCACCGCAGGGCGGCGAACAGCCTGCGCCGGTCCTTCGGCGCGGCGGGCACCGGCTCCGGGGCGGGAGCCACGGCCTGCGGGATCGCGGCGGCCGTCGCGCCCGGTTCGGCGGTGGACGCGGCTGCGGTGGTGACGGTCTGCTCGGTCACACGGACTCCCCGGGGGACTTCAGGTGGTTGAGCTGCTTCCGGAACAGCTCGGCGGCATCCTTCACGTCGAGCCGTGGACCGAACGAACGGAAGGTCACCAGCACGCTGCCCTCCACCGCCACGCAGTCGAGGGACACGATCGGCTCGGGCTTCGGGGAACCGGACCGTTCCTCGACGATGTCCAGCAGGACGCACTTGGCCTGTGGGAACCCTTCGACGGCGGGCGCGTCCTTCTTCTTCCCGCCCAGGGTCACGAGGACGTCGAGGAGCTTCTTGCTGACCTCCGAGAACACCGTGAGAGCCTGCGGGTCCGCCTGCGTGAGCTCGATCTCGGTGACCGGGCCGCCTCCGTAGGACGACTTGGTGTAGCTACGGCCGGCCAGACCCTTGAGCTTCATCTCGGCCACGGCCTTGTCCCGCTCGGCGCGCTCCCGGGCGGACAGCCCCGTCCGCGCGTCCTTCATGGCCTGGACCGCGCGCTCGCCCGACACGTAGAAGTCGTTGCCCTCCTCCCCCAGGTCGGGTCCGAGCTCGTGGTCCACGGGCATCGGCAGCAGCTTGCCCGTGAGTTCGTTGGGCGGCACGGTCGGCACAGGGGCACCGGTGGCGATCGGCCGGGGACCCGCCGGCACCCAGTAGCGCGTCGGGGAGGTCCGGTCGGCCTGGTCGATCCTGCCGGAGGCCCAGAACCCGCCGCCCGCGAGGATCGCCAGGCCGAGGCCACCCGCGACCAGGGCCGGAACCCTGCGCCTGCCCGTGCGCGGCGGGTGTGCGGAAACCGGCGCGTCCTGCTCTGCGGCGGGCTCGGGCACGGCATCGCTCTGCTGCTCGGTCACAGCCGCTCCATCTGTCGCTTGGCCAGATCGGTGATCTCGCCCTGGGTGACGTCACCCCGGTTGTTCGCGATCTCCACGTCCACGACGATGTCCCCGCGCCGGGCGATGGCCCGGGCGGAGCGCACCGGGTGGTACCCGGCCTTCGTCCGCGGCTTGTAGAGCCAGCCGCGGCCGTAACCGTCGGGCACGCCGGGCAGCGCGAAGCCGTCGTTGCCCGCGCGCTCCTCCTCGTCCTGGTACGAGGACTGTCCCTCCTGGTACCGCTGGGCCGCGTGCTGGCTCTGGAACTGGAGCAGCCGGATCTCGACGAAGTCCTGTCCGTTCTGCTCCCAGCCCGCCGTGGCGATCCGCCGCACGGTCCTGGCTATGGTCTCGAAGCCCCGGTCGGGGGAGTCGTAGTAGTCCGCCGCGAAGGAGTCCAGCGATTCGTAGCCGGCGTAGCCGTCCTTCGCGCCGCCTGGAACCTCCAGAAGCTTCTTGGCCAGGTCCTCCTCCGTCCTGTCCCAACGGTTGGCGTTGACGGAGCGCCGGGTGGTCGCGTCGTTCGGCGCGACGGGCACGGGCGCGGCCACCTTCTGCTGGGCCAGCGGCGGCAGCGGGGTCGGGGCGCGGTGGTACTGGACCGTGTAGCCGGTGATCGTTCCGGCGAGGACGCCGAGGCCGGCCGCGGCCGCGATCAGGAGGGTCGTACGGCCCCTGCGGCGGCGCGGAGGCGCGGCGGCCTCGGGGGCGGCGTCCGCCGGGGCGGCTCCGGCCGCGCCCGCGGTGGCGCCGGCAGCGGGCGGTGCGGTGTCCGCGACCGGGTCCGTACCGTCCGGCTCCGGGGTGGTTTCGGACTGTTTCCGCAGCTCGGAGGCGGTCTGTGCATGTTCCAAGGGAGTCCCCCCCACAGGACTGGACGCGCCGGCTCGGTGCCCGCGCGTACCCATGACCCGTTCAGGGGGCAAGCAGTTGTAGGGATGTCTATTACGTTCTTGTCTCACCGGGTTTCACGGCTCGCGTCGCCGCTTTCCGTCCAGTTCGTCCCACCACTCGTCGGACTTCGGGTCGCCCGAGGGGTCGTCCCACCAGCGGTCGTCCGGTCCGCGCCGGTTGGCGACCATCGCGGCCACCGGCGGGATCACCATGGCGATCACGCACAGGGCCACCGCGGCCTCCACCGACCACAGGCGCACGAAGGACCAGGCGGAGACGAACAGGAACAGGCATCCGCCCATGAGCAGGAAGTAGACGCGTCGGCGCCGGGCGTACATACCTCCAGCGTAGGGCGGTACGCCCCGCTGACAAGTGCCCGGACGGCACGAAGGGCTGCACCCCGATCCAGTGGCGTCCAACCCCCGGGGGTGCGGCCCTTCGGCCGGCTCTGCGGTTATACGGTCGCGCGGTTACGCGGTGGTGCGCGGAGCGGTGGTCAGACCGCGATCGCCACGTCCGTCACGCCGCCGGCGTCGGCGACCACGACGTTGCGGTCGGCCGTGCCGCCGGGGACGAGCGCGCGCAGCGTCCAGGAGCCGGTCGCCGCGTAGAAGCGGAACTGGCCGGTCGCCGAGGTCGGGACCTCGGCGGTGAACTCGCCGGTCGAGTCCAGCAGGCGGACGTAGCCGGACACCGGCTCGCCGCCCTGGGTGATCTGGCCCTGGATGGCGGTCTCACCGGGCTTCAGCGTCGCGAGGTCGGGCCCGCCGATCTGTGCTCCACACATGTTCTCTGTCCTGTCCTAGAGAGGTCGTACGTGACTACGGGCCCTGCGTGCCCGGCAGGGTCGGCTGCTGGATCGGCCGGACTACTTGTTGGGGCCGAGCTCGATCGGCACGCCGACCAGCGAGCCGTACTCGGTCCACGAGCCGTCGTAGTTCTTGACGTTCTCCTGGCCCAGGAGCTCGTGCAGCACGAACCACGTGAGCGCGGAGCGCTCACCGATGCGGCAGTAGGCGATGGTGTCCTTCGCCAGGTCGACCTGCTCGGCCTCGTAGAGGGCGGTCAGCTCGTCGTCCGACTTGAAGGTTCCGTCGTCGTTGGCGTTCTTCGACCACGGGATGTTGCGGGCGGTCGGCACGTGGCCGGGGCGCTGCGACTGCTCCTGCGGGAGGTGCGCCGGGGCGAGCAGCTTGCCGGAGAACTCGTCGGGCGAGCGGACGTCGACCAGGTTCAGGGAGCCGATCGCGGCCGTGACGTCGTCACGGAAGGCGCGGATGGACTTGTCCTGCGGCTTGGCCTTGTAGTCGGTGGCCGGACGGTTCGGGACCTCCTTGCCGTCGACCAGGTCGCGGGAGTCGAGCTCCCACTTCTTGCGGCCGCCGTCGAGGAGCTTGACGTCCTGGTGGCCGTAGAGCTTGAAGTACCAGTACGCGTACGACGCGAACCAGTTGTTGTTGCCGCCGTAGAGGACGACGGTGTCGTCGTTGGAGATGCCCTTGGCGGAGAGGAGCTTCTCGAAGCCCTCCTGGTCCACGAAGTCACGGCGGACCGGGTCCTGGAGGTCGCTCTTCCAGTCGATCCGGACGGCGTTGGTGATGTGGTTCTTGTCGTAGGCGGACGTGTCCTCGTCCACCTCGACGATGACGACGTTTCCGTCGTTCAGGTGGGCCTCGACCCAGTCGGCGTCTACGAGGACGTCGCTGCGGCTCATGGTGTTCTCCTCCGGGCAGTGTGCGGCGGGCCGTGCTGCGGGTGCTGCGGGGTGCGTGCGTTCCGGATGCGCTCGCCCGGTCCTGCGCGGGGAGGCGTCAGGGGATCGGGAGCAGGTGCGGTCACGCGGGAAAAGCCGTCGTCCGGCTGGTGGAGCGGATGCGCTCCACAGGTCACATGGATCGACAGAGCATGGCGGCGACGCGACACAGGTCTACTGCCCGCCGCTTCGTGAGGTCCGCCTGCTGATGCTTCATAGGCATGGATCGTAGGGACGAATCGGCCGCCCTGTCACCGGTGTGTCATATACCGAGACAGGATCGTCCGAATAGTGGGATGAGAGGCCTCCGGGCGGCTGCCGCACCGCCCCCGGAAGCCTTCCGGCGGCCCGTTCATCTGCGGATCGGACCGCACCGTCTCACGATCCGGCCAACACCACGTTCGAGCCGCTCAGCGCCAGGTGCACACCGGCCTCGTCGGAGGTCAGGGACGACAGCTGGAGACCCACGGGCAGTCCGCCGTCGAGCCGGCGGTCGAAGTCGGTCTTCTTGCGGACCAGGCCCTCGATCCCGGGGATGCCCTCACCGGGCACCTCCTCGGCGTGCACGCGGACGACCTTGCCCTTGCCGTCCTTCGCGTCCTCCAGGGTGACGGTCGACACGACGCTGCGCGTCAGGGACTTGCCGAGCACCTCGATCCCCGCGGTGACCTTCACCTTGCCCGGCGCGCCGCCGTAGGCGAGGGTCGCGCCCGTCTGGGAGGCCGCGGTCAGGTCGGCGTACGTGATGAGGGCGCTGCCCTCGGCACGCCGGGCGGTGCCGCGCGTGTAGTCCCCGTTCAGGGTCACGCCGCGGAAGCTCGCGTCGAGCTCCGCGAGGCGGGTCTTGCGGCCGTCCGCCATGGCCTCGACGCCGCGCAGCTTCAGGTCGACCCGGTCCAGGTCCCGGCTGGCCGCCTGGGTCAGGAACGGGAAGCCGTGTATCTCGACCTCCGCGGTGCCCGCGAGGCCCTGGCGGGACTGGATCCGGTCCGCGAGCTGGTTCTCGGCGTACCCGGCCGCCCAGCGGTCCGCGCCGACGAAGAGCGCCCCCAGGACCACACCGATGATCACGACCACACGTAGAAAGCGCACGTGCCCCTCCCCTACTACTTGTCGGTACGTGCGCCTAGTGGACCATGCCCGTTGTCGGGCAGGGATCAGCCCACCACCCGCCCGATCAGGTACACGGCGGGCGCGGCGGCCGCGAGCGGCAGCGCGACCCCGGCCGTCATGTGGACGAACTTGGACGGGTAGTCGTACGCCGCGACGCGCAGCCCGATCAGCGCGCACACCCCGGCGGCGAGACCGACCAGGGCCCCGCCCGCGCCGAGGGAGTTCAGCCCGCCGACGGCGATGCCGGCACCGGCGGCGGCCGCCAGCGAGACGCCGACGGAGGGCGCGGTGGGCAGCGGCAGGGCGCGGGCGAAGACGGCGACCGCGACGGCGGCCGCGCCGACGGTGACGGCGGCGGGGTCCGCGGCCAGGTAGCCGGCGCAGACGATCGCCAGGGCGGCCGAGGCCACCGAGGCCATCAGCCCGTACATCCGCTCGTCGGGGTCGGCGTGGCTGCGCAGCTGGAGCACGAGGGTGAGCAGCACCCAGGCGCCGAGGGTGCCGACGATCGCGCCGGGGCCGTACGGCTCGTCCACCGCGAGCACGGCCGCGTCGGCGACCAGGGCCCCGGCGAAGGCGAGGGCGATGCCCTGGCGGGCCGGCCACATGCCGTTGAGACGGAACCAGCCGGCCGCGGTGAGCCCCTGGAGGGCGACCAGCGGCACGAGCAGGGCGTACGAGCCGAACGCGGCGGCCGCGGCGAGCAGCACCCCGAGGGCGGCCGTCAGCAGGGCGGCCTGCGGGCCGGGGTCGATGATCGGCGACCGGCCCTCGGCGCGGGCCTGGGCGGGGTCGACGGCCCGCAGGGTGTTCCCGGCGAGGGTCGGCGGGGAGTAGGCGGGCTCCTCCCCGGCCTCCTCCGCGGGGGCGGGCGCCGCGTGGGCCGGACCCCGGGCCGGGGCGGTCCCGGGACCGGGGTGGGGCGGAAGGTAGGCCGTCTGCTCGGCGGCCGGGCCCGCGGGCGCGGACCGCTCGGGCGCCGGTTCGGCGGCCTGGGGCGGCAGGTACGCCGTCTGCTCGGCGGCGGAGGCCTCCGGCCAGCCGGTGGCGGCGGCGCCGCCCTGGGACCAGTCCTGGTCGGGGGCCCGGTGGGACGGGGCCCGGTGGGAGGCCGGCGCGGCGGGGGCCTGGTGGGCGGCCTGCGCCGGCGCGGCCGGAGCCTCGTCGCGGAACCACCCCTCCGGCGCCGCGGAAGCCTGCTCCGGCTCCTCGGCCCGGTACGGCGGCAGGTACGCCGTCGCCTCGGCCGGGGCCTCCTGGTACGGCGGGAGGTAGGCCGTCTCGGCGGCGGCCGGGGTCTCCTGGTACGGCGGCAGGTACGCCGTCTCGGCGGCGGGAGCCCCCGTGCCGCCGTCCTGCGGCCAGCCGGGGGCGGAGACGGCCTGCGCGGCGGGGGCCGGCGCGGCCGGAGCCTCGTCGCGGAACCACCCGTCGGGGGCGACCGCCTGCGGGTACGCCTGCTGCTGGGGCTGCTGCGGCTGCTGGGGATAGCCCTGCTGGGCCGGCTGCCCGTACGCCTGCTGCTGGGGCTGCTGGGCTTGCTGCGGGTACTCCTGCTGAGCGTGCTGCCCGTAGGCCTGCGCATCGGGCTGCTGCCCGTACACCTGCTGGGGCTGCAGGGGGTCCGCCTGGGGCGCGTACGGCTGCCCGTACGAGCCCGCGTCCGGCGCGGCGCCCGCTGCCGGGGGGCCGTCCGGCCACCCGGCGCCCGCGCCGTCGGCGCCCTGGGCGGGAGCCTCGTCGCGGAACCACCCCTCGGGCGCCACCGGACGGCCGGGGGCCTCGGCCTGCGCCTGCGGCGCGTGCACCGGCTGGTAGCTGGTGTCCCAGGTGTCGGACTGCCAGGTCTGGGTCCCGTACGGGTCCTGCGGCTGCGGCTGCGGCTGCTGCCGGCCCTGTGCCTCGGCCTCCGCCCGCGCCGCCTCCGCCTGGGCGGCCTGCGCCTGGGCCTGCGCGTGCTGCTGTCGCTGCTGTTCTTCGGGCGTGCTCATCGGCTCCCGCTCACCCGCCCGCGAACGGCGGGAGCACCTCGACGGTGCCCCCCTCGGTCAGCTGGACGGAATCGTGCGGGCGCTTGCCCACAGGCTCTTCGTTCACGAGGAAGGAGCAGCGCAGCAGGACCCGGGTCAGCTCCCCGGGGTGGCGTTCCCGCACGGCGTCGAGCGCCTCGGCCAGGGTGCGCGCCGAGTACGGCTCCTCCGCCGTCTTGGCCGCGGACTTGGCCGCGGCCCAGTAGCGGATGGTTCCGGTTGCCACTGCTGCTCCTCTCGTCGGCTCTCTGCCGTCGGCCTCCATGATGACCCCTCCTACCCCCCGCTCCCGCGTGCATCCACGCGCCCCGCGTGCACCCCGAGGGCCCGCCGCAGGGCCGTCGATCAGGTGAAACCGGCACATACACGGGGCAGGGGCGTGGCAGGAACCACAGAATCGGTATCGGCAGAAGCCTCGGCCACGAAAGCACCGGTGGGCTATTCTGCTGCGAAGAGGATCCGGGCAACGTTGCCCCCGGGTCCTTTTGTGCTTTCAGCGCGTTGAACAGAACGAGAACGGTGGTGTCCCTCCGGGCCTCAGGGCGCGGGGCCGGCCGGGACACCGCACACGAGGCACCACGCACGACGCACCACGTACGAAGCAGTACCGCGCACGTCCTCGACGGGACCGAGGAGGAACCGACGTGATGGACCAGCGAACCGTGTTCGACCGCCCGACCCGGGCAGGTGGTCGGGCATGAGCTCTCTCCTGCTGCTGACCAACGCCCTGCAGCCGTCGACCGAGGTGCTGCCCGCCCTCGGCCTGCTGCTGCACAACGTACGGGTGGCGCCCGCCGAGGGCCCCGCCCTCGTGGACACCCCCGGCGCCGACGTGATCCTCGTCGACGGCCGCCGCGACCTGCCGCAGGTGCGGTCGCTGTGCCAGCTGCTCCGCTCCACCGGGCCGGGCTGCCCGCTGATCCTCGTCGTGACCGAGGGCGGCCTGGCGGCCGTCACCGCCGACTGGGGCATCGACGACGTACTCCTGGACACCGCGGGCCCCGCCGAGGTCGAGGCGCGGCTGCGGCTGGCCACCGGCCGCCAGCAGATGGGCTCGGACGACTCCCCGATGGAGATCCGCAACGGCGACCTGTCGGTCGACGAGGCGACGTACTCGGCCAAGCTGAAGGGCCGGGTCCTGGACCTGACCTTCAAGGAGTTCGAGCTGCTCAAGTACCTCGCCCAGCACCCGGGCCGGGTCTTCACCCGCGCCCAGCTGCTCCAGGAGGTCTGGGGCTACGACTACTTCGGCGGCACCCGGACGGTGGACGTCCACGTACGGCGGCTGCGCGCCAAGCTGGGTCCCGAGCACGAGTCGCTGATCGGCACGGTCCGCAACGTGGGCTACCGCTTCGTCACCCCCGAGAAGGTCGAGCGGGCGGCGGCGGAGGCCGCGGCCCAGGCGGCGGCGCAGCTGGCGGCGCAGGCCGCCTCGGCCACCTCCCGGGCGGCCTCGGAGAACGCGTCCCGGGACTCCGGCGAGGACGGCCCTGCCGTCACCCGGGCGGCCGAAGACCCTGTGAGCATCCACTCCGCAGGACGCCCTGCCCAGAGGTAGGTCACCCCGCGTAGACTGCCGCGCGTGGCCAAGGTGACGCGGGATGACGTGGCGCGACTTGCGGGTACCTCTACCGCCGTCGTGAGCTACGTCATCAACAACGGACCCCGGCCGGTTGCCCCGGCCACGCGCGAGCGTGTCCTCGCCGCGATCAAGGAGCTGGGCTACCGCCCGGACCGGGTCGCCCAGGCGATGGCCTCGCGGCGCACCGACCTCATAGGCATGATCGTCCCGGACGCCCGGCAGCCGTTCTTCGCGGAGATGGCGCACGCGGTCGAGCAGGCCGCCGCCGAGCGCGGAAAGATGGTCCTGGTCGGGAACTCCGACTACCGCGACGAGCGCGAGGTCCACTACCTCCGGGCGTTCCTCGGCATGCGGGTCTCGGGCCTGATCCTGGTCAGCCAGGGCATGAGCGAACGCGCGGCGTCGGAGATCGAGGCCTGGGACGCGCGGATCGTGCTGCTGCACGAGCGCCCCGAGGCGATCGACGACGTCGCCGTCGTCACGGACGACATCGGCGGCGCGCAGCTCGCCACCCGCCACCTGCTGGAACACGGGCACCCGTACGTGGCCTGCCTCGGCGGGGTGGACAACACCCCCGAGGTGGGCGACCCGGTGGCCGACCACGTCGAGGGCTGGCGCCGGGCCATGCAGGAGTCCGGCCGCTCGGTGGAGGGCCGGCTGTTCCAGGCCCCGTACAACCGCTACGACGCGTACAAGGTGGCCCTGGAGGTCCTCTCCGGGCCGGACCGCCCCCCGGCGATCTTCTGCGCGACGGACGACCAGGCGATCGGCGTCCTGCGGGCCGCCCGGGAGCTGCGGATCGACGTGCCGGGCGAGCTGGCCGTGGCCGGGTTCGACGACGTCAAGGAGGCGGCGCTGACGGACCCGCCGCTGACGACGATCGCCTCGGACCGCCCGGCGATGGCGCGGGCCGCGGTGGACCTGGTGCTGGACGACGGGCTGCGGGTCGCGGGGTCGCGGCGGGAGCGGCTGAAGCAGTTCCCGTCGGCGCTGGTGATCCGGCGGTCGTGCGGCTGCCGGTAGCCTCCGGCGGTCGGCGGGGGTGTGCTCCGGCCGGGCTCGGCCCGGCCTCTCCGCTCGGCGCCCACCGTGCGTTCCTGCCCTGCGGGCCGGCTTCTCGGGGCTCCGCCCCGAACCCCGCGCCTCAAACGCCGGCGGGGCTGAGTGTGGCTGCTGCCGCCCTTTACGTGCCGATTCGGCGGTTTTAAGGGGGTTTGGGGTTTGAGGTTGTGGCGGGGTGGGGTGGGGGCTTCAGAGGGGCGGTCAGCCGGGTCGCGGTGGCCCTTATATCGGGCATACGCGGTTCTGTCGGGCTTCTCAGGTCAGGCTCAGGAAGCTCTCATGATCCGCGGACAGAGTCGGGGACATGACCGACAGCTTCCGCCGCGAAGGCGAGTACCCGCAGGAGAACCGCCCGGCCCAGCAGCCGCCCTTCGGCGAGGACTGGCAGCGGGGGCGTGACCGGCTGGCCCAGGACGCGGCGGGGGCCTCGTACCCGCCGCCGCCCGCCTATCCGCCCGCCCCCGCCCCCGGCTGGCACGAGGCGCACCGGCCCCCCGTGATCCAGGGCGAGACGGTGCCCCCGCAGACCCCGGCCTGGAGCGGCCCCGCCCACGCGGCGCCCGCGCCCCGGGCGAAGCGGCCGGTCGCACTGCTGGCCGCCGTGGCGCTCGCCGCGGCCGTCGTCGGCGGCGGCACCGCGGCCGCCGTCCAGCAGTTCGCAGGGCACGCAGCCGCCGGCTCCGCGGGCGGGGTCAGCGGCTCCAACGTCTCGCAGTCCAGCACCGGCACCGTCTCCGGCGTCGCCGAGCAGGTCAGCCCCTCCGTGGTCCGGATCGACACCCGCACCGGCTCCGGCCAGGGCACCGGTTCCGGCATCGTGCTCACCGCGGACGGCGAGATCGCCACCAACAACCACGTGATCAGCGGCGCCTCGGAGATCCAGGTGACGATGAGCGACGGCAAGAAGTACGCCGCCAAGATCGTCGGCACCGATCCCGCCAAGGACCTCGCCCTGATCAAACTCCAGGGTGCGAGCGGCCTCAAGCCCGCCAAGCTCGGCGACTCCGGCGGTCTGAAGGTCGGCGACCAGGTCGTCGCCATCGGCTCCCCCGACCGTCTCACCGGCACCGTCACCAGCGGCATCGTCTCCGCGCTGGAGCGCGAGGTGAACGTGCCGAAGTCGGAGCAGCAGTCCCCGCAGAGCCGGCAGCAGGGCGGCGGCTTCCCGTTCTCGTACGGCGGCCGGCAGTTCAACGGGAACACCGGGTCGGAGACCACCTCGTACAAGGCCATCCAGACGGACGCCTCCCTCAACCCCGGCAACTCCGGCGGCGCGCTCGTCAACATGAACGGCGAGATCGTGGGCATGCCGTCCGCGATCTACTCCCCCTCCAGCGACAGCGCCGGCGCCGGCGCCGGCAGCGTCGGCCTCGGCTTCGCCATCCCGGTCGACACCATCAAGGCCGACCTCGACTCCCTCCGCAAGGGCGGCCCCGGCGGCGCCGGCTCCGGTACCGGCGACGACGGCACGGGCAGCGGCACGGGCGGCGGCGCCGCGAACGGCTTCGGCACGTCCTACTAGGGCGTGCGAGGCTGGAAGGCGCCGCCGCGCACCGACCGCACACCCCTGGGGGAGCATCCATGAACGCCGCCGAAGGCGACCAGCAGCGCATCCTCGTCGTCGACGACGAGCCGGCCGTGCGCGAGGCCCTGCGCCGCAGCCTCGCCTTCGAGGGGTACGCCGTGGAGACCGCCGTCGACGGGATCGACGCCCTCGACAAGGCGGCCTCGTACGCCCCCGATCTGATCGTGCTGGACATCCAGATGCCGCGGATGGACGGCCTGACCGCGGCCCGCCGGCTGCGCGCCGCCGGCGGCGTGACCCCCGTCCTGATGCTCACCGCCCGGGACACCGTCGGCGACCGCGTCACCGGGCTCGACGCGGGCGCCGACGACTACCTCGTCAAGCCCTTCGAGCTCGACGAGCTGTTCGCCCGGGTCCGGGCCCTGCTGCGCCGCAGCTCGTACGCCGCCCCGCGGACCGGCGGCGCCGGGCACGAGGACGCGCTGGTCTTCGGCGACCTGCGCATGGACCTCGCCACCCGCGAGGTCACCCGGGCCGGGCGGCCGGTGGAGCTGACCCGCACCGAGTTCACCCTGCTGGAGATGTTCCTCGCGCACCCGCGCCAGGTCCTGACCCGCGAGCAGATCCTCAAGACCGTGTGGGGCTTCGACTTCGAGCCCAGCTCCAACTCCCTGGACGTGTACGTGATGTACCTGCGCCGCAAGACCGAGGCCGGCGGCGAGCCCCGCGTCGTCCACACCGTGCGCGGGGTGGGGTACGTGCTGCGCGCCGGCGAGAGCGGACCCGAGTGAGCCCGACGGCCCGGTTCCGCGCGCTGCCGCTGCGCTCCCGGCTGGCGCTGCTGGTCGCGGTCGCGGTGGCGGTCGCCGTGGCCGCCGTGGCGGCGGTGTCCTGGGTGATGGTCCGCGCCCAGCTGCGGGACCAGCTGGACCGCTCGCTGATGGCCACCAACCCGAACCCGCAGGTGGGACGGGTACTGGAGGGGGGCCGCTGCGTGACCCGCCCCGCCGAGTCGCAGCAGGACATCGCCGGGAACCTGAACGCCACCGTCCAGATCGTCACCGCCCAGGGCGGGCACTGCTGGGTGAGCGGGCCGGCGACCCTGCCCGTGACCGCCGTCGACAAGGAGATCGCGGCCGGCAAGCGGCGGGCCACCCTGCAGGACGTCACCACCGCCGACGGCGTCGACATGCGCGTCTACACGACGCCCGCGCAGGCCGTGTCCGGCGGAGCCGTCTTCGGCATCTCCATCGCCAAGCCGCTCGCCGACATCGACAAGCCGCTGTCCACCCTGGCCTGGGTGCTGCTGTTCGTGTCCGGCGTGGGCGTGGTCGGCGCGGGGGCGGCCGGGCTGTGGGTGGCCCGTACGGGGCTGCGGCCGGTCGACGAGCTGACCGACGCCGTCGAGCACATCGCCCGGACCGAGGACCTGACCGTACGCATCCCCGACGACGGCGACGACGAGATCGCCCGCCTGTCGCGGTCCTTCAACTCCATGACGGCCGCGCTCGCCTCCTCCCAGGCGCGCCAGGCCCAGCTGATCGCGGACGCCGGGCACGAGCTGCGCACCCCGCTCACCTCGCTCCGTACGAACATCGAACTGCTCGCCCGCAGCGAGGACACCGGGCGGGCCATCCCGCCCGATGACCGCAGGGAGCTGCTGGCCTCGGTGAAGGCGCAGATGACGGAGCTCGCCGCGCTGATCGGGGACCTCCAGGAGCTGTCCCGGCCGGACGCGGTCTCCCCCGGCCCGCTCGGGGTGGTGGCGCTGCACGAGGTCGCCGGGACCGCGCTGTCCCGGGCCCGGCTGCGCGGCCCGGAGCTGGACTTCAGCTCCGCCCTGGAGCCCTGGTACGTACGGGGCGAGGCGCCCGCGCTGGAGCGGGCGGTCGTCAACGTCCTGGACAACGCGGTGAAGTTCAGCCCGCCGGGCGGCACGGTCGAGGTGACGCTGCGGGCGGGCGAGCTGACCGTACGGGACCACGGGCCGGGCATCCCGGCCGAGGACCTCCCGCACGTCTTCGAGCGGTTCTGGCGCTCCCCGTCGGCGCGCGCCCTGCCCGGGAGCGGGCTGGGCCTGTCGATCGTGGCCCGTACGGTGCAGCGCGCGGGCGGCACGGCGCAGCTGCGCGCGGCCCGGGACGGCGGCCCGGGCACGGAGGCGGTGCTCCGCATCCCGGGCGCGCCGGCCCCGCCGCCGTCAGTTGTGCCGGATCAGTGAGGCGACCAGGCCGCCCCGGGTGTTGGGGAAGTCCATCGGGACGATGCCGAGGCCCGTGCGGCCGGCCATCTCGCCGCCGTCGACGAAGCCGTGGACCTGGGGGTTGAGCCGGTCGCTGTTCCAGCGGGGCGGCATGTAGGCGGCGGTGCTGGCGTAGTTGACGAAGAGCTTGCCGGGCTGCTGGACGGCCTTGCGGAAGTGGTTCTCGATCCGGCCGCGCTTGGCGAAGGGCTCGGTGTTGTAGTCGTCCTGGATGTCGAAGACGTTGCCGTCGCCGTAGCGCAGGCCGGGCAGGCCTCCGTTGTCGGCGAGGAGGACGACCTTGCCGCGGGCCTGGCCGAGGGCGGGCAGGGTGTCGGCGATGCGGAAGAGCGATCGCCAGCCCCGGTTGTCGAGGTAGTCGTCGAAGACCGCGCGGAAGGTGGCGTCGCTGTCGCCGGAGTACTCCTGCTTGACCCGCATGAGGACGGTCTCGGAGGGGTGGGCGGCGAGGAAGTTCCAGCAGGCCACCAGGACGTCGCCGAACATCAGGTCCTGGAAGAAGGCCGCGTGGTGGATGGCGAACGATCCGCCTGTCACCCGGCAGCGGACGTCGAGGAAGCGGATGCCGGAGTCCAGCTGCTGCGCGATCGAGGTGTTCTGGCAGGCGACGTAGAGACCGCCCTTGGTGGCGCCGGAGTCGTGGGTGCCGGGGATGGTCATCCGCTGGAGGGGCGTGGCGTCGCCGAGGCCCGCCATCCAGTCCTGGGTGCCGAGCGTCCGGGCGGAGGCGGGCGCCGCCGTCCCCAGTCCCATCGCGGCGCCGGTGCCCGCCGCCAGTGCTCCGACCAGAAACGCCCGCCGGTCCAGTCCCATGTCCGCCCCTTTGCCGACCCAGTGATGGGCGGATTATGGCGTGGACACCTCAGGAATACTACCCACCGGTAGTGCCGGATCCGGGCGGCGTACGGGCCGCGCCCCCGTCGTCCAGCAGCCCGGCCAGACCGCGCAGCCCCGCCGCCAGCTCCCGGCCGGTCGGCGCCCGCTCCGGATCCGTCAGGGCCTGCACCATCACCCCGGTCATCAGCGCGATCTGCACCGATCCCAGGCTCCGGGCGTCGGCCTCGGTCACCTCGGACTCCGGCACCCCCCGCAGCAGCGCGGCCACGTGCGGGCGGGCGGCGCGCTGGCCGGCGGCGAGCGCGGCGAGCAGCTCCGGCGAGGACTGCGCGTGCACGAAGGCCTCGACATTGGCGATCCACAGCCAGCGCAGCTCGCCGAAGTTGCGCACCTTGCGGTCCCACATGTCGGCGAACCGCTCCTCGGCGCTCTCACCCTCCCCCGCGAGCCCGCCGACGGCGTCGCTCCACTCGTCGATCGCCGCGAAGAGCACCTGGTTCAGCAGCGCCTCGCGCGAGCCGAAGTGGTAGCCGATCGCGGCCATGCTCACCTGCGAGGCCGCGGCGATGTCGCGCACGGTCGTGCGCAGATAGCCCTTCTCCTCCAGGCAGCGGCGCGCTCCGGCCAGCAGGTCCTCGCGATTTCCCATGGCCGGATCGTAGCCGCGGCCGGTTTTGGGCAAACGCCCTAGACGAACGTATTGCACGCTTGCCCAAATCCTGTCAGGCTGGGGCCACCGAGAGACCGAACGGGGAGAAGACATGCGCCACGACTTCACGATCGACGACCGCACCCTGTCCTACCTGGACTTCGGCGGGCCCGGCCGCCCGCTCCTGGCCCTGCACGGCGGCCTGTCCGAAGGCGCGCACTTCGCCGGCCTGGCCGCCGCCCTCGGCGACGACTGGCGGGTCATCGCCCCCGACCAGCGCGGCCACGGCGACTCCGACCGCGCCGACGCGTACGACCGCGCCGGATACGTCGCCGACGCCGTCGCCCTGCTGGAACACCTCGGCCTCACCGCCGCCCCCGTGGCCGTCCTCGGCTTCTCGCTCGGCGGACTCAACGCCTACCGGCTGGCCGCCGACCGTCCCGACCTGGTCGGCGCGCTCGTCAACGTCGACGCCCCCGTGGAGATCCCGAGCCCCCTCGGCCACGGCTTCCTCGACTTCCTGCCCGGCCTCCCGTACACCGCGGAGACCCGCGAGGAGCTCGTCGAGGCCTGCGGTCCGTTCGGCGAGGGCGTCGCCCCCTTCTTGCGACCCCTCCCCGACGGCTCCGGCTGGCGGCTGCCGTTCCACCCGCAGGACACCCTGGCCACCGTGGAGCAGGGGTACGGATCCCACTGGGACACCTGGCTCGCGAGCGACTGCCCGGCCCTGCTCGTGCACGGTCTGCGCAGCACGGCCCTGCCCCGGGCCCAGGCCGACGCGATGGTCGCCCGGCGTCCGGGGACGGCGTACGCCGGCCTCGACACGGAGCACTACGTTCCGTTCCAGGACCCGGAGGGCTTCACCACGGCGGTCAGGACGTTCCTGGCCGGCCTCTGACCCCCTCCCCGACGGGAAACGCCGGAGGGGCGGCGGGCCGTCGGGCCCACCGCCCCTCCGGGGCGCACTGCGCGGGGTACTGCGGAGGAACTACTTGACGACCGTGATCCGGTTCGCCGCCGGCGGGGCGATCGGGGCGGACGCGGAGGAGTTGTTCGTCAGGTAGGCGTTGAAGCAGTCCAGGTCGGACGCGCCCACCAGCTTGTTCTTGTGCTCCTTCAGGACGGTGAACCCGTCACCGCCGCCCGCGAGGAACTCGTTCATCGCGACGCGGTAGGTCGCCGCCGGGTCGATCGGCGCGCCGTTCAGCCTCACCGAGTCCACGACGATGCGGTCCGCACCGGCCTTCGTCGTGTCCAGGGTGTACGCGAAGCCCTTCGACACCTGCAGGATCTTCGGGCTCAGGCCGTTGACCGGGCCGCTGACCTGCTGCTGGAGCGTCGTGATCAGCTGGGCGCCGGTCAGGTCCACGACGTTCATCATGTTGGTGAACGGCTGGACGGTGAAGGACTCGCCGTAGGTGACGACGCCGTCGCCCTCCTGGCCCGAGGCCTTGTAGGCCAGGTCCGAACGGATGCCGCCCGGGTTCATGAGCGCCAGCTGCGCGCCGCCCTTGTCGGCCGGGGCCAGCGCCTCCAGCTGCGCGTCGGCGATCAGGTCGCCCAGCGGCTTCTCGAACTCCGGCGAGCCGCGGCCCGGGATGTCCGCCGAGATGAAGCCCTGCGGACGGTTGGCGACCGGGGCCGCCAGCTCGTTCCAGCGCTGGATCAGCTCGGTCATGTCCGCGGCCTTGGGCTGCTCGCGGGTGACGACCTTGTTGACCGGCTTCGGCGAGGTGACCGGCGTACGGACGATGTCCTTGGTCTGCCGGTCGTACGTCAGCGTGGTGTCCGTGTACAGGCGGCCGATGGAGGCGGCCGAGGTGACCGCGCGCGGGTTACCCGCCGGGTCGGGGATGTTGCAGGCGTACGCCTGGTGCGTGTGGCCGGTCACCAGCGCGTCGACCTTCGGGTCCACGTTCTTGGCGATGTCGACGATCGCACCGGAGATGCCGGCGCCCGCGCCCGGGGCGTCGCAGTCGTAGTTGTACGCGCCGTTGGCGGGCAGACCGCCCTCGTGGATCAGCGCGACGATCGACTTCACGCCCTGCTTGTTCAGCTCGGCCGCGTACTTGTTGATCGACTCGATCTCGTCGCCGAACTTCAGGCCCTTGACGCCCTCGGCGGTCACGATGTCCGGAGTGCCCTCCAGGGTGACGCCGATGAAGCCGATCTTCACGTCCCCCTTCTTCCAGACGAAGGTGGGCGACATCAGCGGACGCTTCGTCTTCGCGTCCGTCACGTTCGCCGCGAGGTACGGGAACTCGGCGCCCGTGAAGGTCTTGCCGAACTCGTAACAGCCCTCGACGGGGTGACAGCCGCCGTACGCCATGCGGCGCAGCTCGGTCTTGCCCTCGTCGAACTCGTGGTTCCCGACGCCGGAGACGTCGAGGCCGAGCTTGTTCAGCGCCTCGATGCTCGGCTCGTCGTGGAAGAGCCCGGACAGCATCGGGCTGCCGCCGATCATGTCACCGGCTGCGGCGGTGACGGAGTACTCGTGGCCCTTGCGGGCCTCGCGCAGGCTGGTCGCGAGGTACTCGACCCCGCCCGCGGGTATGGCCTTGGTGGTGCCGTCGGCCTGACGTTCGGTGACGGTGCCGGACGAGCCCTGCGGGGGCTCCAGGGTGCCGTGGAAGTCGTTGAACGAGAGCATCTGCACATCGACGGTCCGGCTCTTGGCCGCACCGCCACCACTCGCGGCACCGGCCGGCAGTGCGGCGGCGACCATCACCCCGGCCCCGGCCGTGACGGCGAGGGCGGTGAGGGTCAACCGGCGGGAGCGGCGGAGCCGTTGTGGCGTCGCTGACATTTGTTCCCCTTTGTGGACAGCGAGACAGCTTGGGAGGTCCGCCGAAGCCTATGGTCAACGCGCGTAGCGCGACAGGGGGGTACGGGTATCGAGGTGGTTACGCGCAGAAGACGGACCGGCGCCCGGGCCGCGCTCCACCGCCGGGTCCCCGCGGTCGTAGGCTCGTGCCATGACTGACGCAGCAGCGGCCCTGGAGCCGGGACGGCAGATTGAGACCCTCGACGAACTGACGGAGGACCAGGCCGACGCCGTACTCGCCCTGATCGAGGACGCGGCGCGCACGGACGGCACCACCGCCGTCTCCGAACAGGGCCGCCTCCAGCTGCGCGGCGGCCCGCGCGAGGGCATCCGGCACTTCCTGCTCACCGCGGACGGCCGGCTCGCGGGGTACGGGCAGCTGGAGGACACCGACCCGGTCGAGGCCCCGGCCGCCGAACTCCTCGTCCACCCCGCCCTGCGCGGACGCGGACACGGGCGGGCCCTCGGCTCGGCCCTGCTCGCCGGCTCCGGCAAGCGGCTGCGGGTGTGGGCGCACGGCGGCAAGTCCGCCGCCCGGCACCTGGCGCAGGTCCTCGGCCTGACCCTCTTCCGCGAACTGCGCCAGCTGCGCCGCCCCCTCGGCGCCGACGCGGCTCCCCTGCCGGAGGCCGCACCGCCGGCCGGGGTGACCGTGCGCACCTTCGTCCCCGGCGCGGACGACGCGGCCTGGCTCGCCGTGAACGCGGCCGCCTTCGCCCACCACCCCGAGCAGGGCTCGCTGACGCAGCGCGACCTGAACGACCGCATCGCCCAGCCGTGGTTCGACCCCGAGGGCTTCTTCCTCGCGGAGCGCGACGGCGAGCTCGTCGGATTCCACTGGACGAAGGTGCACGCCGCGGACCGGCTCGGCGAGGTGTACGTGGTCGGCGTCCGCCCCGGCGCCCAGGGCGGCGGCCTCGGCAAGGCCCTCACGGCGATCGGCCTGCGCCACCTGGCGGACCGGGGCCTGCCCACGGCGATGCTGTACGTGGACGCCGACAACCCGGCGGCCCTCGCCGTGTACGAGGGCCTCGGCTTCACCACCCACGAGGTGGACCTGATGTACCGCACCGAAAGCTGACCCCGGCCGGGCCCCCCCCCCGGGGCCCGCCCGGGCCCAGCCCCCCCGGCCGCACACGGCCACGAGCCCGCGCCAATCCAGCCCCGCCCCGAACCCCCACCCGGCCGCACACGGCCACGAGCCCGCGCCAATCCAGCCCCGCCCCGAACCCCCACCCAGCCGCACACGGCCACGAGGCCGCGCCAATCCAGCCCCGCCCCGAACCTCCACCCCCACCCGGCCGCACACGGCCACGAGGCCGCGCCAATCCAGCCCCGCCGGCGTTTGAGGCGCGGGGTCCGGGGCAGAGCCCCGGCAACGGCCCCGCACGGGCCCCGGCACGCCCTCGCCGCCCCGGCCCCGGCACGGAACCGGCACGGGACCCCGTACCCCCAAGCCCCGCACGGGCCCCGGCCCGGGCCCCCGTACACCCCCGCCCACCCCCGCGGAAGCGACTCGTGCGCCAGCCGGACCCGGGAAGCCACACGCCATTCACCGGGCATTAAGACGCGCTTGCGACCCTCCCGGCATGCAGCCCCGACTCCGACTGACGGCCGACACGTCCGACGCGCCTGTCCTGCCGCTTGCGCGGAAGAATGGAGTCATGAGCCACCAGCCCAGCGCGGGCCCCACCGAGGTCCCCTCCCAGCACCCGTCTCACACGTCCCCCGCCTCCGTCACGGGCGCGCACGCGCGGATAGGTTCCATCTCCGCGCACCGCCCGCACGTCGATCTCGAACCCGATCTCGACGCCGACCTGGACGCCTACGAGGACAAGGACGGCGGCGAGCTGCCACCGGGCCGCTTCCTCGACCGCGAGCGCAGCTGGCTGGCCTTCAACGAGCGGGTGCTGGAGCTCGCCGAGGACCCGACGACGCCCCTGCTGGAGCGCGCGAACTTCCTGGCGATCTTCGCCAGCAACCTCGACGAGTTCTTCATGGTCCGCGTCGCCGGCCTCAAGCGCCGCATCGCGACCGGCGTCGCCACCCGTTCGGCCTCAGGCCTGCAGCCCCGTGAGGTCCTCGACCTCATCTGGACCCGCTCGCGCGAGCTCATGGCCCGCCACGCCGCCTGCTTCCAGCAGGACATCTGCCCGGCGCTGGCCGAGGAGGGCGTCCACCTCATCCGCTGGCCCGACCTCACGGAGAAGGAGCAGGCCCGCCTCTTCACGCTGTTCCGGAACCAGATCTTCCCGGTGCTGACCCCGCTGGCCGTGGACCCCGCGCACCCGTTCCCGTACATCTCCGGCCTGTCCCTCAACCTGGCCGTCGTCGTGCGCAACCCGGTCAGCGGCCACCGCCACTTCGCCCGGGTCAAGGTCCCGCCGCTCCTCTCCCGCTTCCTGGAGGCCTCCCCGCAGCGCTACGTCCCGCTGGAGGACGTCATCGCCGCGCACCTGGAGGAGCTCTTCCCCGGCATGGAGGTGCTCGCGCACCACATGTTCCGCGTGACCCGCAACGAGGACCTGGAAGTGGAGGAGGACGACGCCGAGAACCTCCTCCAGGCCCTGGAGAAGGAACTCATGCGGCGCCGCTTCGGGCCGCCCGTGCGCCTGGAGGTCGAGGAGTCCATCGACCCGGGCGTCCTGGACCTCCTCGTGCAGGAGCTGAAGGTCAACTCCTCCGAGGTCTACCCGCTGCCCGGCCCCCTCGACCTGACCGCCCTCTTCGGGATCGCCTCGCTGGACCGGCCGGAGCTGAAGTACCCGAAGTTCGTCGGCGGCACCCACCGGGACCTCGCCGAGGTCGAGTCCGCCTCCGCCCCCGACATCTTCGCGGCGCTGCGCGAGCGGGACGTGCTGCTGCACCACCCGTACGACTCCTTCTCCACCTCGGTCCAGGCCTTCCTGGAGCAGGCCGCCGCCGACCCGGACGTCCTCGCGATCAAGCAGACGCTGTACCGCACCTCCGGCGACTCCCCGATCGTGGACGCCCTGATCGACGCCGCCGAGGCCGGCAAGCAGGTCCTCGTGCTGGTCGAGATCAAGGCCCGCTTCGACGAGCGGGCCAACATCAAGTGGGCGCGCAAGCTGGAGGAGTCCGGCTGCCACGTCGTGTACGGCCTCGTCGGCCTCAAGACGCACTGCAAGCTGTCGCTCGTCGTCCGCCAGGAGGGCGACCAGCTGCGCCGCTACTCCCACGTCGGCACCGGCAACTACCACCCCAAGACCGCCCGGCTCTACGAGGACCTCGGCCTGCTCACCGCGGACCCGCAGGTCGGCGCGGACCTCTCCGACCTCTTCAACCGGCTGTCCGGCTACTCGCGCCGCGAGACCTACCGCCGGCTGATGGTCGCCCCGCGCTCGCTGCGCGACGGGCTGATCGCGCGGATCGACAAGGAGGCCGCCCACCACCGGGCCGGCCGGCCCGCGTACGTGCGGCTCAAGATGAACTCGATCGTCGACGAGGCCCTCATCGACTCCCTCTACCGGGCCGCCCAGGCGGGCGTGCCGGTCGACATCTGGGTCCGCGGCATCTGCGCGGTGCGGCCCGGAGTCCCCGGGCTCTCGGAGAACATCCGGGTCCGCTCGATCCTCGGCCGCTTCCTGGAGCACTCCCGGGTCTTCGCCTTCGGCAACGGCGGCGAGCCCGAGGTGTGGATCGGCAGCGCCGACATGATGCACCGCAACCTCGACCGCCGCATCGAGGCACTGGTCAGGGTCGCCGACCCGGCCCACCGCGCGGCACTGGACCGGATGCTGGAGACCGGCATGTCCGACGCCACCTCCTCCTGGCACCTGGGCCCGGACGGCGAATGGACCCGGCACAGCACGGACTCCGAGGGCCAGCCGCTGCGGCACGTACAGGAGATGCTCATAGACGCCCGGAGGCGCCGGCGTGGCTCAGCCAAACCATGACCCGATGGCGGGCGCGGGCGACGTGCTCGCCGCGTTCCTGCGTTCCCAGGCCACCGCCTTCCTGCGCGGACTGCGCCTGCACGGCGAGAGCCCGGCGAGCGGCGCCGACTCCGCCGGCCGCTTCGAGGCGGCGCGCGGCCTCCGGGGGGCCGCGCGCCGCATCAGCGGCTCCCTGGCGACCTTCCGGGTGGTCACCGAGTCCGCGTGGGCGGACGGGCTGCGCACCGAGCTGGTGTGGCTGTCCTCGACCCTGGCGCACGAGCACGCGTACGCCGCCCGGCTGACCCGGCTGATGGACGCCCTGCACCGGCTCTCGGGCACCCCCGAGGTCCCGGCCCCGCGCGGCGCCTCGGCCGGAGCGCTCACGGTCGGCTCCGCGCGCGCCGGCGCGCTCCTGGAGCGCCAGCTGACCCTCGCCCGTACGCGCGCCCACTCGGCCACCCTCCAGGCCCTCGGCTCCGCCCGCTTCCACGCGGTGGCGGACGCGGTCGCCGTCCTGGCCTCGGACGTCCCGCTGGACCCCGTCGCGGCCCGGGGGCGGGTCGAGGAGGTCCTGCTCCCGCTCGCGGCGGTGGCCGAAACCCGCCTGTCCGCGGCGGTCGCGGCGCTGCCCCCGGCCGACGGCGGGCACCCGTACGACGCGGACCACGACGGGCTCTGGCACGAGGTCCGCCGACTGCTGCGGATCCACCGGTACGCCCGCGAGGCGCTCGGCGAGGACGTGGCCCGGGCGGTCGCCGCGGGCGAGGCCCTGGACCGCCACCGCGACGCCGCCGAGGCCGCCGCCGCCTCGGCCACGGCGGCCCGCACCCCGCGCATCGCCCCGGCCACGGCCTACGCCCTGGGGGTGCTGCACGCGGACCAGCGGCACGCGGCGGGGGCCGCCCGCGCCGCCTTCCGGCACGTCTGGCTGCCGGAGCCGGCGATCGCTCCGCGCCCGAGGTAACGGGCGGATAACGGATACTTACGCCGGGGTGCGGTCCGGCCCGAACGCACCGGGTCGTCCGCCACGGTTCACCGTCCGTTCACTCGCACCGGTCGGCCGCTTCACCTGTCCGGCCTAATTTCGGTGGTGCACGGTGCGAACGCCCGCAGGTCAGGCAGTCCGGCCGGGCACCCCGACGTAGCAGTCCTCTTCGCACGCCGCCCCGACACAGAAAGCGGCCGGCGGCTTCTGGAAGGAACACCCGAAAGTGAAGCTTCAGCGCAAGAACCGGCTTCGTGCCTCCGCCCTCGGGGCGCTCGTCGTGTCCGGCGCCCTGGTCCTCACGGCGTGCGGCTCGGACGACAACACGAAGGACAACGGCTCCGCCAGCGGCAAGCCGTCGGCCGCCGCCGCGGGTGACATCAAGTGCGACGGGGCCAAGGGCAAGCTCCTGGCCTCGGGCTCGTCCGCGCAGAAGAACGCGGTCGACCTGTGGGTGAAGAACTACATGGCCGCCTGCTCCGGCGTCGAGGTGAACTACAAGTCCTCCTCCTCCGGCGAGGGCATCGTCGCCTTCAACCAGGGCACCGTCGGTTTCGCCGGCTCCGACTCGGCGCTGAAGCCGGAGCAGGTCGAGGAGTCCAAGAAGATCTGCACCGGCGGCCAGGGCGTCGACCTGCCGATGGTCGGCGGCCCCATCGCCCTCGGCTTCAACGTCGCCGGCGTCGACAAGCTGAACCTCGACGCCGCCACGATCGCCAACATCTTCAACGACAAGATCAAGAAGTGGGACGACGAGGCGATCAAGAAGCTGAACCCCGGCGTCACGCTTCCCCCCACCGCCATCCAGCACTTCCACCGCTCCGAGGACTCGGGCACCACCGAGAACCTCACCAAGTACCTCAAGGCCGCCGCGCCCGACGCCTGGCCGCACGAGGCCGCGAAGAAGTGGGCCGCCCCGGGCGGCCTCGGCGCCTCCGGCTCCTCCGGCGTCGCCACCCAGGTCAAGCAGGTCGACGGCGCGATCGGCTACTTCGAGCTCTCCTACGCCAGCTCGCAGAACATCAAGACGGTCGACCTGAACACGGGCGCCGCCGCCCCGGTCCCGGCCACCGGCGAGAACGCCTCCAAGGCCATCGCCGCCGCCAAGATCTCCGGCACCGGCTCCGACCTGGCGCTGAAGCTGGACTACACCACCAAGGCCGAGGGCGCGTACCCGATCGTCCTGGTGACGTACGAGGTCGTCTGCGACAAGGGCAACAAGGCCGAGACCCTGCCCACGGTCAAGTCCTTCCTGAACTACACCGCCTCGGACGCCGGCCAGAAGGTCCTCCTGGAGAACGGCTACGCGCCGATCCCCGCCGAGATCAACGCCAAGGTCCGCGAAGTCATCGCCTCGCTCTCCTGATCAAGACCCCGAGGCCGGTCCGCTCCCCCCGTCCGGGGCGCGGACCGGTCCCGGGACCCTCCCCTTCACCCGGGGGAATCCGGTGCACCGCCGCCAGGGGGCCTCGCCCTCCCACAGACCGGAAAGACCATGGCTTCCACCACACCCGTCCAGACAGACACGGCTCCGCCCGTCTCCAGGAGCGAGAGGTCCACCGGCCGCGCCGGTGACAAGATCTTCGCGGCGCTCTCCAAGGGCTCCGGCATCCTGCTCCTGGTGATCATGGCGTCGATCGCCGCCTTCCTCACCTACCGCGCCGTCCTCGCCCTGTCGGAGAACGAGGGGAACTTCCTCACCACCTTCGACTGGAACGCGTCGGCCGACCCGCCCGTCTTCGGCATAGCCGTCCTGCTCTTCGGCACCGTCGTCAGCTCGATCATCGCGATGGTCATCGCGGTTCCGATCGCCGTCGGCATCGCCCTCTTCATCTCGCACTACGCGCCGCGCAAGCTGGCCGCACCCCTCGCCTACGTGGTCGACCTGCTGGCCGCCGTGCCCTCGATCATCTACGGCATCTGGGGCGCCCTCTTCCTCGTCCCGCAGCTGAACGGCCTGAACCTCTGGCTGGACGAGTACCTGGGCTGGACGTACGTCTTCGAGCGCACGCAGGTCAGCGTCGCCCGCTCCCTGTTCACCGTCGGCATCCTGCTCGCGATCATGATCCTGCCGATCGTGACCAGCGTCAGCCGCGAGGTCTTCCTCCAGGTCCCGCGCATGAACGAGGAGGCCGCCCTGGCCCTCGGCGCGACCCGCTGGGAGGTCATCCGGATGTCGGTGCTGCCCTTCGGCCGCTCCGGCGTCATCTCCGCCTCGATGCTCGGCCTCGGCCGCGCGCTCGGCGAGACCATGGCCGTGGCGACCGTCCTCTCCCCGAGCTTCCTGATCTCGTTCCACGTCCTGGACCCGGGCGGCGGCACCTTCGCGCAGAACATCGCCGCGAAGTTCGACGAGGCCAACGAGTTCGGCCGCGACGCGCTGATCGCCTCCGGCCTGGTCCTCTTCCTGCTCACCCTTCTGGTCAACGGCGCGGCGCGCCTGATCATCGCCCGTCGCAAGGAATTCTCGGGGGCGAACGCCTGATGAGCCACGCACTCCAGGACCAGCGGCCCGTCCGGGCCCCGAAGTCCGTCGCCCCCAGCAGCCTCACCCGGGGCGGCCTGCCCCGCTGGGCCCCGGCCGGCATCGCCGTCCTCGCGGTCGCCCTCGGCTGCGGCACCGGCCTCGTCGTCGGCCTCGACAGCAAGATCCAGTGGGGCCTGATCGCTGCCCTGCTGTTCGTCGTGATCACGTACACCGCCAGCGCGGTCGTCGAGAACCGCCGCCAGGCCAAGGACCGCGTCGCGACCTCCCTCGTGTGGGTCTGCTTCGTCCTCGCCGTCATCCCGCTGCTCTCCCTGATGTGGACCACCATCAGCCGCGGCGTCAAGGTGCTCGACGGAGACTTCCTCGGCCACTCCATGAACGGCGTGACCAGCTTCGAAGAGGGCGGCGGCGTCTACCACGCGCTCCTCGGCACCCTGGAGCAGGTCGCCCTCGCGACGCTGATCGCCGCGCCGATCGGCCTGCTGACCGCCGTCTACCTGGTCGAGTACGGCCGCGGCGGACTGGCCAAGGCCGTCACCTTCTTCGTCGACGTCATGACGGGCATCCCCTCGATCGTCGCGGGCCTGTTCATCCTGACGACCTGGAACCTGATGCTCGGCTTCGGCCCCTCCGGCTTCGCCGGTGCGATGGCCCTGTCGATCCTGATGATGCCGGTCGTGGTCCGCTCCACCGAGGAGATGCTCAAGCTCGTCCCCAACGAGCTGCGCGAGGCCGCCCTCGCCCTCGGCGTACCGAAGTGGCGCATGATCCTCAAGGTCGTGCTCCCCACGGCCATCGGCGGCATCGCCACCGGTGTGATGCTGGCCGTCGCCCGCATCGCCGGCGAGACCGCGCCGATCATGCTGCTGGTCTTCGGCACCCAGCTGATCAACAACAACCCCTTCGAAGGCGCCCAGTCCTCGCTCCCGCTCTACATCTGGGAGCAGTACAAGGTCGGCAGTGAAGCCTCCTACGACCGGGCATGGGCCGCAGCGCTCGTCCTGATCGCCTTCGTCATGATCCTGAACCTGGTGGCTCGCGGCATCGCCCGCTGGAAGGCCCCGAAGACCGGTCGCTGACGCGACTCTCCGAAAGCGAAGTGACCCCTCATGGCCAAGCGAATCGACGTCAGCGGCCTCTCCGCCTTCTACGGCGGCCACAAGGCCATCGACGACATCTCGATGACCGTGGAACCCCGCTCGGTGACCGCCTTCATCGGCCCCTCCGGCTGCGGCAAGTCCACCTTCCTGCGCACCCTCAACCGCATGCACGAGGTCACCCCCGGCGGCCGCGTCGAGGGCAAGGTCCTCCTGGACGACGAGAACCTGTACGGGGCCGGCGTCGACCCGGTCGCGGTCCGCCGCACCGTCGGCATGGTCTTCCAGCGCCCGAACCCCTTCCCCACCATGTCGATATTCGACAACGTGGCGGCGGGCCTGCGGCTGAACGGCAGCTTCAAGAAGTCCGAGCTGTCCGACATCGTCGAGAAGTCCCTCAAGGGCGCCAACCTCTGGAACGAGGTCAAGGACCGCCTGAACAAGCCCGGCTCCGGCCTCTCCGGCGGTCAGCAGCAGCGCCTGTGCATCGCCCGCGCCATCGCGGTCGAGCCCCAGGTCCTGCTGATGGACGAGCCCTGCTCGGCGCTCGACCCGATCTCCACCCTCGCCATCGAGGACCTGATCGGCGAGCTCAAGGAGCGCTTCACGATCGTCATCGTGACGCACAACATGCAGCAGGCGGCCCGCGTCTCGGACCGCACCGCGTTCTTCAACCTCTCGGCGGTCGGCCAGCCCGGAAAGCTCGTCGAGCTCGACGACACCGACCGCATCTTCTCCAACCCCTCCGTGCAGGCGACCGAGGACTACATCTCGGGCCGCTTCGGCTAGACCGGGTTGGGCGTGAACGTCCCGCGGTGCTGCATGGCGGTGCCACCGCGAGGCGAAAGAAAAAGGGCCGGCTCCCCCTGGGTGGGGGGAGCCGGCCCACTTTCGTGGACGGCCTAGGACACGAAGGCCAGGTTCACGATCCAGAAGCTGACCGCGGCGACCAGGGCCGCCGCCGGCATGGTGATGAACCAGCCCAGGATGATGTTCTTCGCGACGCCCCAGCGGACCGCGTTGATCCGCTTGGTCGCGCCGACACCCATGATCGCCGAGGTGATGACGTGGGTGGTGGAGATCGGCGCGTGGAAGAGGAACGCCGAGCCGAACATGATCGAGGCGCCGGTGGTCTCCGCCGCGAAGCCCTGCGGCGGGTCCAGCTCGATGATCTTGCGGCCGAGGGTGCGCATGATGCGCCAGCCACCGGCGTACGTACCCAGCGACAGCATCACGGCACACGCGATCTTGACCCAGATCGGGATGGCGTCGCCGGCTCCCTGCACATCGGCGATGACCAGGGCCATCATCACGATGCCCATCGTCTTCTGCGCGTCCTGGAGGCCGTGGCCCAGCGCCATGCCGGCCGCGGAGACGGTCTGCGCGATGCGGAATCCGCGCTTGGCCTTGTGCGGGTTGGCCCGGCGGAACATCCACAGGATGGCCACCATCACCAGGTAGCCGACGACCAGGCCGACCACCGGTGAGACGAACATCGGGATGACGACCTTGTCGACCACGCCCGACCAGATGACCTCGGTGCCGCCCGCGAGGGCCGCACCGACCATGCCGCCGAACAGCGCGTGCGAGGACGACGAGGGAAGGCCGAAGTACCAGGTGATCAGGTTCCACACGATCGCGCCGACCAGCGCCGCGAACAGGATCCACATGCCCCGGTTCCCGTGGGGCGTCTCGATCAGACCCTCGCTGACCGTCTTGGCGACCCCGCTGCCCATGAAGGCACCGGCGAGGTTCATCACGGCCGCCATCGCGAGCGCGGCCCGCGGCGTCAGCGCGCGGGTCGAGACCGAGGTGGCGATCGCGTTCGCGGAGTCGTGGAAACCGTTGGTGTACGTGAAGCCGAGCGCGACACCGATGGTCACGATCAGGGCGAAGGTGTCCACGAGGTTCAGGACTCCTTGACCGCGATGGTCTCCACCGTGTTCGCAACGTGCTCGAACGCGTCGGCCGCCTCTTCGAGCACGTCGACGATCTGCTTGAGCTTCAGCACCTCCATGGCGTCGTACTTGCCGTTGAAGAGCTGGGCGAGCAGCTTGCGGTGGATCTGGTCGGCCTGGTTCTCGAGGCGGTTGACCTCGATCCAGTACTCGGTCAGGTTGTCCATCGTCCGCAGGTGCGGCATGGCCTCGGCGGTGAGCTCCGCCGCGCGCGCCAGTACCTCGATCTGCTGCTCGACGCCCTTGGGCAGTTCCTCCACGTTGTAGAGGACGACCAGGTCGACCGCCTCTTCCATGAAGTCCATGATGTCGTCGAGGCACGACGCGAGGTTGTAGATGTCCTCGCGGTCGAACGGCGTGATGAAGGAGGAGTTCAGCTGGTGGAAGATCGCGTGGGTGGCATCGTCCCCCGCGTGCTCCGCAGCCCGCATCCGCTCCGCGATCTCGACCCGGGCGGATGAGTCCGCTCCGAGCAGTTCCATCAGGAGCTTCGAGCCCGTGACGATGTTGTCCGCGGATGCGGCGAACATGTCGTAGAAGCTCGTCTCCCTGGGGGTCAGACGAAATCGCACGTGAGGTCCTCGGGGTGCATTGGATTCGGTCAGGCTGATGCTAGGCGCATCCCCCGGCCACGGCTAACCGG
Organism: Streptomyces sp. NPDC048461; assembly: GCF_055587105.1. Taxonomy (NCBI): domain Bacteria; kingdom Bacillati; phylum Actinomycetota; class Actinomycetes; order Kitasatosporales; family Streptomycetaceae; genus Streptomyces; species Streptomyces sp. NPDC048461. The sequence goes on along the minus strand of NZ_JBVJGW010000004.1, from coordinate 21,800 downwards.
CCGTTCCCCAGTGTCCTCCATCAGGCAGAGTGAGGACCACGGACCCCTGTTTCCGCGACGGAGGCCCGGTACCTTATACCCATGAGGGGTATGCATCCCTCAGGTCAGGACCACGGGAGGACGCATGACGACCATCGAGACGGAGGGCCCGGGAGCCGGATCCGGCACCCCCGGATCCGGCACCGCCGCTTCCTCCGCCCCGCCGCACGAAGGCGGCGCCGTCCACGGCTACCACCACCAGAAGGACGAGCACCTCAAGCGGCTGCGCCGGATCGAGGGCCAGATCCGCGGCCTCCAGCGCCTCGTCGACGAGGACGTCTACTGCATCGACATACTCACCCAGGTATCCGCGAGCACGAAGGCCCTGCAGTCCTTCGCCCTCCAGCTGCTGGAGGAGCACCTGCGCCACTGCGTCGCCGACGCGGCGGTCAAGGGCGGCGCGGAGATCGACGCCAAGGTCGAGGAAGCCACGAAGGCCATCGCCCGTCTCCTGCGCACCTGACCGGCCCGGAGCCCGAGCCGCGGCGCCTCGTCCGGCCCGAGCGACGCGGACCGGCGGGGCCGCAGCCGGCCTCGCCGGCGTTCGAGGCGCGGCGTTCGAGGTCCGGGGTCCGGGGCGGAGCCCGGGCGGCCCGGGCGCAGCAGGTGGCCGCGCGCGCCGGCGCCTCGCGTCGGGGTACGGCTAGAGACCGATCCCCATGAGCACCTCGTCGATGCGGTCCTGGCTCAACCGTTCCTCGACGGCCGCCGACGCCGCGATGATCAGCTCACCGCACAGTTCGATCTCGGCGAGCGCCACGTGGTCCTGCACCGTCTTACAGCCTGCGGGAGTCACGCACGTCACCCCGATCTTCCGCCATACGGACATAGACCATCAGTCACAACTCACCACTCATCGGTCTCACTCACGCCTCACGGCTCACGACCCACGGCTCACAGGCTCGCCGGGCGGCCGCCCTCCCAGCCTAGGGAGCCCCCGCCTCCCCCCGCATGACACGGATGGACCATTTCCGGATACCCGGCATGGCCCGAACGCGCCGTCCCGAACCCGCCCACCCGGCTATTCGGCGATCTTCCCGGCGTAAATGTCCCCGCTCGGGGGCAATACGACGGTCACCGGCGTGCCGAACCCGTACAGGAGCGTCGTCGACGAGACATCGATCACGCCATTGTTGACGTACGTGAACCGGTGGCGGACCTTGCGCAACCGCCCCTCGGCGTCCAGGTACGCGTCGAACGGCACCGCGTCCTTGCTGAACCCTTTCGCCGCCGCCTCCAGCGCCCCCCGCACCCCCGGCGACGCGCTCCCGGCCGCCCGGGCGATGTCCGTGGTCCCCCGGTAGTGCCGCACGCGGGTGCCCGCCACCTCGGTCTCCCCGACGTACGTCACCTCCCGCGCGCCCCGCAGCAGCTCCGCCGCGACCAGCGGATCGGTGGCCCCGCCGGTCACCAGGTTCCCGTCGGCGAGCGTGGTGGTGTCGACCCGCACCCACTTGTCGGCGGGCACCCCCGCCCCCCGGTTCTTCATGTAGAGCGCGCCCGGCACCAGCAGCTCGGTGATCGGCCGGTGGTCCGCCTTGCCCTTCACGTCGGCCGGGAGCATGACCAGCAGCTGGCCCATCCGGTTCTTGAAGTCGACCCCGCCCTCGCCGCGGATCGTGACCCGGGTGCCGCCGGTGGCCATCTCCATGGCCGTACGGGCCCGGGCGCTGCCGGACCTCGTCAGCACGTCGGCCGCTCCGCGGACCACGGCCCCCGGGTCCGCGGGCGGCCCGTCGTCGCTGCCGCGGGCGGGACCCCCGCACCCGCCCGTCACCACGACCGCCAGCGAGACGCCGGCCGCGAGCAGCGCCTCACCCGCGCGTCCGCGCCGCCGCCTGTGCTGGTGCACCACCATCGCCTGCCAACCCCCAACGCATGACCGCTGTTTGCCCGAGGCCCCCACCCGCTCCGGTTAACGAGGTCCGGGGTTTCCCGTCACGGCCCGCGCGTGTCCCCGGGCCGCGGCCGCCGCGGGTACCGTGGAGGCGTGGAACCGCACACCGAAGCGACCCCGGTCCCTCCGCTTGCCTCCGTACCCCTCCCCCGGACCCAGCCGGCGCCCACCGCGTCCCCCGGGCCCCCGCAGCACCTCCGGTCGCCGGATCCGGCCGCCGGACACACCACCTCCACCACCGAACGCGGCTCGTTCTGCCTGGCCGTCTGCACCTGCGGCTGGCGCGGGCCGGCCCGCCGCTCCCGTGACCTGGCCCGCAAGGACGCCACCCGCCACACGGCGGGGTAGGCCGTCCCGGATCGTGCCGGGCCCGCGACGCCCGGCACCGCGTCCGGCCGCACGGCCGGGCGGCGTGCCCCGTCCCCGGGCGTGTCGCCCGTTCGGACGGCCCGGCTGGCCGGTGCGGGCCGGACCGTATGCCCTTGACTCATGCCAGGTCCCGCAGCCCGCCTCGCGGCCCTCCTCTGGGCCCTGCTCCTCGTCTCCGCGCCCGCCGCCACGGCCTGGGCGCGGCCCGTGGGGACCGCGGACGGCCCCGGGGACGTGGCCCTGGCGGTCGGGCTCACCACCGCCGCGGCGGTGGCCACCGGGCTGTGGCTGCGCTCCCGCTACCGCCGCGACGGAGACGCCTCCGGGCGCCGCGGCGAGAACGGCGACCCGTGAGGCCCCGGCCGCGGCCCACGGCGGTGCGCGTCTGCTTCGGGGCGGCCGCGCTGTGCCTGGTGGCGGCCGTGCTGCTGAGCGCGTGGGACACGTTCGCCCACGCGTGATCCCGTAGGCCGTGTCGTTCGGATCATGGCGGGCCCGGGTCCGAACGACACGGCCTGGCCGTACCCGCGCCGGTGCCGGTGTGCCCGTATCCGTACGAGGGCTGCGGCTGCGCGCGCGGCCCGGGCGACGTCCGGCGTCACGTACCGGTCAGGCGGCGAGGTCGCTCTCGTGCGGGCGCGGTCCCGCCGGCGGGGTCTGGGCCTGCGTCAGATCGACCGCCAGCGGCACCGCGCGCAGCTTGGACCGTACGAGCCACCCGACGCGCACGGAGCGGTTCACCGCCGCCACCACCGGCGTCAGCAGCGCCAGCGCCGGCGGCGCGAGCACCAGGACGACGGCGGTGCCGAGCGCGAACCCGCCGATGACGTCGGTCGGGTAGTGGACGCCCGTGTACACGCGGCAGAAGCCCTCCACGAGGGCGAGGCCGATCCCGAGGAGCCCGATCTTCCGGTGGGCCACGAACAGCCCGACGCCCAGGGCCATGGCAAGGGTGGCGTGGTCGCTGACGAAGGAGAAGTCCGTCCTGGCCAGTCCGGTCGCGAGGCCCGTCCCCGGGCCGGGGTCGAGGACCTGCAGGCCCTCGTGCTGCCGGAACGGCCGCGGCCGCCCGACGAATTCGCGCAGCGGCGCGTTCACGAGGAGTGCCAGCCCGGCGGCCAGCGGAGCCCAGACGAGCGCGGCGAACGACTCGGCGGCCGCGGCCTCGTCCTGCCGGCGCGCTCCGCGCCAGCACCACAGGACCAGCAGCACCAGGGCCAGCGGGATCCCGTACTCGCCGGCGAGGCTCACCGCCCGGTCGCACCAGCCCGGGGCCTGCCGGGCCAGGGAGTTGATCTGGTACAGCAGGCTGACATCCACATTCGGCCCACCGGTCGTGAGTCCAGCCATGGCGACGCGGCCCCTTGCTGTTGCGGCGGGTTCCCCTGTGGGCGCGCCCCTGTGCGCACCCGTTCGCCCCCCGGTCGATCAGCCCCCGTGCCCATGGAACGCCCGTTCTGACAACTACGTTCCACTCTCCACCGAATGATCACCCCAACGTTATCGAAGAGTGACTCATCGTCGCAGCTCAGGGCCTGGGCCTCACGGAGAGTTGCCGGGCGCCCCGCTCGCGGCGGCGCGCTCCGGAAGGGCCTGCGCACCATCCTTCGTCACGCGCGTCGCGCCGAAGTAGTCGGGGGTGTCGATCTTGTCGAAGCGGATCACGGCCCCGGTGAACGGGGCGTTGATCATGTATCCGCCGCCCACGTAGAGCCCGACGTGGCGGATCTCACGGGAATTCGTCAGATCATCGGAGAAGAACACCAGGTCACCGGGAAGGAGTTCGGCCCGCGAGGGGTGCGGACCGGCGTTGTACTGGTCGTTCGCCACGCGCGGCAGCTCGATCCCCACGGTCTCGTACGCGGCCTTCGTCAGCCCAGAACAGTCGAACCGGCCGTTCTGGTCGGGCGTCCCGTTGCCGCCCCACAGGTACGGCGTGCCGAGCTGCTTCTGCGCGAAGTAGATGGCACCGGCGGCCTGTTGGGAGGGGGCGACGCGGCCGACGGGCCGGGCGAAGCTCTTGGCCAGGGTCGTGATCGTCTTCACGTAGCCCTGCGTCTCGCGGTACGGGGGGACCCCGCCGTACTTGATCACCGCGTACGCGCCCGCGTTGTAGGCGGCGAGCATGTTCGACGTCGCGTCACCCGGCACCCGGGCCACGTCCTTGGCGAGTTCGCAGTCGTACGAGGCCGCCGAGGGGATCGCGTCGCTCGGGTCCCAGATGTCGCGGTCCCCGTCCCCGTCCCCGTCGATGCCGTGGCCCGCCCAGGTTCCCGGGATGAACTGCGCGATGCCGCGCGCGTCCGCCGGGCTGACCGCGCTGGGGTTCCAGCCGCTCTCGGAGTAGAGCTGCGCGGCGAGCAGCGCCGGGTTGATGGCGGGGCAGAGGTTGCCCCACTTCTCCACCAGCGCCTGGTACTTCCCCGGCACGGCCCCCTTGACCAGCCCCACCGCACGACCGCCCGAGCCCGCCCCCGCGAGACCGGCCGCGGCGGAATACGTGCCCACGACGAGCAGCACGACGAAGCTCAGGCAGAGCCCCAACCCGATCCCACTCGCCATCCAGAATTTGCGCACCCGTCAACCCTCCCCCATCCTTGCCGCTTTCCGACGTGATTTGACCGTGTCGCCTATCGGACTAGCCCACTTGGAACCACGCGTCCGGCACCCCGCCCGAGCCGGAACGCCCGCCGTCGAGCGCGGTTTCCGGCTGCCGGTGCTCACCGGGCCACGTTGAATCCCGAGCAGGAAATGCCCTCGTAGCGCTGCGCCTTCTCCGTCTTCCCCGGGTTCTCCGCCGTCTTCCCCGTCCCATCCTCGACGCGATAGAAGACCACCGTCCAGTCCCCCCGGTCCCCGGCGAGCGGAACGGCTCCCGGGAAGTCGTCCGGGTAGGTCAACTCCACGTAGTCACCGGAGTCCCAGCTGCCGTACAGGTCCACGGGAGCGCTCAGGAACCCCGCCGGGCTCCCGTCGGCGGGCGGTTGGGCACCGGGCGGCCGCACGGCCACCCTGACCGGATACGGACGCGGCCGCTCGGCCCCGCCATCCCCGCCGGCCGCCGGCTTGGGCCGCATCCGCACCGTCGCCGTGGCACTGGGCACCCCGCCCCGCCGGGAGCTCACGGTCTGCGTCTCGATCCCGCCGCCGGGGGGCTGCCCCTCCGCGGGCCGCGTGCACTCCCCGGCGCCGTACTCCGCCATGAGCGGGTCGGAGGACAGCTTCCAGCGATAGTCGACGGCCTTGCGCCCACTGGCCCCGCTCCCGGCCCCGTTGCCGCCCCCGGGATTGGGGGCGCTGGGGGCCCCGGCGGCGGGGGTGCTGGTGGCCCCGGCGGTGGGGGCGCTGCCGGCGGGGGCGCTGCCGGCGGGGGCGCCGCCGGCCGGAGCCCCGGACTCGGACGCCCGGGCGCCGGGCGTCCACCCGCCCGCCCGCCCCACGGCCCAGAACCCGCCGGCCCCCGCCCCGACGAGGAGCACCGCCACGACCGCCCGCCGCCCCCACCGCCCGCGCCGCAGCCCACCGACCCGGGTCTCCCCGGCGAGCCCCGAAACCCCCGCTCGGCCCTCAGCCCCCACGGCCTCTACGGCCCCACCCCGGACGCCACGCTCCGGCCCGGGCGCCGCACCGACCCCACCCTCCGGCTGGGGTGCCCTGAGGGCCACACCGTCCTCCGGCCGGGGTGCTCCGGGGACCGCTCCCAGCTCAGGGTCCGGCGCCGACGCGGCCCCACCCTCCGCTCCACGTTCCTGCCCGGGTGCGCCGACGGCCACGCCGTCCTCCGGCTCGGGTGCCCCGACGCCCGCGCCCCGTTCAGGGCCCGGCGCCGACGCGGCCCCGCCCTCCGCTCCGCGCTCCGGTCCGGGCGCTCCGAAGGCCACGCCGTCCTCCGGCCCGGGTGCCCCGAGGGCCGCGCCCAGCTCAGGGTCCGGTGGCGAAGCAGCCTCACCCTCCGCTCCACGTTCCGGCCCGGGTGCGGCGGAAGCCACGCCGTCCTCCGGCCCGGGTGCTCCGGGGGCCGCTCCGCGCTCCAGCCCGGGTGCCCCGACGGCCGCGCCGCGCTCCGCAGGCGCGGCATGCCCACCAGCCGCCTCGCGCTCCCGCTCTGCCGTCCCCCCGCCCGCGGCCCGCCCCGGCCGAGCTCCCCGCCGGGTCGGCGCCTCGGCCGGCGCCCCCGCACCGGGGTCCCGCTCGCCCTCGCGTTCCGGCGAAGTGGCCCCACCCCGCGCTCCACGGCCCGGCGCCGATCCCGGGGCGGCTGCGTCCCGTACCGGCGCAGAGGCCCGACGGGCCGCCGCCCCGGCCGGGGTACCGGTCCCGGCGTCACCGAACCCCTCGCCCGCGCCCCGCGCGGCCCCGCCACGGGCCTCGCGCTCCCGCCCTGCCGCCCCGGCGGCCGCCTCATGCCCCGTCCGTGCGTCCGGGCGGGGGCGGGCCCCCTCCACGGCGGACAGGTCGGCGCCGGTGTCCTCCGGCGCCTCGGACCCCCGCGGCCCCGTGCCACCGTCGGCGGCGCCGCGCTCCGGTGCGGCGCCCCGGCGGGTCGGCGCCCCGGCCGATGTCCCGGCGGCCGCGCACGCGCCGCCCGCCTCACGCGAAGCCCCGGGCTCCCGTGGCACGGCGCCACCCGACAACCCCGACAGCCCCGGCAGCCCCACCGGCCCCGGCCCGGTCCCCGGTGCCCAGACCCTGGTCGCCCCGTCGGCCGAACCGCCCGGGCGGGGCGCCGACGCGGCGGCCCCGTACCCCGGGTCCTCCACCAGCGCGCCCCGCACCCCGCAGCGCCGGATCACCTCCGCCGGCCCCGGCCGCCCCGCGGGGTCCTTCGCCACGCAGGACTCGATCAGCGCCGCCAGCCCCGGCTCCACCCCCGCCACGTCCACCGGCTCGTGCACCGTCCGGTACCCGATGCCGGCCGCCGCCCCGGCCCCGTACGGCGGCCGTCCCGTCGCCGCGTACGCCAGCGTCGCGCCCAGCGCGAACACGTCCGCCGCGGCCCCGGCCACCGCCCCCAGCAGCACCTCCGGCGCCGTGTACCCCGGCGTCCCCGGCGCCTGCCCGGCCTGCGTCAGCGCCGTCGACCCGACGCCCCGCGCGATCCCGAAGTCGATCAGCTGCGGTCCCTGCGCGCCCAGGATGACGTTCTGCGGCTTGAGGTCCCGGTGCGTCACCCCGTACGCGTGCACGCTCGCCAGCCCCTCCGCCAGCGCCGCCGCCAGCCCCCGGCAGGTCCCGGCGCCGAGCGGCCCCCGCCCGCGCACCGCCTCGGCCAGCGTCGGCCCGGCCACGTACTCGGTGGCCAGCCAGTACGGCGCCTCCTCCAGCGAGGCGTCGATCAGGCCCGCGGTGTACGCCGACCGCACGGCCCGTACCGTCTCCACCTCGCGCCGGAACCTGGCCAGCGCCTCCGGATCCCCGACGATCTCCCCGCGCACCACCTTGACCGCGACGAGCCGGCCCCCGGGCGACCGCCCGAGGTACACCTGCCCCATCCCCCCGGCCCCCAGCCGGGCCACCAGCACGTGCCCCCCGATCCGCCCGGGATCGGCCTGCGTCAGCGGCTCCATCTGCCCGAGCCTGCCATACGTACGATCTCCCTTGCACGGCAAGGGTGTTGGGGATTACCTCGGCGCGACGAACAGGCTCTGCGCGCTCCGTCCGATCGGCCCCTTCTCGTCGTGCAGCCGCGCGTCCGCGAGCCCGATCCCGGCCGCGTCCACGCTCGTGCGGGCCTCCACGCACGCCCACTCGCCCACCGGATGCCGGTGCAGGTGGACCGTGAGGTCGCCGTTGACGAAGACGTACCGCGCGAAGTCCAGTTCCGCGCTGATGCCGTTGCCCGAGTCGGCGGCGATCAGCACCCGGTCCAGCGGCCCGACGTCCTCCCCCGCGACGAGCGGCACCCGCATCCGCATCCAGCAGGTGCCCGGCCCGCGCTCGACGAACGCGCCCTCGGTGAACCGGGTCTCCATCGCCGAGTGGTAGCCCGTCTCCCACGGCACCGGGAAGAACGGCGTCACCGCCGCCTCCCCCGGCGACGGCAGCTCCGGCCCCGGGACGACGGCCGGCACCGACTCCGGCGCCACCCTGATCCGCAGCGCCCGCGCCAGCATCACCGGCTGCGACGCGCCCGCCGGGACGAGCGCCGCCTCCACCACCTCCGTGCTCCGGCCCGCCCGCAACACGCTCGTGGTCACCTCCAGCGCACCGATCGGCACCGGCCGCAGGATCTCGTACGTGATCCGGGCGATCCGCATGTCCTCCCGGGCACCCGGCCGCTCCTCGACGACCCGCCCCAGCAGCGCGGCGGGCGGCCCCGCGTGCTGCGCACCCGGGTCCCACGGCCCGCGCGTGTACTCCGTGGCCAGGAACCGCCCCGCGCCGACCCGCTCGAAGAACCCCTCGGCAGCACTCACGCCAGCACTCATGCCGCGCACGCTACCGAGAGGTAACTCCGGGCACCAGCCCCCGCGCCCCGGCGCCCCGGCGCCCGCCCCAGGCCAGCCCCCAGCCCGCCCCGGCTCAGCGGGCGAACCCCAAGCCCACCCCCAGCCCCACGAGCACCGAGCCGATCGCCCGGTTCAACGCCTTCTGCGCCCTCAGCATCCGGTCGCGCAGCCGCGCGTCCGAGAAGAACAGCGCCACCGCCCCGAACCAGCCCAGGTGCGCCACCGACATGAACAGCCCGTACCCCGCCTGCTGCCACACGGGCGTGCCCGGGCCGACCACCTGCGTGAACGTCGACACGACGAACAGCGTGGTCTTCGGGTTGAGCACGTTCGTCAGGAACCCGGACCGCAGCGCCCCGGCCCGGGTCAGCCCGGACGCCGACTCCAGGTCGACGGTCAGCTCGGCGGGCGCCCGGAAGGTCCGGATCCCGATCCACACCAGGTAGGCCGCACCCGCCAGCTTGATCGCGGTGAACAGCGCGGTGGAGGAGGCGATCAGCAGACCGACCCCGAGCATCGTGTACGAGACGTGCACCAGTACGCCGGCCGCCACCCCGGCGGCCGCGAACAGGCCCGTGGGCCGCCCGTAGAGGTAGCTGTTGCGGACCACCATGGCGAAATCCGCGCCGGGACTGATCACCGCGAGCACGGTGATGACGGCGACTGCGATCACTTCTGTCATGGGGAGGATGCTCACCGTCCCCCCTCCGCCGATCAACCCCCGCCGGCCCCCGGGATACTTGCCGAGTGCCCCCACAACCCCCACAACCCCCGCAGCCGTCAGGGCTTCCCCTCTCCCCGCTCTCCCTGCGCCCGTTCCGGCCCGCCGCCGACACCGCGCTGCTCCGCTCCTGGGTGACCACTCCCGCCGAGCTGATGACCTGGGCCGGCCCCGCCTTCTCCTGGCCCCTCGACGACGGACAGCTCACCGCCTACGCCGCCGAGCCCGGCCGCCGTACCTGGACGGCCCTGTCCCGCGACGGGCAGCCCGTCGGACACGCCTCCCTGGCGGGCACCCGCCTCGGCCGGATCCTGATCGCCCCCGCGGCCCGCGGCCGGGGACTCGGCGCCGCGATGGTGTCCCTGGTCGTCGAGCGGGCCTTCGGCGAGCCGGACGGCGTGCCGGAGCTCGGCCTCGGCGTCTGGGCCCACAACACGGCGGCCCTGCGCGTGTACGAACGGCTCGGCTTCCGGACCGAGCGGGTGGACGAGGACGTCGTGGAGGTGGACGGCGTCCGCTGGTCGGCACACGAGATGCGGCTCGCCCGGCCCGGAAGGTGACAATGGACGACGTGCCGACACCACCCGCCCCGCGCTCCACCGATCACCCGGACCTCCCGGCCCTGCCGGCCCTGCCGCTCCTGCAGGCCGACTGCGCGAACTGCTTCGCCCTCTGCTGCGTCGCCCTCCCCTTCGCCAAGTCCAGCGACTTCGCCGCGAACAAGCCCGCGGGCAGCCCCTGCAAGAACCTCGGCCAGGACTTCCGCTGCGGCATCCACACCCGGCTGCGCGACTCCGGGTACCGCGGCTGCACGGTCTTCGACTGCTTCGGTGCGGGCCAGCAGGTCTCCCAGGTCACCTTCGGGGGCCGCGACTGGCGCGCCCACCCCGGCACCGCCCGTCAGATGTACGAGGTCTTCCCCGTGATGCGGCAGCTCCACGAGCTGCTCTCCTACGTCGCCGAGGCCCTGGCCCTCCCGGCGGCCGCTCCGGTCCACCCCGGTCTGAGCCGCGCCCTCGCCGACACCGAGCGGTGGACCCGCGCCGACGCCGACGCCCTCACGGACCTGGACGTGGGCGCCCTGCGCCAGGAGGTCGGCGCGCTGCTGCTGAAGGCCAGCGAGCTCGTACGGGCGAAGGTGCCGGGCCGCACGAAGAACCACCGCGGCGCCGACCTGATGGGTGCCCGGCTCTCCGGCACGAACCTGCGCGGCGCGAACCTCCGCGGCGCCTACCTGATCGCCGCCGACCTCAGCCGCGCCGACCTCCGCTCGGCGGACCTGATCGGCGCCGACCTCCGCGACGCGGACCTCCGGGGGGCGGACCTCCGCGACGCGCTCTTCCTCACCCAGCCCCAGCTGAACGCGGCCCGCGGCAACCGCTCCACCCGCATCCCCCACCCCCTCACCCACCCCACCCACTGGCCCTAACCCACCCCCACGCGCACCCACCACGATCACCCCACCCCACCGGAAACCCCCACCCCAGCCAGGCTCTCTCCAGCCCCACTAGGCCGTCTCTTTCGGATCTTGTCGGCCGAGCCCGCGGCGTCTGGCGCCGTGCCTGGTCGTGCTGTCGGGGCGCCCGTGTACTGGACGTACTCGGTTGCCCTGGCAGTGCGGCCGGGCGCGGTGCCAGGCGTCGCGGGCCCGGCAAGATCCGAAAGAGACGGCCTAGCCCTGTCGGCCCCTGAGGCCCCGCCGAGCTACCTCCAGCCCAGCCGAGCTCCCTTCAGCCCCACTGACCCCGCTGGCCCCTCCAGCTCTGCCGGCCCCTCCAGCCCCGCCGAGCCACCTCCAGCCCCGCTAGCCCTGCTGGCCCCTCCAGCCCTCCGAGCTACCTCCAGCCCCTCCAGCACCGCCCAGCCACCCCTAGCCCCTCCAGCACCGCCCAGCCACCCCGCCCCTCCAGCCCACCGGCTATCTCCAGCCCCGGTTGGCCCCCCTCCACCCCCCGAGCCCCCTCCAGCTCGCCGGTCCCCCCTCCCCACCGGGCGTCTCAGCCCACCGGGCCCCCTTCAGCCCCGCCGGCGTTTGAGGCGCGGGGTCCGGGGCGGAGCCCCGCGCCCCCCGCCCCCCCCCCCCCCCCCCCCCGCCAGGGCCCGGCCCCCCCCCCCCCCCCCCCCCCCCCCCCCCCCCCCCCCCCCCCCCCCCCCCCCCCCCGGCCCCCCCCCGCGCCCCCCCGGCGGCCCCCCCCCCCCCCCCCCCCCCCGCCCCCGGCCCGCCCCACACCCCTGCACGGCATGGCCCGGCCCACCCCGGCACACCCCCGCGCCCACCGGCCCACCCGCCCGCCAGCCCCGCCCGGTCCCTCCAGCCCCGCCGGCGATTGAGGCGCGGGGCCCGGGGCAGAACCTCGCACCCCCGCCACACCTCCCGACCGGCCGGGACACCTCACACCCGCGCCAAAAACCCCCGCACGGCAGCGACGAACCCCTCCGGATCCCCCGCGTGCACCGCGTGCCCGGCCGGCAGCTCCACGAGCCGCACCCCCGCCCTCCGCACCGTCATCTCCCGCGCGTGCTCCGCCGACAGCACCCCGCTCCGGTCCCCCCGCACCAGCAGCGTCGGCCGCCGGACCGCCAGCCAGTCCGCCCAGTGGTCGCCGTTCAGCCCCCGCTGCGACTCCACCACGTCCTCCACCTCGGGCCCGGTCCCCCACCCGTCCGGGTACTCCCGCACGTACCCCTCCAGGTGCGGCGCCGCGCTCCCCACCGCCGCCAGGAACCCGGCCCGCGTGCGGGCCCGCCTCGGCCAGTCCCGCGCGAACGACACGTCGTCGTCGACCACCGCCCCGATGTCCTCGACCACCACCGCCCGTACGAGGTCCGGCCGCCGCGCCGCGAGCCGGTACGCCGTGACCCCGCCCAGCGCATGCCCCAGTACCACCGCCGGCCCCAGCCCCAGGTGCTCCAGGACGGCCGCGGCGTCCGCCACGTACCCCTCGCCCGTGTAGTCCCCGGCGCGGTCCGACTCCCCGTGCCCCCGCTGGTCGAGGGCGATCACCCGCCACCCCGGACCCACCTCGCGGGCCAGCCGCCCGAAGGTCCGCCGGTCCTGGAAGTGCCCGTGCAGCGCGAGCAGCGGCGCGCCCTCCCCGCCGAAGTCCGTGTAGGCGAGCCGTCGGCCGTCCGCCGTCCCGACCACCCCCGGCAGCGGGCCCAACGTGTCGATGACCCGCCGCCGCAGCAGCTGGTACTCCTCCCAGCGCCTCGGCAGCCGCCCCGCGGGCCTCTTCCCCATCGGCCGCCCCGGCGTCACCGTCTGCCCGCGCCGGAACTGCTCCCGGGTCAGGTCGACGGGTATTCCCCCGGGCAACACGTTCCAGCAGTGGTACCCCTGCCGCTCCCCGCCGTGCCAGACCTCGCCGACCAGCAGCTCGCCGCCGACCACGTCCTGGATGAGCAGGGCCGTGATGTCGCAATGACCCCAGGCCGGGTTGTCCGCCGTCCACGGCGCCCGCTCCACGTCGTCGGGCGAGCAGGTCTCGGCCGACCATCCCGACCGGATGGCCGCCTCGATATCGGCAAGGGTCCACGGAGTCGTCATGTCCCCAGCCTGCCGGACCCCACTGACAACGCCCCGGGACTCGCACGGGCGTCCACCGGACATGCATGCGCCCCTCACGCACCCGCACGCCCCCCGACCACCGGCGCACCCGCGGACCGCGCCCGGCCGCCGGCGCCCCGCCCGCCCCGATGACTCCGCGTAGGCACGCGCCCCTCCGGCACGACGCACACGAGGGCGCCGCGACCGGCCCGACCGCCCGGTCACGACGCCCTCGCCACCGGCTCAGGCCGGACGGATCACCGCGGCCCAGCCCTGGCTGCAGTCGAGCCCCGCCGTGGCGCAGGAGTTCTCGTACAGGTCGCCCCTGACGGTGAGCACCTTCACGTACACCCGCTCGCCCGCCAGCTTCACCGACACGCCACAGGCGTCCCGCGGCTGCCCCGGCGTCACGGCGCGGCTCAGGTCCCGCCAGACGTAACCGCGGTTCGCCGCGAAGCGGTAGCCGACGTACACCTTCCCCCGGCTCACCACCCCGCTGTACTCGGCGCCGGACGGCGAGCCCGGCACCCCGACGGTGTCGATGTCCGCGCACGGCCCGGGCTGGCCCGGCTGACCGGCCGGACCCCGGTCGCCCTTCGGCCCCCTGGGACCCGCCGGACCCCGGTCGCCCTTGGGCCCCTTGGGACCGGTGCAGGCCGCGCGGTCCCCGTCGTACCCGGAACCGCCCTTGGCGCACGCGGCGACGGCCGCGGCCCCCGCAGCCCCGCCCACCCCCGGTGCGGCGGCCACGGCCTGGGCCGAGACACCCGTGAGCGCGAGTGCCAGCGGCATCGCGAGACCGCCGGCCAGCCACGCACGCCGACCCGCCCTGATTGCGGAACCCATCCGTCCACTCCTAACGTCGCCGTACCGATCGACGTGGAGCATCGCGCGCAATCCCGCGTGCGGATCGAATGACTGACGGAATGTCGGACATATGTCAGCGGGTCGGCCCAACGACACGCGCCGCCACTGCGCCGAACGGCGGCCCCTCGGCCCGCCCCCCGTACGCCGAGACGACAATCATTGCCCGACGTCACCCACCGTGATACACAGAGTGACCATACGTTCTTTCGCATACACACCGCCCCCGCCCAGGTCAGAGCGCGCGGGCGGTGCGCGGGCCGGGAGATCGGGTAAAGAGAGCCGCCAAGTCGACGACGGCGCCAGTTTCATCAGCGAAGATAGTGCGTGACCCATGCCGTCGGGCACGGGCTACCGGAACTACCCATACAGGGGCGGTGAGTTGCATGATCCTGGCAGCCGAAAAAGGCGACATCACCACCATCATCGGCGGAATCGCACCGAACTGGGGCCCTTTCGGCAGCCTCGGCAACGAGGCGAAGATCATGATCGAAGTGGTCATGGCCGTCGCGATCCTCCTCTGCCTCGGCATCGCCATCTGGGGCGCGGCCAAGCAGCGCATCGGCGCGACCGCCCTCCGCGACACGTTCAGCGCGGAACAGGGCAAGGGCCTGATCGTGGCCGGCCTCACGGGCGTCTTCATCATCGGCTCCCTCGGCACCCTCTTCACGATCGTCTACGGAATGGCCGTCTAGCGGGGCCGCCGCCGCGGCCGTACCTGATGAGGACTCACCACACCGCACCTACGCGGGAACCAGCGCTACCGTCGTACGACGCGGAGGGGGCCGACACGGAATGAGCAACGACGACCAGTACGGCGGCGGCTACGGCGAGGTCGGCGGCACGGGCCAGACCCGAACCCGCCTCCCCGACTCCCCGACGGACGCGTACGGCCCCACCCGCCGCACCCCCCGCGCCTCCCGCAGCCTGATCACGGTGGTCGGCGTGGTGGTCCTCCTGATCGCGGCGATCGCGTTCGCGAACCAGTCCCCGGACACCCCCACCTCCGAGACCTCGGACAAGTCCCCGTCCACCAACTCCACGGCGGCCACGGGCACCAAGCCGGTCACGGACACGTCCTCGGGCATCCCCCGCGGCTTCGCCCACGACGAACAGGGCGCCCAGTCGGCAGCCGCCAACTACGCGGTCGCCCTCGGCTCCGACGCCATGTTCGACGGAGCCCGTAGACGTGCGCTCGTGCAGGCTGTCTACCTGCCCGATATCGCCGCCGCCCGCCAGAGCGACCTCGACAAGCTCTACGCAGACCAGGACTTCCTCGCCCGGATCGGCCTCGATGCCGCCGGCAAGGCTCCCAAGGGTCTGACCTTCATCTCGCGTATGAACCCTGTGGGGACGAAGGTCGAGAAGTTCAGCGGGGACTCCGCCAGCATCTCCGTCTGGTACTCGGCTCTCTTCGGACTCGCAGGCGAAGGTTCGAAGAACCCGGTCTCGGAGAGCTGGTACACGAACACGTTCGAGCTCAGGTGGCTGAACGGAGACTGGCGGGTCGCCGACTTCACGCAGAAGGACGGCCCCGCTCCAGTGGGTCGTGACCAGGCCGCCGCCACGGCGGAGGAGATGGCAGCCGCTGTGTCACAGTTCGGGGGGCTCACCTATGCACGCTAGCCGTCGCCGGACGTCCCTCACGGCAATCGTGGCAGCCGTGCAGGTCACCGTCATGCTCCTCGCCACTCGGGCGGCCGCCGCTCCTGTCCCGACGCCAACCCCGACGCCGCAGGCGAGCAACAACCCCTGCGACCTGATCCGCGGCCCGGCCAAGGACTACTGCGAACGCGGCTCCACCGGCGGCGCCCCCTCCCCCGGCCTCGCACCCAACGATCCCGCCGACGCCCTCAACCCCCTCGCCTCCCTCGCCAAGGGCTGCGCCGACGCCGCCGCCTGGATCGTCACCAAGCTCAGCGAAGCCGTCAAGGGCACCGCCGAAGTCGACTTCACCAACGACGCCTTCCTCAAGCAGTACGCCGTCGTCTTCGCCGCCTCCACCATCCTCACCCTCGTCCTCTGGCTCTTCGCCGTCGCGAAGCGCGCCATCCGGGGCGTCCCCCTCACCACCGCCATCTCCGAAGCCATCGGCTTCCTCTGGCTCACCGTCCTCGCCTCCGCCTTCACCCCCCTCGTCCTCTACACGATCGTCTCCGCCACCGACGGCATCACCGAGGTCATCGCCGCCTCCACCGGCGGCCAGACCGACGTCTTCTTCGGCTCCTTCACCGAAGCCCTCAAGAAGGGCGACGACATCGGCGGCGGCCCGATCATGCTGATCGTCGTCGCCCTCGTCACCGTCCTCGCCGCCGGCGTGCTCTACCTCGAGCTGTTCATCCGCGCCGCGCTCCTCTACGTCGGCGCCCTCCTCGGCGTCGTCGTCTACGCGGGCCTCGTCGACCGCAACCTCTGGGGCCACGTCCGCCGCTGGGCCGGCATCATGATCGCCGTCATCCTCGTGAAGCCGGTCATCGTCATCGTCCTCGGCCTGGCCGGCGCCCTGGCCGGCGAGAAGGGCCCCAACGCCTTCTCCGCCGTCGTCACCGGCCTCGCCATCATCCTGCTGGCGATCTTCGCCTCCGCGATGATCTACCGCTTCGTCCCCGGCTTCGGCGACGAGATCGCCTCCGCCCGCGCGGGCCGCAGCAAGGCCACCGACGGCGCCCAGGCCGCCGCCGTCATCAGCTCCCCGGCCTCCCTCGTCTCGCAGGGCATCAAGACCCACAGCAGCCGCGGCGCCCACCGCGGCGACGGCGGAGGCGGCGGCTCCCAGAGCGCGCCCCGCCCCGCCAACCCCATGTCCGGAGGCGTGGCCGCCCACAGCAGCCGCGGCTCGGGCGGCGGAGCAGGCGGCGGATCTGTCCCCTCCGCCGCACCCCCGCCCCGCACGAGCACGAGTTCGAGCACGAGGAACACAGGAGGTGACGGGCGTTGACGACCCAGTCCCACCAGATGCACCCGGTCGCACCCCGCCGCACGTATCTCATCGGCCGGGCCCGGCCGAACGCGATCGTCGGAAAGAACCGCGAGACCGGCGAGATCGCCCTGATCATCGCGGGGGCGTTCCTCGGCATGATGAGCGGACTGCTCGTCCCCGACCTCACCCTGCGCATCGTCAGCCTCGCCGGCTTCCCCATGATCGCGCTCGCCGCCGTGTACGTCCCGTACAAGGGCCGCACCTTCTACCGCTGGTTCGAGATCGGCCGCAGCTACAAGCGCATCCTGCGCCGCGGCACCGCCTACCGCTCCGGCGCCATGGAAGCCGGCTTCCGCGGCGCCGACGGCCGCGAGGTCGAGGTCGGCCCGCCGCCCGGCATCGGCCGCATCAACTGGCTCGCCGCCCCCTTCGGCCCCGACGAGATCGCCGTACTCCTCCACGCCGACCGCAGGACCGTCACCGCCGCCATCGAGATCGAGGGCCCCGGCGTCGGCCTGCGCGACAGCGAGGACCAGGAAGCGCTCGTCGACCGCTTCGGCACCCTCCTCAAGCACGTGGCCAACGGCGACGGCTTCGTCACCCGCCTCCAGATGCTCGCCCGTACGCTCCCCGCCGACCCCGACGCCCACGCCAAGGACGTCGCCCAGCGCGGCGACACCCAGGCCCCCGGCTGGCTCCGCGACTCCTACGAGCAGCTCCAGTCGATGGTGTCCACCTCCTCCGAGCAGCACCGCGCGTACCTCGTCGCCTGCATGCACTACACGCGCGAACTCTCCGCCGAGGCACACACCATCGCCCGCGCCTCCACCCCCCACAAGGGCCGCAGGCTCGACCGCGACGCCGGCCTCGCCATCGTCATGGCCCGCGAGCTCACCGACATCTGCGCCCGCCTCGCCGAAGCCGACATCCGCGTCCGCCAGCCGCTGGGCCAGGGCCGCCTCTCCTCCCTCGTGCACTCCATGTACGACCCGGACCACCCCATCGACCACATCCAGGCCATGACCAAGCGCAACGCCTGGCCGGCCGAACTCGACGCGGTCGAACCCACCTACCTCCAGGCCAAGACCCGCGAGTCCTCCACCCGCGCCCCCTGGTGCCACGCCACCGCCTGGGTGAAGGAATGGCCGATGACGCCCGTCGGCGTCAACTTCCTCGCCCCCCTCCTCGTCCACACCCCCGACGTCATCCGCACCGTCGCCGTCACCATGGACCTCGAACCCACCGAGATCGCCATCGAGCGGATGCTCACCGAGAAGACCAACGACGAGGCCGACGCCTCCCGCGCCGCCAAGATGAACCGCACCGTCGACCCCCGCGACATCGCCGCCCACGGACGGCTCGACCAGAGGGGTGAAGATCTCGCCAGCGGTGCGGCGGGAGTCAACCTGGTCGGGTACATCACGGTGTCCTCGCGTTCACCGGAAGCCCTCGCCCGCGACAAGCGCACCATCCGCGCCTCCGCCGGCAAGTCCTACCTGAAGCTCGAGTGGTGCGACCGCGAACACCACCGCGCCTTCGTCAACACCCTGCCGTTCGCCACCGGCATCCGACGCTAGCCGGAAGGAAGTGCCGCCCATGCGCGATCCCATGTCCGCCCTGACGGACGCCTTCACCAGCTTCCTCTTCGGCAAAGTCGAAACCACGCGCCTGCCCGTCCGCACCTCCACCGGGCAGGCGCAAGCCGTCTACCTGCCCACCGCCGCCCCCGGCCTCGGCGACTCCGGCGTCATCATCGGCCGCGAGGTCTACAGCGGCAAGGGCTACATCTACGACCCCTTCCAGCTGTACGGCCAGCAACTCCCGGCCCCCCACTGGCTGGTCCTCGGCGAGTCCGGCAACGGCAAGTCCGCCCTGGAGAAGACGTACGTCCTGCGCCAGCTCCGCTTCAAGGACCGCCAGGTCGTCGTCCTCGACGCCCAGGGCGAAGACGGCGTCGGCGAGTGGAACCTGATCGCCCAGCAGCTGGGAATAACCCCCATCCGCCTGGATCCGATCGCCGCGAACGACGACGGCATCCGCCTCAACCCGCTCGACCCGGCCATCACCACGACCGGGCAGCTCGCCCTGCTCCGCACCATCATCGAAGTCGCCATGGGCCACGGCCTCGACGAGCGCGCCGGCTTCGCCCTCAAGGTCGCCCACGCCTACGTCGTCGACACCATCCGCGACCGCCAGCCCGTCCTCACCGACATCGTCGAACAGCTCCGCCACCCGGAGCCCGAATCGGCCCTCGCGATGAACGTCGACATAGACGATGTCCGGGCCTGGGGCCTCGACGTCGCCCTCGTCATCGACCGCCTCGTCGACGGCGACCTGCGCGGCATGTTCGACGGCCCCACCACCGTCGGCATCGACCTCGACGCGCCCCTCATCGTCTTCGACCTGTCCCACATCGACCGCAACTCCATCGCCATGCCCATCCTGATGGCGATCGTCGGCGTCTGGCTGGAGCACACCTGGATCCGGCCCGACCGCAAGAAGCGCATCTTCCTCGTCGAAGAGGCCTGGCACATCATCAACAGCCCCTTCGTCGCCCAGCTCTTCCAGCGCCTCCTGAAGTTCGGCCGCCGCCTCGGCCTGTCCTTCGTCGCCGTCGTCCACCACCTCTCCGACGTCGTCGACGGCGCGGCCGCCCGGGAAGCCGCCGCCATCCTCAAGATGGCCTCCACCAGAACCATCTACGCCCAGAAGGCCGACGAGGCCCGCGCCACCGGCCTCGTCCTCGGCCTGCCCCGCTGGGCCGTCGAGATCATCCCCACGCTGACCCCCGGCATCGCGGTCTGGGACGTCAACGGCAACGTCCAGGTGGTCAAACACCTGATCACCGAAGCCGAACGCCCCCTCGTCTACACCGACCGCGCCATGACCGAGTCCTCCGCCCCCGCCCCCCTCCACGACGACATGCTCGCCGCCGAACTGGAGGCGGAGGAACGGGCCCTGTCCATCGAGCGCCGCCGCGGCGGCCCGGGCGCCGCGACCACGGTGGCCTGACCATGCCCGACGCACGACGTACGGACGCCCCCGGCCGCGGCGGCATCCCCGACGGCCTGCTCCTCGGCCTCCTGGGCTTCCTCCTCGGCCTGGCCGTCCTGGTCTGGACGGCCACCGGCCTCGCCGCCCTCTTCGCCAAGGGCGCCTGGCCGGACAGCGTCACCTTCACCCGCACCCCGGACGCGATCCGCGCCCTGATAGCGGAGCCCCACGACGTCGCCGGCGCCTGGCCGGAGACCACCGCCGGAGCCCTCCCGGGCTGGGGCCTGTTCTGGGGGCTGTTCGTCAGCCAGCTGCTGGTGATGTTCGTCGTGGCCGTCTTCGTCATCGGCGTGGTCGCCCGCACCAAGTCCCGCCGCGCCCTCGCCCGCCAGGCCGCCCGCGCACCCGAGCCGGCCGCGCACGACCCCGCCCCGGCCGCGGACACCCCCGCCGAGGCCAAGGCCGCCGCGTACGCACCCGTACCGCCGGCCCCCGCCCCGGAACGCACCCCGGTACCCGCCCCGCAGGGCCCGCCCCACCTGCCGGCTCCCCTGCACGCGCCCGTGACCGCCGCCGCACCGCTCGCGGCGGCCGGGGCCGGTCCCGTACGGCCGTCGCCCGCCGACCGCACGCAGGACCGCACCGGCCCCCCGGCGGACGAGGCCTACCGCTACGGCTTCGGCTACGCCCCCGCCGGCCCCGCGCCCCTGGCCACCCCACCGCGCCGGCTGACCTACGCCGGCCCCGCCGAGCGCCACCACCTCGCCGCCCAGGCCATCGCCGCAGCGGAGGGCGCCGCCCTCGTCGTGACCTCGTCCCCCGCCCTCTGGGCCGAGACCAAGGACGCCCGCGCCAAACTCGGCCCGGTCCTCCTCTACGACCCCTCGCACCTCTGCGACACCCCGGCCCGCATGCACTGGAACCCCGCCGAGGGCTGCGCCGACCGCGACACCGCCGCCGCCCGCGCGACCGCCCTGCTGGCCCCGGTCCGCCCCCAGGCCCGGATGGACGCAGCGGTCGCCGACACCGCCGAAACGCTCCTCCGCAGCTGGCTCCAGGCGGCAGCCCTCGACAACCGCCCCTTCAAGCACCTTCAGCGCTGGACCCAGGGCACCAACGCCCAGGAACCCGTACGCGTCCTGCGCACCCACCCCCACGCCACGGCGGGCGCCGCCGGCGAACTCGAAAGCGCCCTCACCGCGCACCCCGAACGCCGGGAACTGGCCCAGCACCTGACGGCCCGTGCCCTCTCCTGCCTCGCCTCGATCCACATCCGCGAGGCCTGCACCCCGAACCGAACCGATTCCCTCACCCTGGCTTCGTTCCTCGGCGAAGGGGGCAGCCTCTACGTGGTGGGCGAACCGCTGGAAGACCCCCGTACCCACCCGGGTGCGATGCCGTTGCTCACCGCACTCGCCTCGCACGTGGTCGAGCACGGCCGCCGCATGGCCGCACGGTCATCCCGCGGTCGGCTCGACCCACCACTTTCCCTGATCCTGGAAGACGTGGCGGCCGTGGCCCCCGTCCCCCAGCTCCCGGATCTCCTCGCGGACGAGGCCCTCCCGCTGCTCGCCTTCTGCCGCAGCCGCGAACAAGCCCGCTCCCGCTGGCCCCAGGCCGACCTCCCCTGAACCTCACCCCCCGGCACGACCAGCCCGCTGCGGTTGTTCCCGAAAGCCCGAATGGGTCCGGAACGCAGAAAAGCCCCGCACCATAAGGTGCGGGGCTTTCCCACAATAATTGTTCGGCGGCGTCCTACTCTCCCACAGGGTCCCCCCTGCAGTACCATCGGCGCTGAAAGGCTTAGCTTCCGGGTTCGAAATGTAACCGGGCGTTTCCCTAACGCTATGACCACCGAAACACTATGAAATTTGAACACTGGATGACAACACAGCTGTTCGTTATTTCAGAACTAACACAGTGGACGCGAGCAACTGAGGACAAGCCCTCGGCCTATTAGTACCAGTCAGCTTCACCCGTTACCGGGCTTCCACATCTGG